>DATBQE010000036.1:0-20183 GCA_036561005.1 Burkholderiaceae bacterium | reverse complement strand
CTGCGAACACCGATGCCGCGCCCCGGAAGCGGTTTATTCGTAGCTGGTGGCAGGTGCCTCTGGGATTGGCGGCAGGTGTATTGCTGACAATTGCGTTTCGCACGCAGTTCGAAGGCAGCCACCATCCGGAATCCATTGCTTTATCATCGCCGCCGCCGGTTGCCGCAGTGTCTGCGCCACGTGACGCCGCGCCGGCCGAGAAATCCGCTCAGAGTGTGGCACGTGCCGCCAAGATAGTAGAGAATCCGCCTGCCCTTGCCCCCACCTCTGCACTGGCCGCCACTAGTTCTCCTGTCGCTTCCCCTCGCGCGGTGCCAGAAATGGCCTATGCACCCCCACCCTTGGTACAGCGTTTGCCTGCGCCGCCGCCGCAGGCACAGGTACCGGCATACAATGCGCCGATTACGTCCGGTGCAATTGGTGTGCCGCCGACGCTGGCTGCGCGCGTCGCGCGTGCAACCCAGGAGGCAGATGCCGCACAGCCGAAATCGATTGCCGCAAACGATGTCCCGACCGACACACGGCAGGAATTGAAGCAGCCGCGCGACGCGATTGCGCAAATCGAAGTTGGCAAACAGAATGAGACGTTGAAGAAGTCGGACTTTGCGGCGCAGGAATATAAACGGCGCGCCGCTGACACCGATATGCGCGTTGCCGCCGCACCTGCGGGGCCAGTCTATGAAAAGCCCGATGCACGCGCAGATCGTGCGGCAAATGCCGAAAGGGCAAATACCGTTGAACAAGCTATCGTGGCAGCAAAACCGGTGCCTCAGGAACATACCAAACCCGCGCTAGAGGCTCTGGTACCGCCGCCCGCCGGCGCGCCGGCGCCGGTTACAGTTACCGCTGCTTCTCCCAACGCCGCCAATGAGCATGCAGCAAGTCTATCGCAGTCAGGCGCCGGGTTGGTCGCTCAAAGCCCGCGCAACGAAACGCGCACTGACAACGAAGCCGGCTCGCAAAAAGTGTCAGCGCAATTGTCTGCCGACGCGTGGCTGGCTGTGATCGAACAAAAGCTCAAAACGCATGACGAGAAGACGGCGCTGCACGAGTGGAGCAAATTCCGCGAGAGTTATCCAGATTACGTAGTCGACAAGGCGCTGGAGGCAAAGCTCAAGGCATTGCAAGCCTCTTCGGTCCGGTCAAACAGCAGTGCGCCGAACGACAAGAAAGAATAATTTTGCGCGGCGCCCGGTTCGATTCTTTGCCGGGGTTGCATCACCTACATCAAGCCATTCTCGGCGAACGAATACGTATCGCGTGCCGCCACAACAATATGGTCGAGGACGCGCACATCGACCAAGCCCAAAGCGTCCTTAAGGCTCTGCGTCAGTGCCCGGTCGGCCGAACTTGGCTCGGTGCTGCCGGAGGGATGGTTGTGCGCCAGAATGACGCCTGCAGCGTTATGACTGAGCGCAGCCTTGACGATTTCACGTGCGTGCACGCTTGCATGCGTCAGTGTGCCGCGAAATAATTCTTCGCTGGCGATCATGCGGTTTTTTACATCGAGAAATAACACCGCGAAACTTTCGTAGGGTTTGTTACCCAGCATGTGCTGCAGGTATTGCTTGACGGTCTTTGGCGAACTCAATGCCACGCCAGTCTGCAACTCTTCCTTGAGCGCGCGTCGCGCCAGTTCAAGCACGGCCTGCAACTGGGCGAACTTGGCTGGACCGAGGCCATTCATTGCCGAAAATTCTTTCAGGCCGGCGGAAAACATGCCGTTTAGCGATCCGAAATGGCCAATCATGTCGCGCCCAAGATCCACAGCGCTCTTGCCGGCCACGCCCATGCGCAGGAATACGGCCAGCAGTTCGGCATCTGACAGCGCCGCCGGACCATGTTTTATCAAGCGTTCGCGCGGACGCTGGTCTTCCGGCCAATCGGTTATCGCCATGCGCACGCCTTTGAAAACTGCCGCTGGGCAGAGCCAGATGCGTGCCGCGCTTTTGCGCTTGAACAATGCCTCGCCACGTGCCCATGGGAGTGTCGACCCATTGACCGCTTGCGAATTTCAGGGTTTTCCATAAATTATCAAATCCGAGTAAAGCGCAATGCGGAAAAATGTCGTTCGTCGAGAAAGCACTGCAATGACGATCAATCGCTAAGCTTGCCCGAATCAAAACCGGGGTTCGTGCCGTAAAATAGGGGCTGGTCTCGATTTTAAAACTTCAATGTCAAATTTATCACATCCTCTCGTTACCCGGTCCGCTTATCTTACTTTGCATTATCGTTTAAGTTCGGATCAAGGCGTCGACATGATCACGACCTTTCAGGATAACCCTGCTACGCTGATGCTGGGGCAAGGGCAATTGGCCCCGTTTCTCGAAGATTGCCTGATCGGCTTGCCTGAGGGCGCGCACGAAGTGTTCGAGTTGCCGCCTGAAAAAGCGTTTGGGCCGCGCAATCCCGAATTGATACAGCGTGTTTCGCGCGCAACGCTCGATGAGAACTCGCCGTTTGACGCCGAGTACCGGATAGGCGACCTGGTCGACTTCGCCGCCCCTGGCGGCGGCCGCTTTGCCGGTGTGCTGCGTGAAATCGACGCTGACGGCGCGGTGTTCGATTTCAATCACCCGCTGGCCGGTCAAGCGGTTCGCTTCGAAGTCAAGATTATTGGCATTCTGTAAGGTCATTGCATATGGAAAAAGAGATTTTGCTTGCCCAGCCGCGCGGATTTTGCGCCGGCGTTGATCGTGCGATAGAAATTGTCGAACGTGCGCTGACGCAATTCGGTGCCCCGATTTATGTGCGGCATGAAATCGTGCATAACGCCTATGTCGTCAATGACTTGCGCAGCAAGGGGGCGATTTTCATCGAAGAATTGAGCGACGTCCCGTCCGGCAATACCGTCGTATTTTCTGCCCACGGCGTATCGAAGGCAGTGCAGGCCGAAGCGGCACAGCGCGGACTGAACGTATTCGACGCGACCTGCCCGCTCGTTACCAAGGTGCATGTCGAAGTAGCTAAAATGCGGCGCGAAGGACGCGAAATTATCATGGTTGGGCACGACGGCCATCCCGAAGTCGAGGGAACCATGGGACAGTCGGAGCAGGGCATGTACCTGGTGGAAACGGTCGATGATGTCGCCAAGCTGCGGGTCAGCAATCCGGAGCAGCTTGCCTACGTCACCCAAACCACCTTGTCGGTTGACGACGCCGCAGACGTGATCGAAGCCTTGAAGCGCAAGTACCCGCATATCGTCGAGCCGAAAAAGGGCGACATCTGCTATGCCACCACCAACCGCCAGGAGGCAGTGAAATTCATGGCGCCGCAAGTCGATGTCGTGATCGTGGTCGGCAGTCCGAACAGCTCCAATTCGAATCGCCTGCGCGAAGTGGCGGAGAAAAAAGGCACGCCCGCCTATATGGTCGACAACGCCACGCAGATTGATCCCGCCTGGTTGGACGGCAAGCTTCGATTCGGTGTCACGGCCGGCGCTTCAGCGCCCGAAGTGCTGGTGCAAGCTGTCATCGACCGTTTGAAAGCGCTGGGCGCAAAGAGCGTCAGGGCGCTGGACGGCGTGGAGGAGGGTGTGACTTTTCCCTTGCCAAAAGGGTTATCTGGATTGCAACAAGTGCGAAATTAAATTCTGATGGCTTAAACTTTTTCCGTGCATTGTTCTTTGTTTTCCTCGCTATGATGCGGTCACCCTGGAAATGTCGTATTTCGGTAGTTCCATTTTTTGCGGAATTTGGTGTGCGAATTACAGCATGCAGGGTAGTATGGAAGAATGTTGCGCAAGAGTTCGTCGTCAATGTTGTTGCCCGCTCCATGCGGTCAACAAGGAGGCATTGGCAACTTGCGGTCGTTCGACCATGCATAGGGCAGTTGCACGCCCATAATAAAAAAGTTGACACATTAACGACATTGGAGACAACATCATGAGTATGGTTTGCATAAGTGCAGGGCGCTTTGCAGCGAAACGTGCGTCAACGCACGTGGCACATCGCGTGATCGCATAACCAGCGCTCAATCGTAGGCGGCACCCATTTGGCAAAACCTGGGGTGCCGCTTTTGTTATCAGGAATGATTTTTGCTGCATTGCACATCGCGCCAGGCACGTAGTATGGTTGACGCAATGACTGGAATGGTTGCAGTTTTTTCGTTTAATTGACGATCAAGAGAGAGCACTCACAATATGGATACCTTTATCCAGCAAGTCTTAAATGGTCTGGTTCTGGGCGGGATGTATGCACTCGTCGCACTCGGCTATACCATGGTGTATGGCGTACTCAATCTCATCAATTTCGCCCACGGCGATGTGCTGATGATTGGTGCGCTCACCGGCATAACAATCCTCAATATAGTGCAGCAGGTTTTTCCCGGCTTGTCCGGTGTGGTGATGGTCGTGATTGCGATCATCTTCGCGATCCCGGTGTGCATTGCGGTCAATGTGCTCATTGAACGCGTTGCGTATCGCCGCTTGCGCAATGCGCCGCGTCTGGCACCGTTGATCACGGCCATCGGCGTGTCGATCCTGTTGCGCACTTCGGCCATGTTGATCTGGGGCCGTAACCCGCGCGCATTCCCGTCTGTCATGCCGAGCGAATCGTATCCTTTTTTCGGCGCGCTAATTTCGCCGACCCAGGTGATGTTGCTGATCCTCGCCGTTGCCTGCATGCTCGGCCTGGTCTATATGGTGGAACGAACCAAGATGGGACGCGCCATGCGTGCCGTGGCGGAAAATCCGCGCGTTGCCGGGCTGATGGGCGTCGATTCGAACCGTGTGATCGTCATGACCTTCGCCATCGGCGCGGCTCTGGCGGCAGTCGCCGGCGTGATGTGGGGCGCAACCTACTCCTCGGCATCGTTCAGCATGGGCGTCATTCCAGGCATGAAGGCTTTCTCTGCCGCAGTTCTTGGCGGTATCGGCAATATTTATGGTGCGATGGTGGGCGGCGTCGTGCTCGGTCTGGTCGAGGCGCTGGGCGCCGGTTACCTTGGCGATCTGACCGGCAACTTTTTCGGCAGCCAGTATCAGGACGTGTTTGCTTTCGTTGTGCTGATTCTCGTGTTGACCCTCAAGCCTTCGGGCATCATGGGCGAACGCGTCGCGGACCGTGCTTGATAACGTAAAAGGAAAATAGACATGGCCAATTACTTCGATGCCAAGGCAAATCCGCGCAAGGCTTATACCAGCCTCGGGATTATTCTTGCGATCATCATTGTGTTCCCGTTCATTGCGTCGAACTTCGGGAACTCGTGGGTTCGCATCATGGACTTCTCGCTGCTCTACATCATGCTGGCGCTGGGTCTCAATATCGTGGTCGGTTTTGCCGGCCTGCTCGACCTCGGCTACATCGCGTTTTATGCGCTCGGCGCTTACATGACGGCACTGCTCGCTTCACCGCAGTTCGCCGTGGTGCTGCAGTCGTTCGTCGACAATTACCCTAGCGTGGGCAACGCGCTGGTTTCGTTCTTCGGTGCAGAGGTGACGCAAAACGGCATTCACTTGTCGGTTTGGGCCATCGTTCCGCTCGGCGCGGCATTGGCAGGCTTGTTCGGCGCGTTGCTTGGCGCACCAACCCTCAAGCTGCGCGGCGACTACCTGGCCATTGTGACCCTGGGATTTGGGGAAATCATCCGGATTTTCATGAACAACCTGTATGCCCCGGTCAACATCACCAACGGTGCGGTGGGCATTACACCGATCGACCCGGTCAAAATAATGGGTGTGTCTCTGGCCGGCGAAACCGGCTCGCATTCCACCGTGATGTTCCTCGGCATGTCCATGCCCTCGGTCAACGCCTACTATTTCCTGTTCCTGGTGCTGTGCATTGCCATTGTGTTCGTCACGGTGCGTCTGCAGCACTCGCGCCTGGGTCGTGCCTTCGTTGCGATTCGCGAAGATGAAATTGCCGCCAAGGCGATGGGCATCAATACGCGCAACATCAAACTGCTCGCGTTCTCCATGGGTGCTTCCTTCGGTGGCGTGGCCGGCGCAATGTTTGCCGCCTTCCAGGGCTTTGTCTCGCCCGAATCATTCTCGCTTGATGAGTCGATCAGCGTGCTGGCGATGGTGGTGATCGGCGGCATGGGCCACATTCCCGGCGTGATCCTGGGTGGCGTGCTGCTCGCGGCATTGCCTGAAATCCTGCGCCACGTGGTTGAGCCCGCGCAGATGGCCTTGTTCGGCCAGGTTCTGGTGCCGGGCGAAGTGATGCGTTTGATGTTGCTGGGCCTGGCCATGGTCTTGACCATGCTAATCCGCCCGGCAGGTTTGTGGCCCGCTCCGAAGCACGAAGACCGGCCCGACGCCGATATCGATGCCCCGAACCAGTCGACCGACGTTGTTGCGGCTTAAAGGACTACCATGAGCGAACAAATCATCCTCAATATCACCGGCGCGAGCAAGCGCTTCGGCGGGCTGCAAGCGCTGTCGGACGTCAACGTGAAGATCATGAAGGGCCAGATCTACGGTTTGATCGGCCCCAACGGTGCCGGCAAGACCACGTTCTTCAACGTCATCACCGGCCTGTACCAGCCCGACACCGGTTCTTTCGAATTGGCCGGCAAGCCGTATTCCCCATCGGCGCCGCATGAAGTGGCCAAGGCCGGTATCGCCCGCACATTCCAGAATATCCGCCTGTTCGGCGAAATGTCGGCGGTTGAAAACGTCATGGTCGGACGCCACGTGCGCACCCATCAAGGTGTATTCGGTGCAGTATTTCACCACAAGGCAGCGCGCGATGAAGAGGCCGCCATCCGCAAACGTTCGATGGAATTGCTTGACTTCGTCGGCATTGCCAAGTTTGCCGACCGCACTGCGCGCCACCTGTCCTACGGTGACCAGCGCCGCCTGGAAATCGCCCGTGCTCTCGCGACCGACCCGCAATTGCTGGCGCTCGACGAACCGGCAGCAGGCATGAATGCGACCGAGAAATTGAGCCTGCGCGAGTTGCTGGTCAAGATCAAAGCGGAAGGAAAAACCATTTTGCTCATTGAACACGACGTCAAGCTGGTGATGGGTTTGTGCGACCGCATGACCGTTCTCGATTACGGCAAGCCGATCGCAGAAGGTGTCCCTGCCGATGTGCAAAAGAATCCGGCGGTCATTGAGGCATATCTCGGAGGGGGGCACTGATGACTGAGAATCAGAGCGACGTGGAAAAAGACGCGGGGAGCAAGGCAGCAATGACTGAAAACGTGTTGAAAATAATCGGCCTCAAGGTTGCATATGGCGGGATTCAAGCCGTCAAAGGCATTGATCTGGAAGTCAATAAAGGCGAGTTGATCACGCTCATTGGCGCCAACGGTGCCGGCAAGACAACCGCCTTGAAGGCGATCACCGGCACGCTGCCCAACTGCAAGGTTGAGGGCCGTGTCGAATATCTCGGCCAACCGACCAAAGGACTTGGATCGTTCGACCTGGTCAAGCGCAAGCTGGCCATGGTGCCGGAAGGACGCGGGGTTTTTACGCGCATGACGATCCATGAAAACCTTCTGATGGGTGCCTATGTACGCGACGACAAGGCCGGCATCGACGCCGATATCGAAAAATGGTTCGCCGTGTTTCCGCGTCTCAAGGAGCGCCAATCGCAACTGGCCGGTACCTTGTCCGGCGGCGAGCAGCAGATGTTGGCCATGGCGCGCGCGTTGATGAGTCACCCTGACCTGTTGCTTCTCGACGAGCCTTCGATGGGACTCTCGCCCATCATGGTCGAAAAGATTTTCGAGGTGGTGCGTACCGTGTCGGCCCAGGGCGTCACGATTCTGCTGGTCGAGCAAAACGCCAAGCTGGCACTGCAGGCTGCGCATCGCGGCTATGTAATGGACTCCGGTCTGATCACCATGAGCGGTGAAGCCAAGCAAATGCTTGACGATCCGCGCGTCAAAGCGGCGTATCTCGGAGAGTAATCGCTGAAGACAATGTGATGATTGCATGCGGTTTACGGTTCAAGGCCGCTTTCCAAATAGCAATGCGAAAAACTGTTTTGCGGCATGCCTGCAAAGCAGTTTTTTGTTTTTGGTGGTAGATTCAGGCTCAATTGAACATCACCGAGTCAGAGGAGTTCCTCCATGCAATTTTCTTTTCCGCCTGCTGCGCAGGCCACAGTCCCGGTTGCCGGCAGTGCCGATGTGTTTCCGGTGCATCGCATTTACTGTGTTGGACGCAACTACGCCGACCATGCCAAAGAAATGGGAGCGACCGGCCGCGAAGAACCGTTCTTCTTCATGAAGCCGGCGGACGCGGTCTTGCCTGTCAGCCACGGCGTGGTGGGTGTCATGCCTTACCCACCGATGACACGCGACCTGCAGCACGAAATCGAGCTGGTGGCGGCAATCGGCAAAGGCGGGTGCAATATCGCCGCAGCCGACGCCATGTCGCACGTCTGGGGTTACGCAATCGGCCTCGACATGACGCGGCGCGATTTGCAGGCCGAAGCTAAAAAACAGGGACGTCCGTGGTCCACCGGCAAAGGCTTCGACAACTCAGCACCGATCTCGCCGATCTACCCGGTGGCGCAGGTGCAATTGAAGCCTGACGCCGCGATTCACCTGAAAGTGAACGGCGAATTGCGGCAGAATAGCGACGTCGGCAGCATGATCTGGAACGTGGCGGAGACGATAGAACATCTGTCCAGGTATTTCACCTTGCAGGCAGGCGACCTGATCTTCACGGGAACGCCGGCTGGCGTTCGCCCCGTGCAATCGGGCGACATGCTTGAAGGCGGCATTGATGGCTTGGGCGAATTGCACATTCGCATTGCTTAGCATCTGACCAAGGCGGGAAAAGCCAATGAAGCTCTACAGTTATTACCGCAGTTCGGCCTCGTATCGGGTGCGCATTGCACTGAATCTCAAGAACATCGCCCATGAGCAGGTTGCTGTTCATTTGGTCAAGGATGGCGGGCAGCAATTGATGCCAGGTTATCGTGAACTCAATGCCGACGGACTCGTGCCCACGCTGGTGGACGATGATCTCGATGGAGTGTCCCATTCCCTGGCGCAGTCACTGGCCATCATCGAATACCTCGACGAAACGCATCCGCAAGCCCCGCTTCTGCCCGGGGGTGCAGCCGACCGCGCTTATGTCCGCAGTCTCGCGCTGTCGATTGCCTGCGATATCCACCCCATCAATAATTTGCGGGTATTGAAATATTTGACGAATACGCTGAAGATCGATGAGGCGGGTAAGGACGCCTGGTACCGTCATTGGGTCGAACAGGGCCTGCGCGCATTCGAAACCACGTTGTCGCGTAGCGGAAAGACCGGGCTATTCTGCTTTGGCGATACCCCGACGATGGCCGATTGCTGCCTGGTGCCGCAAATGTATAACGCGCGCCGCTTTCAGTGCGATCTTTCCGGCATGCCGACCATTGCGCGTATCGACGCGCACTGCCTTACGCAGCAAGCATTCATCGACGCCGCGCCGGAACAGCAGCCGGACGCCGTCTGATTATATTGTTGCTTCAGTAACGAAAGACGTGGCCGTTGTCGACATGCACGCGGTTGCCTATGGCTAGATCGTTATCGTTGTCTTGCGACACGGTGCGATAGTCACCGCTGTCGAGCTGCACGCGGATGCGATAAACCTCGTGAGGCCGGTTCTTCACTTCAAATTCGTGGCCGGCAAATCCGCCAAGGCCCGCGCCGGCCGCAGTGGCAAGCAGTTTGCCATTGCCGCCGCCGAGCTGATTGGCAATCAAACCACCTATCAGGCCGCCGACCACACTACCCACACCGATATCGTCGCTTCCCGGCACCTTGGCAACCTGGATCGATTCGACCCTGCCATAGGCGCTGGTATCGACACCACTGCTGCTCGGGAAGGACTGAAAAGCGGCGTCTTTCTGCTGCAAACTCGAACATGCCGTCAACAGCACCAAAGCAGGTGCGACGGCAATCAAACGGGAAAAATACTGGTTCGGGCTTGGTTTCATCCTGCACTCTCGCGTTGTTTGGTGTTAAGCAAACGTTTTGGAAGGTCGATAGGAATACAGCGGAAATGTAACAAGGAGGTTTTGGTAAGTCGAATGTCGTCCATTCTAACAAATAGGCACGAAAAAATGACCGTTTCAATTTGATCAGGCCAGGGCAATACGCGATGATGGTCCCGCCGACAGGAATCGAACCTGTATCCCACGCTTAGGAGGCATGTGCACTATCCATTGTGCTACGGCGAGACGCGTCTGACATGGTGCACGTCAACGCAGGATTATAGCCGACGGAAAGAGATTCTATGCCATCGAACCCGCCGGTATCGGTACAATGCTGACTTCTTCACGCATTTAGGCATTTATGGCTGTTATTTCCCTCTCCGATGCTCAATTGGCATTCGGTCACGTCGCTCTGCTCGATCACGCTGAATTCTCTCTGGAAACAGGGGAGCGCGTCGGGCTGATCGGCCGCAACGGCACCGGCAAATCGTCCCTGCTCAAAACCATCAACGGCAATTCCAGGCTTGACGATGGCTTGCTTGTTATGCAACAAGGGCTGAAAATTGCCTATGTCGACCAGGAACCCCAATTTTCGCCCGATATGACGGTTTTTGACGCGGTGGCATCCGGTCTGGGCGAAACCCAGGCCTTGCTGGCCGAATACGACAGCCTGACCACGCAATTTGGCGGCGACGACGATGAAGCCTTGATGGAGCGCATGCACGACATCCAGGTCAAGCTTGATGCCAGCGATGCATGGAACCTGAATAACCGAGTCGAGACCACACTGGATCGGCTGAATTTGAATCGCGATGCCTTGATGGGCACCCTGTCCGGCGGGATGCAAAAGCGCGTGGCGCTGGCCTGCGCCTTGGTCAGCGCGCCCGATGTACTGCTGCTCGACGAACCGACCAATCACCTCGACTTCACCTCGATTCAATGGCTGGAAGGCTTGCTGCGCGAATACAAGGGCAGCGTGCTGTTCATTACCCATGATCGCAGTTTCCTCGATAACGTGGCGACCCGCATCATTGAACTCGACCGCGGCCGCTTGTTGTCCTACCCCGGTAATTTCAGCGCCTATCAGGTGCGCAAAGCCGAGCAATTGGCAATCGAGGAAGTCGAGAACGCCAAGTTCGACAAATTCCTGGCGCAGGAAGAAATCTGGATACGCAAAGGCGTTCAGGCACGCCGCACCCGTGACGAGGGCCGGGTGCGCCGGCTGGAAGCGTTACGCCTGGCGCGCAATGCGCGGCGCGATCAGCAAGGCCAGGTCAAGCTCGATATTTCCTCGGGTGACCGTTCGGGCAAGATCGTGGCTGAATTGGTAGACGTCAACAAGCGCTACGGCGAGAAGGTGATTGTGCGCGATTTCAACACCATCCTGATGCGCGGCGACAAGGTTGGCTTGATCGGCTTGAACGGCGCGGGCAAGACGACCTTGCTCAAACTCATACTCGGCGAGGAGCCGGCCGATTCCGGCACGATACGCCAGGGCACCAAGCTGCAGGTAGCTTACTTCGATCAGATGCGTGCGCAATTGAATGAAGATGCCAGCCTGGCCGACACGATTGCGCCCGGCAGCGATTGGGTGGAAATCAATGGACAACGCAAGCACGTGATGACTTACTTGAGCGATTTCCTGTTCGCGCCCGAACGGGCACGCTCGCCGGTCAAATCGCTGTCCGGTGGCGAGCGCAACCGCCTGTTGCTCGCGCGCCTGTTCGCCAAGCCGGCCAACGTGCTGGTGCTCGATGAACCGACCAATGACCTCGACATCGACACGCTCGAACTGCTGGAAGAATTGCTGGAAGATTACGACGGCACGGTCTTCCTCGTCAGCCATGATCGAACCTTCCTCGACAACGTGGTCACGCAAGTCATCGTTGCCGAAGGCGACGGCGTGTGGCGCGAATATGTCGGCGGCTACACCGATTGGGAGCGCGTGCGCAGCAAACCGCTGACCGCGCAGCAACCCATTCCAGTTAGGAACACCGGCAAGAACGAGAGCAAGCCGGCTGCTGCGCCTGCAACTGCGTCGGCGCAGGCAAAAAAGAAACTCAGCTACAAGGATCAGCGCGAACTTGATGAATTGCCCATCCTGATCGCGCAGCTGGAAGCGGAACAAACCGCGATCACTGCCAAGCTGGCCGATCCCGATCTGTACAAGAGTGGCGCCAATGAAGCGAAGCGGCTCAATGCACGCTTCGCCGAGGTGGACACCTTGCTGATGCAGGCGCTGGAAAAATGGGAGGCGATCGACGCGCGCAGCAAAGGGTAATAACTTATAACGGGGGCAGGGCGAGTATTGCCCTGCCATCGGTTGCTTTCGCAATTTTCGCAAGCTCCGATGCCGCCTTCCGTCGGCGACGCTGGCGTCTTGCCAAGCAGCTTGTGCTTTCTTTTTCACTTCATTCTCGCTACCGATCGCGCGTTGCCACTATGCAAAGCATGCGTTGGTAGTCATGTCACCGTAACAATCCGTCTTTACCATCCGCTCTTCTAACTTGAAGAATCCGAGTGCTGCGCGTTTTCATGCGGCGCCGTGTGCCGTGTGGTGACGCATGGCTGACCCTGAGTGGAAAGAAATTGTCGGTGATGATCAACAAAATCGTGGCTGGAACCCTGCATTTCCATGCAAAACGTCGTTTTACACCTTCAACTGTTTTGATTGGATTGCTGGCCTTAAATGCGGCCCATGCCGAGGATGTATACGACAACGGCGAGACCGTGTCGGTAGTCGTGAAAGGTAATGCAGTTCCCTCGACCAATGAATTCACCAAGCTATTGCCCGACAAGAGCAGCTCCCAAACCTATTTGACCAATCTTGCCATTCAGGAGATTGCCCCTCCCTCCGCCGATTACGGCACTTTGGCCAATCTCACCCCAAGTTTTATCAGCTCAGCGCCCAATGGCAACGGGTTTGATGCCGCAAAAAACCAGACTCTGCGTGGTTTTTCCGACGGCCAATTCAACGTCACGCAGGATGGCATTCCATTCGCCGATCCAGACGGTTTTTCGCATCACTCGACGTCGTATTTTCCGGCTGCCACGATTGATCACATGGTCGTGGATCGCAGCCCCGGCAGCGCAACCGACCTCGGCTACGCCACGATAGGCGGATCGATCAATCTCACTTCTGTCGCCATCCCTTCGGCGGCGGAAAATTTCATCTACAGCAGCTACGGATCGTTCGCCACCAGCCAAGTTGGCGCGCGCATCAATACCGCCAAGCCGACCGAGGCGGGGCAAACCGGCATCCTGTTCAACTATGAACATATGCAATCGAACGGTGCACTGTCCTACGCAGACGGACGCAAGGACGACTTGTTGCTGAAGTCAGAATCGCGCCTAGGCGACGGCAACTTGACCTTGCTGTATTCCTACGACCGCTATCACTTCAACAACCCACCCAGCGTTTCGACGGCACAAATTGCGCAATACGGCAGCGGATTCGGTTTCACCAACACGTCCGGCACGCCAACATATTATGGTTACGCAGCCACTGATCGCAGCAGCGATTTCGGCTATGCGCGTTGGCAATCTTCTTTTGGCGCATGGCGTTTCGAAGACAAACTGTATACCTATGCCTATGCGAATGATGGCTTGAGCATCAAGGGCGACAGCACTGCTTCGCCGGTCGGTTCCAACAACGGCGTACCATCCACCGATATCGCAGGGCGCGTCAGCAACGACCGTTATCGCACCTATGGCAATATCGCCGCCGCCGAGCGTGGCGATGCCGCCGGCACTTTCCGCGGCGGTCTGTGGCTCGACCATAGCGTGCAGGATTACTATCGCGATGCGATCGACTTCACCACCGGCCTGCCGTATAACATTAACCGCAATGCCAAGTCGCCTGTATTGTTCGACTACGAGAGCAATCTCAACACCGTGCAGCCGTTTGCCGAATATGAATGGAAAGCCAGCGATGCGCTCACACTTCGCCCCGGCATCCGCTACCAGCGTGTGACGCGCGGCTTCGATGCATCGGTGGTGCCCAATTCTCTGCCCGGTACCAACGGTGAGGTTGTGCGCACCGTTGCCAGCACTCTCCCGAGCATTGATGGCCATTACCAGTTGACGAAAGAGGCGCAGGTTTTTGCCCAATGGTCGAAGGGCGCGCTGGTGCCGAGCCAGAGTTTCTTTTACTCGGCCAATCCGACCGCAGGTAACCAGGCGCAGCCCGAGACATCGCGCGCCCTTCAGGGCGGCTTGACGCTCGGCAACGACGAGGCGAATCTGACGGTCGACGCCTACCAGATCTATTTGAACAACTACGTCTCCACCGTGACTGTCGGCGGCAACACTGAATATGTCAATGACGGCGGCGTGCGCTATCGCGGCATCGAGTTCGAGGGCAGCCGCTATGTCGGTGCCGGATTCAAATTGATCGGTAACGCCAGCATCGTTCGCGCGCAATTCGAGCAGTCGGGCGTCACATCGCCGGCTCAGCATGCCGGCGACGACATTCCGTTTGCCCCGCGCTACGTGGGCTTGGTTGGCCTGTTGTACAACAAGGGCATGTGGAGCGGCAGTTTGCTGACCAAATTCATTGGCTCGGAATACCAGGGCAAGAATGGCAGTTCGGATGGCGCGAACTATCGTGTCGACGGCTATTCATATACGGACCTGACGATCGCGCGTGCCGTGTCCGATGTGATTGCGCTACAGCATGCGCGGCTTAGCTTTTCCATCTACAACCTGCAAAACAAAACGCCGATTACCGATAGTGCCGGCCCGTCTGCTGCAGGGCCATTAGAAGTCAATGTATTAGCCAGGCGTAACTTCGTGCTCGCGTTCTCGGGTTCGTTCTGAATTCGGATTGAACCGGAATTGACTCGGCATTGGTGTCGCGCAGGTCATGCCACAGTAACAATCGAAAACTAGAATCGTATCAGCCTTATTTGACAAACAATGCGGCGCGATGGTGGTTGGATTGCAGATTCAAGTCTGATCGAGCGCGTGCAATCAGTTTGCGTATTCGTGCTGTCGACGTTCACCACCCTCGTACATTGGTACAGACCTCTGACCTAGGAACAAACAATATGACTAACAAACTGATCGCGATCGGAACGTCGTTCGGCATGGCGGCATTGCTTGCCGCGTGCGGTTCGAGCAATTCCGGCAATTCGCAACCTGCGGCGCCACCGGCTTCGCTCGGCACCGTGCAAACGACCCAATTGCCGACCGGTGTCGTCATGTCGCCGACGGCGATGCCTGGCTCGACCTACCTGCCATTGGTGCCCGGTTATAAAACCAATCCGACCATGCCGGCCGGATACGCGCAATCCGAAACGCTGAGCCCGGATGGCAAGACCTTGCTGGTGCTCACCAGCGGCTACAACTATGTAGTCGACAGCAAAGGCGCCGAAGTTGCTGCCGACTCGGTCCAATTCATATTCGTGTTTGACGTCAGCACAGGCAAGCCGGTGCAGAAGCAGGTTCTGCCTGTGACCAACAGCTACGTCGGCATTGCCTTCTCGCCTGACGGCACCAAGTTCTACGTCCCGGGCGCCGGCGAAGATAATATTCACACGTTCGCTCTGACCAGCGGCACCTGGGCGGAATCGGGTACACCGATTGCGCTCGGCCACAAGGCAGGCAACGGCATTGCGCAAGGGCCGACAGCCACCACCATCGCCGTCACGGCCGATGGCACGCGGGCCGTGGTTGCCAATCGCTATAACGATTCGATCACGCTGGTTGACCTCGTTGGCCGCACCGTCATCGCTGAACAGGACCTGCGTCCCGGCAAGAGCGGCGGCACGGCCGGTGCGCCGGGCGGCGAATACCCGAACTCGATTGCGATCATCGGCAACAACACTGCCTATGTCAGCAGCGAGCGTGACCGCGAGATCGTAGTGGTCGATGTGTCGACTGCCAAGCCTTCGATCAAGACGCGTATCCCAGTTCAGGGCAATCCCAACAAGATGACGCTCAACAAGGCGCAATCGACCTTGTTTGTGGCGTCCGACAATGCCGACATCGTGTCGATCATCGACACGAACAAGAACGCCGTCACGGGCACGGTATCGACCATTGCGCCGACTACCGTATTGACTGCAGCGCAGGCCAAATACAAGGGCGCTTCGCCAACCGCAGTGGCGTTGTCTCCTGACGAAAAGACGCTGTACGTGGCAAATCGCGGCACCAATTCGCTGGCCGTGGTTTCGCTGGCCGGCACACCGGCAGTCACCGGGCTGATCCCGACCGGCTGGTCGCCTTCCGACGTGCGCGTGTCGACCGATGGCACCATGCTGTTTGTCAGCAACGAAAAAATGATTCCCGGTCCGAACAAAGGTAATTGCCTAGGCTATGAAACGGTACCTTGCCCGGTCAAGAACACACCAGTCACATTTGCACCGAACCAATACATCCTGAATCTGACTGGCTCGGCTTTGCTGGCAGTACCGACACCGAACTCGTCTTATTTGCCGCTGTTGACGACCCAAGTTGCCACCAACAATAACTTTGGTGCCTTGCCGAGCGCGACCGATGCACAAACCATGACGACGCTGGCAAGCAAGATCCAGCATGTGATCTACATCGTGAAGGAAAACCGCACCTACGATCAAATCCTCGGTGATCTGGGCAAGGGCAATGGCGATCCAACCCTGGCTGAATTCCCCAAGGCAACCACGCCGAACCTGCACGGCTTGGCCAGCACCTTCGTCACCCTGGACAACTTCTATGATCCGGGCGATGTGAGCGGCAACGGCTGGCCATGGAGCACTTCCGCGCGCGAATCCGATGCCGGTGCCCGTATGCTGCCGGCCAATTACGCCGCCAACGGCGGTGGTGGTTCGTATGACTGGGAAGGCACCAACCGCAACGTCAACGTCGGCCTGGCCGGCTCCGCCCGCGTCGCTGCCGACCCGCTGGCGCAAAGTCTCGATGCCGATACCTTGCCGGGCACCGGCAATGAAGCCGCGCCGGATGGCCCCAACGGTGAAGTGCAACAAGGCTATCTGTGGAATGCCGCCTTGCGTGCCGGCAAGTCGGTACGCAACTATGGTTTCCTGATCGACCTGACGCGCTACCAACTGGCCGGAACGCCATACGCATCCTTGGGCATTCCCGTGGACCGCAATCCATACGCCGACAAGGCAGTCCAGGCCTATGCAGCAAATCCGGAACTCTCACCCCTGACGGACGCCTATTTCCGCGGCTTCGACACCGGTTTCCCCGACTACTACCGTGAACTGGAATGGGAGCGCGAGTTTGCCGGCTTTGTGACCAACGGCAATCTGCCGTCGCTCAGTCTGGTGCGCATGATGGGCGACCACACCGGCAGCTTCAAGACCGCAATCGATGGCGTGAACACGCCGGAATTGCAAGTCGCCGACAACGACTATGCCGTCGGCCGTCTGGTACAGGCGGTGGCCAATAGCCCATATGCTGCCAACACGCTGATCTTCATCGTGGAAGATGACGCACAGGATGGCCCCGACCACGTCGACGCGCATCGCAGCACGTCGTACGTCATCGGCCCCTACGTCAAGAAAGGTGCCGTTGTCAGCACGCACTACACGACGGTCAATTTGCTGCGCACGATCACCGACATCCTGGGCGCCGATCACCTCGGTGCATTCGATTCGACCCAGGGTCCGATGACTGACGTATTCGATCTGGGCCAAACCAGCTGGACGTTCACAGCCCAACCGTCGGGCCTGCTGGCCAATACGCAACTCACGCTGCCGTCGGGAACCACTTTCGCTTCCGTCATGAAGCCGACGCACAGCAATCGTTATTGGCTGGCCAAGACACGCAACTTCGACTTCTCGTCGGAAGATAAGGTCGATGCCGTCGCCTATAACAAGGTATTGTGGGAAGGCCTGATGACCGGCAAACCATACCGCACCGGCCGCGAACCGGCGAAGAAAGGCTTGCCTGATTTGGCCAATCAATCGGTTAGAGTCGTGACGGAAAAACGAGCACGGCAGGGCTGATTAGCTGACTTGTAGAGACTTTGGAGCCGCCTGCGGGCGGCTTTTTTGTTTTCCGGCTTCTGTCCTTTGCGATGACGTTCTTAATTTGTTCCCCCGTCGTTCGATCGATATGACAAGTAATATGAAGGTAGAATCTAGCTAATGAGTGCTATCGGCCATGAGCGGTCTTTGGCCACATGCCACAAAGCAGACATTTCATTGCCGCTTTCTTTCTGCGCAATCACGGGAGGTTATTCGAAACGTGACTGTGCATTGAATAGCTCCGGTCAATTGATGTGCTCGAAGTGTAAGCACAATCTGGTATCTCCTTTGCACAAATCATTCGATGAATTATATGAGTACAGATATCCGCTTTCACATTGATAAGCCCGAACTTCAAACGCTATTGGATCTGTTGGGCAATTGTGGTGAAGTTGTCTCCATCTTTCTGAAGCCAAAACCTGCCGTGGCGCCATCGTTTTCGAGTATCGATGATCCAATCGGACAGTTGCTTGAATTGGATGGGTTTTCAAGATATTGCGAAGGTCTAGGAAGTATCTCCCGTCAAGTTGGTCGATTTGCCATATTAAATAGGCTCGAATTCGAGGGATCAATTACTTCTGTGATACTACAAGGCGGATGTCATCATTCAACTTACGGTCTGTCAAAATCGTCTGCAAGTGCCGTCGTCGCCGATGCTCTGGATCGCGTTTTTCCAGAACCCTTTTCTGATCTTTATGTATGTCGGATCGACAATGAATCGTGGTGTTCTTTAACCAATGACGCCACCTTATCTTCAACGTATGTCGCATATCAAATCGCCAGAGGCTTATGGTGGATCCTATGCGTCGCGGGTTTTGATTAATACGTGTCGCCGGACAAATAAAATTGAATGTCGGCTATCCAGAATGGTGACTGTCTCTTGTGGGTCGACAGGCGCCTTAGCGGGTTTCTTCGCGACGGTCGGGTAAGATGCTTAAAACGGACGTTCCGTGACGTTTTTGGTGCGGTTTCAACCGGTGAATGAAACACACTGAAGCAAGTATGTTGGGTCGTACCCAGCATACGAGCCACGGCGAATGCCGGGTTTAAAAACCCGCCTACCAAATCAAGACCGCGCGTCCCTATCGTTCGGAATGAGCACTTCCAACACGTAAGCTGGGATTGCATCCCAGTCGACGATCCTGAGACGGGATTCCTATGCGCAGGACGACAAGATGAACCAGTATCATATCTACCTGATATGACGCAGCCGCAAGGCTTAAAGCGCATTGCTCGAGTACATTGCAGCAATCGGCATCTGTCTTCCACTACCAAACGCACGCGACCTCACCCGGATGATGGGCGGTGCCTGACGTCGTTTGTACTCATTGCGCGCGACCATGCCTAGCAAACGTCGCACAAGAAGCCTTCCTTCCTCGCTTGCCTTCAATCGTTCGACCACCTGGCGCGCTGCGTCTGCTTCATACGCAGGCAGGCGCGAGCCCTCGATGTGCCACTTGAGAAATTCATCGAGTATCTCGTAGGGCGGCAGGCTGTCGCTATCCTGCTGGCCCGGCGCCAGTTCCGCTGACGGCGGCTTGGTCAGCACAGGCTCGGGAACGATTTCCCGGCCTGCTTCCTGGTTGATATGGCGTGCCAGCGCATACACTTCGGTCTTGTACAAATCGCCGATCAGGCCGAGCCCGCCGTTGGTGTCGCCATACAGCGTGCAATAGCCGACCGATATTTCGCTCTTGTTGCCGGTTGTCAGCAGCAGGGCGCCGAAGGTGTTCGAATATTCCATCAGGATGGTGCCGCGCACGCGCGCCTGCAAGTTTTCCAGCGGCAGGCCCTGCAACGCCATGTCGAAAGCGCGCACGAAACCGGCGCGGTATTGTTCGACCAACTCGCTTATCGGGTGCGTATACAACGCAATATCGAGATTGCGGCACAGCGCGACGGAGTCCGACACCGAGCCTTCGCTGGAGTAGGCCGAAGGCATGGTGACGGCGAATACATTCTCCTTGCCCAGAGCTTGCACCGCGAGCGCCAGCGTCAACGCCGAGTCGATTCCGCCCGAGCACCCGACCACGGCCTTGCTAAAGCTGCAGCGGCGCGCATAGTCGCGCAAACCCAGCACGATCTGGCGCCTCGTGAACTCGGGAACCGACAAGCCTGTGGGGTCCGGTGTTGGCAGCACTGCGCCATCGGCCGCGACGAAGTTCCCCTGCGCCAGACCCAGCACGCCGTAATCGCTGCAAAAACGCTTTGCCTCGAAGGCAATGCCTTGCACCGGTGAGACTGCAAACGACGCACCATCGAACACGAGCTGATCCTGCCCGCCGACCTGATTGACGTAAAGCAGCGGAATCCGGTTGTTGCGGCA
>DATBQE010000035.1:0-27956 GCA_036561005.1 Burkholderiaceae bacterium | reverse complement strand
AAATCGGTATACCAGATTACGACTCGGCTCATCCCGTCCAAGTGAAAATCGCACAGAAAATACTGCTTTTCAGTCATCGTCGTGCTCTGACTTTTTTCATAACAAGAGGGTGATTAGCGCGGCGGTATTGCGGCAGATTGCAGTGAGCGTGTCCAATGCTCCCATCGTCGTCGTTCAGGTGCTGGCGACAGCCATCACTGCCGCTGCCGCCGTCGCTGCCGCCAGATAAGCGTGAATCTGCGCCACCACGCCCGCACCTTCGCCCACGGCCGCCGCTACGCGCTTGGTGGAATTGCGCCGCACATCGCCAATCGCGAATACCCCGGGCACGCTGGTTTCAAGCGAATATTGCAACGGTCGATTTGGTTCACGCACGTCGGCACCGGTCAGCACGAAGCCCTTGTCATCCAGCTGCACCGGGCAGCTGGCAAGCCAACCCGAATTGGGGTCGGCACCGACGAAGGAAAACACCTGCCGCACATCAAGCGTGTTGATCTCGTCTTCTCCCTTGGCGCGGCAGATATAGCTGACAGACGACATGTTGCCCGCTTCGCCGTGCAGCGTAGTCAACGTTGAATGGGTATGCACGGTGACGTTTGCCAGCGACTGGATGCGGTCGATCAGATAGCGCGACATGCTCGCCTCCAAACCGCTGCCGCGCACCATCAGATGCACATGTGCCGCGTGCGAAGCAAGAAATACTACCGCTTGCCCGGCCGAGTTCCCGCCGCCGATCACGATTGCTTCGCGCCCCTTGCATAGCTTCGCTTCAATCGGCGAGGCCCAGTAAAAGAGGCCGCTGCCTTCATGGCGCGCGATGTTTTCGATTTTCGGATGGCGATAGACGGCACCACTGGCAATCACCACGGTGCGGGTCGTGACGCGCCCGCCGTTCTGCAATTCGAGCTGCATTGGTTGTTGACCGCAATGCAGTGCCTTGACTTCAGTTGGAATGGCGACGTGGGTGCCGAATTTCTGCGCCTGAACAAAGGCGCGCGCCGCCAACGCCTGGCCCGAGACGCCGGCTGGAAAACCGAGATAATTTTCGATACGTGAACTGGAGCCGGCCTGCCCGCCCGGCGCATGGCTGTCGAATAGCGCCACCGACAAACCTTCCGACGCGGCATACACAGCCGCAGCCAGGCCGGCCGGGCCTGCGCCCACCACGGTCACGTCGTAGACATGCTTCGGGTCGAATTCAGGCACCAGCCCGAGATGCGAAGCAAGCCTGCCGACGTCCGGCGCACGCAAGATGCTGCCGTCCTGGCACAGCACAAGCGGGAAGTCACTCTCGGATGGCGAGATGCGCTCAAGCAGAGCTACGGCATCGGGGTCGGTTTGCGCATCGATCACCATGTGCGGATAACCGTTGCGGCGCAAAAAGCTTTGCAGCGCCAGCAGGCCGGGGCGCTTCGCGCAACCGACCAGCACCGGGCCGCTGCCGCGTTCGATCAGCCCGACGCGGCGCAGGATCAACGCGCGCATGATGCGTTCGCCGAGTTCGGCTTCGGCGGTCAGTAGCGCGCGCAGGTTTTCCGGCGTGATGACCAAGGCTTCGACCGCATCGAGCGCGCGCAGGTCGGCAAGGGAAGGCTTGCCGGAGAGTTGCCCTACCTCGCACAGAAAATTGCCCACCCCCTGTTCGATACGATGGGTTTCGCGGCCCATGCCGTCGCGCAGAATGATGTCCACACGCCCACGCAGGATCACGAACATGCCGGGCGCAGCAGCGCCTATGCGCGTCAGATAATCGTCGCGCGCCCAGTGCGCGCTTTCGCCGAAGCGGCGCAGGCGGCCGATTTCCGCGGAGGTCAGGCGAGGATAAAGTTGGTGCTGGCGGTTTTCCAGAACCGAAAACGGCGCATCGAGCGAGCCATCCGTGGCAGGTTCGAGCAGTGTGGTGGCCAGCATCGCGCCAGGGCTTTCCTGGCGCGCCATGGCATGCATCGGAGAAATGCCCCTGGGTTTGCCAGTGCTTCCGGTATTGTCTTCCACGTCAGAATCTCCCAGGGGATAGCAATGCGCCGTGCGCGACAATTTACGATAGAGATTTTACATGATATGACGAAGGCCAATCGGGCTGCTTTCTGGCCGAAGTCTCATGCGGTCGGCATACCGCTAAGGGTTCGCGTTATTGTCTGGAATCTCGTCGGATCTGCACTCGGCGAGTGTATACCACGGCATGCGGTAAGCGCCATCATGCAGATGGATGCAAACGAAATCGCCGATTGTTTTGTTGTAGTAAAGCTGAGAACTGACGATCATCTCATCGCCGCTTCTGTGCGGCCCCCAGGCTGACACCCTGATGTGGGAACTGACACTTTTGCCGTGCACCTGCCAGTGCGCAATGATCTTGACAGGATAGTTGCCCGGAACTTCGCCATCCAACATCGTGTTGGTCAGGATGACGGCAGAAATGCCGAACATTGCACAAAAAATTTGGTCCCGACACGATCATTTGTTCATCTATGCATTAATCGTTGTCGTTGCGGCGCCTATTTAAGCTTGTCGTGAAGCCCGACGGGAGCGGCATCTTCTGCCGGTGCATGCGTATAGCGTCCATCGAATTGGGTATCCCAACCCTTATTCTCATTGAGGGATTCCCAATGCTGACGCACGCTGCCGTCTGCATTCGGCGTCCAGGTAATGCGGTGATGCGTGACTTTACCGTCCTTGCCTATGACATCGCCTTCGAGCACCATGCTCCCGTCGACCAGTCCGCCCTCTAGCAACAATAAAAGCCCTTCATTGTCGACCCAGGTTTGATGCCATTTATTGCGCGCACCATCGTAGACGTTCAAGCTCTCTCCGCTATAACCGTGGCCGGTTCGATAGCGCTCATGCAGTACGCAGCCGTCATACTCACGTTCAATGCGGTTGGTGCCGGCAAGTTTTCCGTCTGGCGTGTGGACTTGCCAATGGCCGACCCAGAAGTCGAATTCGTGGTTGGAGGGTTTCATACAAGGCCCGGTTATGGCATAGGTCAATTGAACTTGGCACAGCAAGAAAAATGCGATGCATCGAATCAGTGAGGGTCGCAGAGCCATGATGTCGATATCCCCGGTTATTTTGTTAATTGAGAAAATTGTACCCGTTCTGCGTGTATCAGGCACGACAATTAGGACCTCCGAGCTGACTTGTGCAATAGCGCTCTGGGAAGCCTCCTCAACACGACCATGTCGTTGTTGGCACTTCTTGCGTTCAGGTGAACTGAGTTCGCCGCAGTACACGGCCTCACGCCTTTTGATATGACTCCCGGGGGAAATAATGGTAGCAGAAGGCTTCAGCGCCTACTCTGCAAGGGGAAAATTCGCGCCAAACATCGTAATCAATTAACTAAACTTCCGAGGAATTGTTTGCTTTCGTTTCGCGTATCGCACCGGTTTCATAGTGCTTGCCTCCCGCGAGGGGGCGGTTTACTATCCTTGCCAAGTATTTCTTGTTAAAAGGACGTTTCAATGCGTTTTTGGCCCTTCCAGCGTAGCACCTCGCCGACTTTTCGATACTGGCGCTCCATTCTCATATTTACCTTCCAGCTATCGACGCCTCTGCTGGCTTTGGCAGCACCGATCCCGGTCGAGGATTTATTCAGGAATGCCGACGTTGTGGCTGCCGAACTTTCGCCGGACGGTAAATTCGTCGCATTGACAACCGCCGTCGAAGGCAGAAGATGCCTGGCAGTGATGGACCTTGCCACGCGGTCGATCAAGGAAGTGGCATCGTTCGAGGATGCGCAGGTTGGAAGTTTCCGTTGGATCAGCAACGAACGCCTGGTGTTTTCACAGACCTATCTGTTCGACGAACACGCCTGGACCGGCTATATCGACGATGGCTTATATGCCGTCAATCGGGATGGCAGCCAGTTGAAGGAATTGATGTCGACTGTGGAAAAACAGATCGGCAATCGCGCGCAGTTCGTCCGGATATTGGAGATGGTCGGTCTGGTGGACGACAATCGCGACGAAATCGTGGCCAGAGAATACAATTCCAAAACCCATGAAGTCCACGCTTACCGCCTCAACACCGTCAGCGGCAGGATGCGCGAACTCGATATGGCTTTGGCGGCCCAAGTGAACGGATTCTGGGCCGACCACAAAGGCGTGGTCCGCCTGGCAGCGACCGCGTCCAGCAGCAAGGGCAACGAGGCACTTTGGTACCGCGAAGACGTCAAGACCCCCTGGCGCAAGCTGGCAGACGTCGGCAAGCTCGACGATGAGTTCTATCCCATTGGCTTCGACGCCGACAACCAGACCTTGCTGGTTTCTTCAAGAATGGGGCGGGACAAGAGTGCAATCTACAAATACGATTTTGCCGCCGGCAAGGTTGGCGAACCGTTCTTTGTGAATGCTGAAGCCGATGCCGGGCACGGCTTGATCTATGCCGACGATACGCACCGTATCATGGGGGTGCGCTTTGAGGCCGACCAGCCGGGCGTGCACTGGTTCGACGAAACGCGCGCCGCGACCCAGGCGTCGATTGACGCTGCCTTGCCGGGTCAGGTCAACGTGCTAAGCGGCGACGAACATGCGGCCGGCTTGCTCGTGCATTCCTATTCGGACGTCGACCCCGGTACTTACTACTACTATGCGCCGCAAACCCACAAGCTGAGCAAATTGTTTCCCTCGCGGCCCTGGTTGCATCAAGCCGATCTTTCCGCGCAATTGTTGTTCCATTATGCGGCGCGCGACGGGCTCGATATTCCGGCGTACCTGACTTTGCCAAAGGGACGCCCTGTGAAAAAGTTGCCGCTGGTGGTGCTGGTGCACGGCGGCCCGTGGGCGCGCGACGAGTGGGGTTTTGATCCGGAAGTGCAATTCCTGGCCAGCCGTGGTTATGCCGTATTGCAGCCGCAATTTCGCTCATCAAGCGGCTTCGGTTTCACCTTGTTCCACAAAGGCTGGAAGCAGTGGGGCGGCAGCATGCAGGACGATGTCACCGATGGCGTGCAAAACCTCGTCAAGCAGGGCGTGGTAGACAGCGCCAGGGTTTGCATCATGGGCGGAAGCTATGGCGGCTATGCGGCCATGATGGGGCCGGTGCGCGATCCAACCATGTATCGCTGCGCGGTGGATATGTTCGGTGTGACCGACATCAAGCTCCAGCACAAATTGTCGGACTGGAGCTACGATGACGATTTCCTGCATTTCGATGCCAAGGAATTGATCGGCGACCTGGACAAGGATTCCGCGCATCTCGACGAAGTATCTCCACTCAAGCAGGCCGCGAAAATCCGCATTCCCGTATTGATGGTTTATGGCGACAAGGACAATCGGGTGCCGATCGAAGAGGGCGAAAGATTACGCGATGCCTTGCAGAAGAACGGTACGCATGTTGAGTGGCTGAAGCTCATTGATGAAGGACATGGGATACACAACAAAGAAGCGAATCGCTATCTTTTTTACGGCCAGCTCGACAGTTTCCTGAAAAAATACAACCCGGCGGATTGACCTTGTGCGCCGGCGCGATCCGGCGTGCCTTGATAACTTCGACGATGGAGCAAGCGTGAACGAAATCAATCCCTACCAGGTCAGTGAGCCGAATGAGTCCAAGGAATCGGCGCCCGAAGTCGTGCCGCAAGCAATTGGCGGCTGGTTGATTTTGGTATTGATCGGTTTGACATTGACGCCGGTGCGAATCGGATGGGCGCTGATCCATACTTACGTACCCATTTTCACGAGCGATGCCTGGCACAGATTGACCACGCCCGGGAGTGCAAGGTATCACCCGTTGTGGGGAGCAGTGATTTCCATCGAGGTGGCGGGGAATTTCTTGATTCTGCTGCTGGCGTTAGTCACCCTGTGGTTTTTCCTCAAGAAATCCCGATACACACCAAGGATGATGGTAGCGATGTATGTCTTTGGGCTGGTGTTCGTCGTGGTCGATCATTTCCTTGCCCAACAGATTCCATTTATCGCAGCACGCCCGCTGAGCTCGGATACATCGCAAGAGATGTTTCGGACCATCGTGGCCGCCGTCATATGGGTTCCGTATTTTCTCGTGTCCAAGCGAGTCCATGCCACCTTCGTCCGCAATTGGCCTCGCCAAGCGTCCTGAACCATATAGTCAGGGCGTCCGCCTGTACTTTCGCGCACCGCAAAAAGGCAATTTTTCGCGCGCTTGCGCTAAACTACGGCATTGCTCCATTGTCGCGGAGCGCAAAAATGGAGATTTCCTTCGATGAGCTCAAATTTTGTCGGCGTCACGGGCTTGCCGCGTGCCGGTTCGACGCTGTTGTGCCAACTGCTGGCGCAACATCCGGAGATCGACTGCGAAGGGCATAGTTCGCCATTGTGCAACATGCTTCTCGGCATACGGCGCATGGTCAGCGACGACCAGTTTTTCCTGGCGCAACTGGATAATTCCTTCGACAAGAGTTATGCCAACCTGGGGGGGGCCATGCAGGGTTTTTTGCAGGGCTGGCATCGCGACACCGGGAAAAAAGTCGTGGTTGACAAGAACCGTGCCTGGCTGCATGCGATCGAGATGTTGCTGCACATTGCGCCCGACGCTAAACTCATTGTCTGCCTGCGCGAACTCGGACAAATCTACGGTTCCATCGAAGCGCAGCACCAGAGAACCATCCTGGTGGATTTCATCGACCACCTGGCAGACTTCGATCGCTTCGGCCGCGCCGACATGCTGTTCGCCAAGGACAAGGCCATCGGCGCACCGATGATCTCGATTCACGCGGTGCAAGACCTTCCTGCAGAAGTACAAAAGCGCCTCTACTTCTTGCGCTTTGAGGACTTGGTCGAACGGCCCGCTCAATGCATGTCGCATATCTATGCCTGGTTGGGCTTGTCGCCCTACGAAATCGACCCGGAAAACCTGTCGGTTGGCGCGCATGAAAGCGACAGCCATTACCGCATGAAGTATCCGCACAAGCAGGCAAGCCGAATCGCCAGGCCAAAGAAGCACGAGATCGCCCCACGCATACAGGCGCAGATCGAAAATGCGTGTTCGTGGTATTACCAGCTTTATTACCCCAAAGGGGTATAAGCTACGCCTGAACGCGCGACATTCCTGTGCTTGAACGCGGCAGAGACGCCTTTATGTCTTCTCTGCCGCAATTCGATTTGTCGCGCTATCCCTGCGCGCAGCTAGCCGGCCAGGTGCAGCACGCCTTCCGTGACGCTTGACGCGTGCGCAAACGTGTATCCCGTGCCGGTCAGTTCGATGATGGCATCGTGCGCGCCGAAACTGCCGGCGTCGGATGCTGCGGCAGTTTCTATCAGGTAGGTATTGCCGCCGAATTGGAATTCCAGCACGCCGTGTGCGCTTTGCTGCACCACACCGCCCATCCCTGTTGCTGCGGCAATCCAACCGTCCAACGAAGTGGCGCTTGCTCCCGCTTTGGTCACCTGGTCGATCCCCACCTGCTGGAAAGACGCAGTGCCAACGCCCTCGCCGTCGGCGAATACGATGCTGTCCTGTCCCACATTGTTCAACCCGGAAACCGTCAGTAATTTTGCGAAGTTCGGCGCTGCACCCGCTGTGCCGACCGGACTCACTGTGATCTGGTCGGCTGCCGTATGCATGCCGAAAGTAATCGTTCCCGTTGCGCCGTTGCCCATCACAAGACTGACCGCGCAGGCTGGGTTCTCGCCGGTAGCATCAATGTCGGCTGTCGTATTGAGCTGGCTCAAGTCTGCCGTGAACGCTCCGATACCGCCAATTGTCACGGTCGTGGCAACTGGCGCAGTGACACCGGCCAAATGCAAATTGGCAGTGTCGACGAAGCCGATCGTTGACGCACCATGGGCTTGCAGGGTAAATGCGCCGGTATCGTAGCCGTTGGCCGCTACCGCGATATTGGTGGCGGTGTCATCGGCCACTGCGCCGCCGTCGTCGCCACTGAGCGCAAGTGCGAGCGTGCGGGTTCCTGCTGCGGCATGGACGGCGACATCGTTCGCGGCGCCGCTGAGCGATAATGAGGTCAATGCGTCGCTATCGATGGCCGTATGGCCGGCGTCGGTCAAAACGACCGTCTTGATGGTGTTGCTCAAGCCGCTGCCGAAATGTGCGTCGGTTATCGTGTTGCCACGACCGCTCGCGCCGCCGGTCGCGTAGATCGAACTGCTCGCCGTACCACCGACGATTGTGGTGGTCGATGCGGCATCGGTCGTTACGACAATGCGGGCACCGCCATAGACGGTCACGTCGCCCGCGCTGTCTCTGACCAGAACGTTTGTGGCGGCCGGTACGGCAAGACTATCGATGCCGGTCGAGGCGAGGATGTTGACGTCGGTCAAACCTGCCCAGCCGCTCAATTGAATTGAGCCATTTGCAGCGCTTGGTGCAGAGACCGCCTCCAACGATGTAACGGTGAGCGTCGTAATGCCCGAAATTATGCCTGGCTGAGGTATTGCGAAGTTGGCCCCGAGGCCGGAATCGAAAATGTTCAGCGTTGCAAAGCTGAACAGCTGCGTGTCTCCCACAATGGAATCGTCGGCGGTCAGGGTTGCCGCGGGCCCGCCCGCGGCAAGGCCGGCAGCATTGTCGAGCGTTGCGTTGATGACCGATACACCGCGTCCGGTCGCCACATTGTCAATCGTCGGCGTAAGGGTATAGGTGTCCACGATTGCGGGATCGATGGCGCGTACCGCCCAGGGCGCGTCGGCAATACCGGCATTCAGATTCGCAGTGCCGACTGCGCTCACCAACGCTCGGCCGATTTCCGCAGCGAATGGACCGCGGTAACTTGCACTATCGTAGACGTTGTCCGCCAACAAGTTGGTAAAAACCTGCGCCGCAGCCGTCTTGTTGCTCAACGTTGCTGCATCGAGCACACCTTGCGCAGATGTATTGGCGACGGCACCGGCTGCAATCGACAAGGCCGCATCGCTTGCCGTCAAAACGCCCGACGTAATGGCATTGCTCCAGAATTGCAGGCCGGCGGGTCCGGCTGCGCGGCCAAACATATTCTCGAATATTGCGTTGACGAAGGCGGTGGCATTGCCGGTCACGGTTCCATACAGCGCTTGAGATTCTTCGCTCGTGCTGAAGGCGTCGACCAATGTTTTGACAGCGGCGTTGGAGTTGTACGCTGTGGCGAGACCGGCGAGGTCGGTAGGCGCATCGGCATTCGAAAGCGCCGCTTGAAAATTAAACCAACCACCGTAATCCGCCGGGCGGCCGAAATAGGCGACATACAATTCCTGTACCGCCGTGCTGTAACTTGTACCTTCCGCCATGCGTTTGCTCCGTGAATGTTGGGGCGGACCAGGTTTAGTGGTCCGCTTTGGATTGACCTAAAGTTACCGTCATGTTAACCAATCCAGGGCGACATTCCTCACAATAATGTAAATATTTGATAACGAGATCCGACCGCACTTTGGCGCGTGCCACCGGGCCTCCGAAATTCCGTTGGCGGCCCGAACGGCAAATAGAGGCATGAAAGCACACGACCGGGATGCCCTGCTTGGCCAATTCCTCATCCGTGACGCAAGATCCACGTCAATACCGGCGCTTGACAGTCATCAATCGTAGCTGCTGCGCAACGGTGTTATGGTAAAGGCATGGCCTCAGTGCTTGCGAAACATTACACCTTATGGTGTAATGATAAATATGAACCAACTCGACGATATCCTAATGGCGATTTCCCACCCCTCCAGGCGCGCAATTATTGGCCGGCTGGCCACCGGGCATGCGCGATTCATGGAGATTGCGGAACCCTTTGACCTGGCGCTCAATGCTGTCTCCAAACACCTCAAGCTGCTCGAAAGGGCCGGACTGATCACAAAAGAAAAACTTGGCAGAGAAGTGTTCATTTCTCTGAATGCCAAGCCTTTGCGCGAAGTCGCAATATGGCTGCATGAATACGAAGGTTTCTGGAATGAAAGGCTTGATGTGTTCGAGCAGCATTTCAAGGACAAGAGGAGTAAGGAGAAAGGGAAAAAGTGATGAACGACTCTGACAAAAAAATCGAAATCAAAGTTGAAAGAACAATCGCAGCTTCAATCTGCGAGGTCTTTGACGGATGGCTAGACCCGGCAATTCCCGGTAACCCCTGGAACGCGGCCGAAAGCTACATCCTGAACCCGAAAGTCGCCGGGCTCTTTTACTGGCTTCTTAAAGGCACTGCACACTATGGACGGTTCACGGAATTCGACCGGCCAAACCGAATTCGACATACATGGGTGTCGCCAAATACCTCCGGCCTCGAATCAATTGTAACCGTGACGTTTACTGAACGGGGGGACGACACGCTCTTGACACTCGTACATTCTGACCTGCCCGATACAGAAAAGGCAAAAGGTCACGAAAACGGTTGGCGCTATTTTCTCGATACCTATTCCGAACAATTTGGCAGTGGCTCACGCAAACCATATCGGTTTGCAGAAGCACACCCGGATGCGGGGGAATGACCATGCTGTGCCGGGCCGAGCGAATCCAACAAAAAGAACGTAGCCCAAAAAAAGTATACAAGTTCGGTATCGCGATACTGGCGCTATCGTTGTTGACCGGCTCCGCATCGGGAGCCAGGGCTGACGGCGATACCGACACCCAGTCCAATGTGAAAGGAATGACGATGGCTCAAGGCGAAGCAAAGGTATCGACAAAGCACGGATACCTGCCGGTAAACGGGTTAAACATGTACTATGAAATTGAGGGGAGCGGATATCCCCTGGTCTACATCCCCCCTGCCTTTGGCTACGCAGGCGTAACATCGTTTCCTGCATTGGCAGCGAACCACTCGGTGATCACGATTGACTTGCAAGGAAACGGGCGCACTGCAGACCTTCCGGACCGACCGCTGTCGATTGAGCAATACGCAAGTGACGTTGTGGCATTGCTCGAGCAACTCGGCATTGCCGAGGCGGACTTCTTCGGCGATAGCTACGGGGGTAGCACCGCTGCCATGATCGCCATTCGCCACCCTGAAATTGTCAGACGCGTCGTGGCGTGCAGCGCAACCTTTGGACCGCCAGAAGAAGCGCTCAATCCCCTCATGACGCATTTTGAGCGCCCACCCACTGCAGAGGGACGCGGTATCCAATTTCAAAGGGAAAACTACAAGAAGGTTGCTCCTGCGCCTGAATACTGGACAAAAATCTACGAAAAAGTTGGAATGATTCAATGGCGTGGTTTTACCCAAGCGGAACTCGCGTCAATCAAAGTCCCACTACTCATCATCGTTGGAGACCACGACTTTGTCCGAATCGAGCACGCTGTGGAGACGTTCAATCTCATACCTGGAGCTGAGATCGCAGTGATTCCCTCAGCTAGCCATTTCGTCGTTTACTCGGAACAAGAGAAGCTCATGCCCATCATCAAGCACTTCCTGGAAAAGCCGGCACTGGAAATCCCCTTGGCGACTGCGGAGCTTGGCTACCATCCAGGCAAAACGCGCTGACTTTCCCTGCAGAACGGAAGGCGCAACGAGATCATTCTGCCCGGTATTTATATCGAAATTGGTCCAGAGAACTCAAATACATAGGATGTGTGTTTCCGGGCTATGGACAGAGACGACGCTTAAGACCACATCAACCTCAGGTTGAAGTGGTCTGCTCCGTTAGACGGACCTATGTTCATTTCCATCAACACAGCCTGTCGGGCTTTTGTCTTGCCGGTTCTCGCTTTACGGAACAGATTTTGTCAATGGCATCAGGTCCCCCAAGTTCTGCCTTAGTCACCTGCGATCAGTCTGCAACCCGTGCGGCAATGATCCCTCTTTCGTGATTGTTTCAGAATGGTGGTAAGCAACTGGTCTGATTCGCTCAAAACCACTTGACCGTCATTTTAAGCGGACGCATGCTAGCCGCAGCCGCGACCTGTGAAAAATGCCGGCACACGATTCGCACAAAGCGTTTCGCTTCAAAAAATAATCGATCGAGGAGAGCGTTGTGAATGCAAAGGTATGTAGCACCCTGGCAATGGGATTGATCGGCAGCATGCTGGCCGGTTGCGGCGGTAGTACCGAAGATTCGATGGCGGCCAACGCCAAACTCCAGCAACGCGCCAAAGCCACGGTTCCCGCTTGCGTTGCCTGGGTCGATGGCGGCACTTATACAGCAGGCGAAGTGGTGACCTACAACGGCGCGAAATATACCGCGTTGGTCACACAGACGGACTATGTCGGTGCAGGCTGGAATCCGACGGTGGCGAGCTTGTACAGCCCAGGCGGCACGTGCAGCAGCACACCAACGCCGACACCAACGCCAACACCAACGCCAACGCCAACGCCAACACCAACGCCGACGCCAACGCCAACGCCAACACCGACACCGACGCCGACACCAACACCGACGCCGACGCCGACGCCGACACCGACGCCGACACCGACACCGACACCGACGCCGGCATCGGTACCCGGCTGGCCCACCTACATCGCGATGGGCGCAATCGGCGGCCCCGATACGACAACGGCAACGGCCACCTCCACCGGCGGCAACGACGATTTCGGCGGCAAACCGGTTGATGTGGTCTTCAAGTATGCCGGTGTCAACGGCAACGGTGACCCCGGCATGATCGATCCCCCGACCAATGCCTATCGCATGACGAACGATTTCAATTCGCTTAGCGCGGTCAACAAGCGTGCGATCCGCGTTGCCATCGTCGAATACACGGCACAGATGAGTGGTGGTCAGAATTTTGACGATTTCACCAACGGCACGGCCGGCATGAGTTCGTCCAATCCGGCAGCCACCTACGTCATGGGACGGCACTTTGCCGGTCTCGCAGCGGACGCGGCCATGCTGGCGGCCAATCCGGTACGCTACAACGCGCAGAATTATTATGGTTCGTTGTTGATGAACCCCGACCTGCTCGGCGCCATTGAGCAAAACGCTTACATCAGTTCGGTCAATGCCGCGCTGCCTGCCGGTGCCGTTAATAAAGCGGTGGCGCAGGCAATGTGCCTGATGACCACGTCGCGCAGCTATACCAATACGTCGAACCCCAACGGCCTTGGCTCGGCGCCTTATCTGAACAAGACCTACACCGGTACGCCGGTGCAGATTCTGTCGGCGCTGCTGGCCGATGGTTATCCGGAATGGAGCATAGATGGGCAAGGCGATCCGTTCTGGAATACCAGCGTCAACAACAGCACCAGCAGCGGCTATAGCCAGGTCGGCACCTGGTTCAATGCCTGCGTCAGCAATCCCACCTATAACACCACAACCTATCCGACCCCGACTTTCCCGGCGGGTTTCGCGGGATGGGTGCAGGCCAACAACTGGCTGATCCGGGCGTTCGCGCCAAAGGGAACAGTGACCTTCGGCTGGCAGGACAACATGTGGGCAATCGGCTCGGGCTTCTGGCTGCACAAGAACCTGACCGCAGCGCAAATCGCCTCGACCTTCTCGACGCCCGTATCGACCTGGTTGAATGCCAATGCGCCAGGCACAATCTCAACCAGTGGCGCGACGGCACCGGACTTCTTCCTGTTCGATCGCTATGAAATGGACGACAGCGCATCGCCCGGCGCCGCCACCTTGTATAACGCGCGCTCGTGGGACAACTTCCTGTCGGCAATCGGCCAGTTGAGCAAGGCAAACAACAACATTCCGATGATGTTGTGGCAGATTCCCGGTTCGCACATTCCGAACACGACCGAGACTGCGCCCGAACTGTTCCAGGGAACAGCGGGCTCGTACGTCTTCAGTACGGCTCCCGTGTATTTCTTCGGCGACAGCAATCTCGCGTCGAACCTGTCGAACATGGTTTCCGGCGCAGCAAGCTCAACCAATGCCAACACCGCGGTGGGCAATTTTGCTGTGGCATGCGGTGCAACGAGCTACAACTGCCTGACGCCGAACTCGACCTACAAGCAATATCTGCTGGAGTACAACAACCTGTCGAACAACTACAACTGGAGTATCAACAACGGCAAGTTGACGCTGGCGGCCAACAACAACGTGTTTGCGATCCTGTGGGGCGGCGGCAACACCACCAACGTCATCAAGAACTTCAGCAACACCGATGATCATGGCTGGCTGGCCAAAAAGCTGATTCAGTACTATGCGAACCCCACACCGGTGGTGAAGCACTGAGAATCTGAAACGGATGGGGCGCTGCTTTCGCATGGCAAGCGATGCGCCCCAAAACGGCGGGTTTGCGTGAATGTTTTGGATCAGGGGGGCGTGCGCGCGGCCAGCTTATTGAGAAAACCTGGATGCATGCACAGCAAACTAGGTCCGAATTCCGCCGTGGCAGGATCGGGGAAGCCAAAAAGAAAAAGGGTTGCGATCACTCGCAACCCTTTTTTCGTACATCTTTAGTGCAAAATCTACTGCAATTCATTGGTAGGCCGTGTAGGGGTCGAACCTACGACCAACGGATTAAGAGTCCGCTGCTCTACCAGCTGAGCTAACGACCCAACGAGCCGAGAATTATACAGCAGATTTATCCTGTTTTGCAAGCGCACTGTAATGCGGGCTGAACTTGCCCTGTCAATTGTCTTATAACTTGCCCTGTAACTTGGCCTATTAAGGGCCCGCAAATTGGGCTGTTATTGCGTCAGCGCCGCCGTGACTTTCAGGATTTCGTCCACCGTTGTCACACCCTCGATCACCTTGTAGGCACCGGCTACGCGCAAAGGTTTCAGGCCGTCTCGCATGGCCTGGTCTTTCAGTGCATGCAGGTCGGTTTCTTCCTTGATCAGCTTGGAGAATTTTTGCGTGATGGTCAGAAGTTCGTAGAGACCGGTGCGCCCGCGGAAACCGGTTTCGCGGCACTCCGCGCAACCTACTGGGCGGTAGATCAAGGCCGGCTTGGGAATATCCTGTCCTTCGCACATATTGACCCAGACGTCGTCCGGAATATCGCCGCCCGTGGTCTTGCATGCAGGGCAGAGCGTGCGCACCAGGCGCTGCGCCATGATGCCGATCAATGTTGCTTCAAGAAGGTAGTAGGGTACGCCGAGCTCGAGCAGACGCATGACGGCAGACGGTGCATCGTTGGTATGCAGCGTCGACAGCACAAGGTGGCCGGTCAGCGCGGCCTGAATTGCCATTTCGGCAGTTTCCAGATCGCGTATTTCGCCGACCATGATGATATCCGGATCTTGCCGCATCAGTGCGCGCACCCCGTCGGCAAAGGACAGATCGATACCTTGCTGGACCTGCATCTGGTTGAACGATGCTTCAACCATTTCGATCGGGTCCTCGACCGTGCAGACGTTGACTTCCGACGTGGCCAGTGCCTTCAGGGAAGTGTAGAGCGTGGTGGTCTTGCCCGATCCGGTTGGTCCGGTGACCAGGATGATACCGTGCGGCCGCTTGGTCAACGTGTCCCATCGCGCCGCGTCGTCGGGCGGGAAGCCGAGTTCGGGGAGTGTTTTGACCACGACTTCCGGATCGAATATACGCATCACCATTTTTTCGCCGAACGCGGTCGGCAGGGTCGAGAGCCGCAATTCGATTTCCTGGCCGCCCGGCGTACGTGTCTTGATACGGCCGTCCTGCGGGCGGCGTTTTTCGATCACGTCCATGCGGCCCAGCAGTTTGGTGCGCGCCGTCATGGCGATCATCACGGAGGCCGGCACTTGATACACCTGATGCAGGATACCGTCGATGCGGAAGCGAATCACGGCGGCGTCGCGCTTCGGTTCCATATGAATGTCGGATGCGCGCTGGTCGAAGGCATATTGCCAAAGCCAGTCGACGATATTGATGATGTGCTGGTCGTTGGCGTCGACCTGTTTGTTGCCGGCACCCATTTCGACCAGTTGTTCGAAATTATTGCGTAGCGAGAGGTCGGCGCTATTGAGTTTGCGTGCCCCCTTGATCGATTTGGCGAGGGTAAAGAATTGCGATGTGTATTGGGAAATGTCCAGCGGGCTCGCGATCACCAGTTTGATGTTGCGGCGCGAGATGCGTGAAATCTCGTCCTCCCACTCCATGTTGTACGGGTCTGCAGTGGCCACGGTCAGTTCGGTCGCCGAAAGCGCTACCGGGAGAATGTGAAAGCGCGCCGCATAGGTGGCCGACATGACGTCCGCGACCTTGGTGAAATCGATCTTCAGCGGATCAATGCGCAGGAAAGGCAGCTGAACCTTACCCGCCATCCATTCGACCAGCCAGTCGAGCGTGAGATTGCGATGCGGCGGGAAGGCCGATTGCAGCTTGCATTGCGCCACAGCCACCAGCGGATGCATCGGCAAGGTAGCGTTCTTGAAGATCGCCTGCGCCTGGGTGTAGTGTTTTTTTGCTTCGGTTTTTTCGACCACCCCGTCGGCCAGCAACCAACTGAAAATTTGTTGCAGATCCAGGACTTTGGCGGCGACTTTGTTCATGATCGTTGGGAAGTTGGCAATAAACTTCTGGGGGAATAGATTTACAGAGTATCAGTTAGTGCCGGTTTTGGTAAGCACTGCAAGCAAAATAGCGCGATCCCAGTCCGTTATCGATTGATTGCATCATGCCGGGAAATAACGTTCCTTCAAGCCGTTTACCCATGATTTTGCCGGCAATTTTGTTTGCAGGTTGAGCTGCTGGGCACGTTCATACAATCCTGCGAAATCGAGCTGCGTCTTGCGTTTGAATGCAATGGCAACGACGTTGCCTTCATGGACTTCAGGCAGGCAAAGGACTTCGGCGAAGGCGAAACGCATGGCTTTCAGGTTCTTGGCATAACTTGGATGATCGCCGAACAGATTGACCGTCATCACGCCCGTGTCGCGCAGGCAGGCTGCACACGCCTGGTAAAACTCGGGAGTGTCGAGCACCGGGCCGCGCGCCGTTGCGTCGTACAGGTCTACCTGCAGCACGTCGAGGGTGTTATGACGAATCGGGTCGTCGACAAAATCCTGCGCATCCATTTCCAGCACGGCGAGACGGTCATCTTCCGCCGGCAGCTTGAACATGGTGTTGCAGATGGCGATCACGGAAGGATTGAGTTCGACGGCCGTGATTTGCGCCTGTGGAAATTCGCGGTAACTGAACTTCGTCAGCGCGCCCGTGCCCAAGCCAAGCTGCGCAATATGGCGCGGCTGCTCCAGGAACAACAGCCAGGCCATCATCTGCTGAGCGTATTCGAGTTCGATCCAGTCCGGCTTGCGCAGGCGCATGGCGCCTTGAATCCATTCGGTGCCGAAATGCAAAAAACGCACGCCGCCCTGTTCGGACAGGGTCACTGGTGCAAACTTCGGCTTGCGTCGCGCTTTGGGCTCGTCGGCGGGCATGATTTTTTTGCCGGGGCCGTCTTTGCGATTGGCGTCCGCTTCAATGGATTTACGTTTGATCAGCATGTTGATTCCGGTTTCTGGGGCAGCGCGTCGTGGCCTTGCTCACGTTTATGCAGTACACGTTTGCGTTTTTGGCATTCAGTGCCTTGATTTTCGGCCGGCACCGAGTCGCAGGTGCGTCAGTTTCGTATCGCCGGCGAGTCTGAGGGGGTCATTATGCCATGGGGGCCGGACGCCATCGGGCAACTGGGCGAGCGTTTTGGCCACGTTGAGAGCAAGGGACGCATCAGTTTCGCCTGCTTGAACCAGACGCCCCGGCCAAGTGTCACTCCAGGGCGATCGGAATGACTGCCCAAATTCGTCAGGCTGGTGACGGCTTCCTCAGCATCGCATCAATGAACTCGCCATGCGAGGGCATGACATCGACGCATTTTTGCACCACCCGCCGCACATCGCCCAACACCGCCGCAATTTCTTCGACCGATCGCTGATCCACAAGCGGGTGATGGCCCTCTGGATGCAAGCCTTGTCCGAGCATGACCTGCAACCAGTTTTCTTCGGAAAACAATTCGCTCCCCTCGCGCACGATGCGCCCGCGGGTTTTGAACAGATCGATTTTCTCTTGCAGCGAGTCCGGTATCGCCATCTCCCGGCAATGGTTCCAGAACGGCGAATCGGTGCGTGCCGTTTGCTTGTAGTGCAGGATCAGGAAATCGCGGATACGTTCGTATTCGAAATCCGCCTGCGTGTTGTAGGCGTCGATATCGGCTTGGTGAAAATCGAGATCGGGGAAAAAATCGATCAGCCGGGCGATGGCCGTCTGTACGAGGTGGATGCTGGTCGATTCGAGCGGTTCAAGAAAACCACCGGCGAGGCCGATTGCCACGCAATTCTTGACCCACATCCGACTGCGCTTGCCGCTGGTGAATTTGATCAGGCGCGGATCGGCCAGGGGTTTGCCTTCCACGTTTTCTTTAAGAATCGCCTCCGCTTCGTCCTCTTGCATGAAGGAACTGGAAAACACATGGCCGTTGCCGACACGATGCTGCAACGGAATGCGCCATTGCCAGCCGGCAGAATGTGCAGTGGATCGCGTATAGGGCAGCAGCGGGCCGACGGACTCCGTCGGCATGGCGATGGCGCGGTCGCACGGCAGCCAGCGGCTCCAGTCGTCGAAACCCGCATGCAAGACCTTCTCGATCAGCAGCCCGGCCATGCCCGAGCAATCGATGAACAAATCGCCTGCGATACGCTTGCCGTCGTCGAGCTGTACCGATTCGATAAAGCCGTCCGCGCCGCGCACAACGGTATCGACTATCCGCCCTTCGATACGTGTCACGCCGTTGGCTTCGGCAATGCTGCGCAAGTAATTGGCATAAAGGCCGGCATCGAAATGGAACGCATAGCGCACATCGGCCATGGGTGAATTTGGCATCTCATTGCTGCCGCGGACAAACTTGCCGGCGCGCATGGCCATGCTGCTGATGGAATATTCGGCGATGTCGGGGGCGATGCCCTCTGCATGCAACTTCAGCCAGTAATGATAAAACTTGGCATAGGGCTGATCGCGGCCCAACCTGCTGAAGCCGTGAAAGTAGCGTTCGCCCAGAGCTCCCCAATTACAAAATTCGATGCCCAGTTTGAAAGTGGCTTTTGTACGGCGCATGAATTCGTCTTCGTCATGGCCCAGTAATCTGTTGAAGACATGCAGCGTAGGAATGGTCGCCTCGCCAACGCCGATCGTGCCGATCTGGTCGGATTCCACCAGTGTGATATTCGGTTTGCGCTGCAATATTTTCGCCAGCGCCGTAGCCGTCATCCAACCGGCCGTGCCGCCTCCGACGATGACGATGTCCCTTATTTCTTTTCCAGGCATGAACTGTTCCGTTTCCGCTGCTGCATGATGTTGATTGAAGTGCGATGCAGGCACGATTCTAGTCGGACTTTTGTTCCAATTCCGTCAAATGCAAACTAATATCTCGCGCCGCTCGTGGAGCCCTTTCCATTTCACTTGCTTATGTTGCGTAAAACAAACAGCAAGTGCAACAGAAGCTGAAGTGGTTCCGATTCACGTTGCCCGTTTCTTAACCGTGTACCGGCGTCGATAGGCCATTCGGCATGGCCGAAATGCGCACTGGCCATGTCATGCGGTACGCACCGCGACCATCGCCGAGTTGTAACATCGCAACAAAATGGAATCGGTTCCAAAAAAAACTTCCAACGGCCACAAAGGAATGGTACATTCGTGAAAATAATAAGTGGAAACGATTCCACAAACCGACTCGTACGAGTCACCATGTCATTCAACTTGGAGACGTTCAATGCAAACAATAAGCAAGCGGAGCCGCGCCCGGAGCGGCGACCGCGAATTCCCGCGCAGCACAACAAGCAGCTTCCAACTCAATCAGATTGCCGCCGCCTGTACCTTGATGGTGCTGGTGGCCGGTAGCGCCGACGCCCAGCAGGCACCGGCCGCCAATACCGCAGCTTCCGATGTCACGCCGCAAACTGTGATTGTGACCGGCATCCGCCGCAGCCTGGAAGATTCGCTGTCGGTCAAGCGCAATTCCGATTCCATTGTGGAAGTGGTTTCTGCCGAAGATACCGGCAAGCTGCCAGATTCCAGTATTGCCGAAGCACTGGCCCGCCTTCCCGGCGTGACCGGCCAGCGCGGCAGCGACGGTCGCGTAACAGAAATCTCGATCCGCGGCCTGTCCCCGGAATTTTCCGGCGCCTTGCTTAATGGCCGCGAAATGGTCAGCTCGACTGACCGCCGGACCGTTGAATACGACCAATTTCCATCCGAGTTGATCAGCCAGGCGATCGTATACAAGACACCTGACGCAGCGCTAGTAGGGCAGGGGCTCTCCGGCACGGTTGACCTGCGCACCCGCCGTCCGCTCGATACACGCGGCCGCGAAGTGACGGTGAATTTGCGCGGCGACAAAAATTCCCAGGGCGCGCTGATTCCCGGCGTCACCGATCCTGTCGGCTCGCGCTTCAGCGCCTCTTTCGTCGATCAATTCGCCAACAATACGATTGGTGTTGCGCTCGGTTTTGCCCGCCTCGACCAGAATACGGAACTGCGCTGGACCGAAGAACCGGGGTGGGCTGATGCCATTCCATGGGGTGTGGGAATCACCGGCGTGCCGCCGCAACTGCATCCCGGCAACGGAAGCACCAATGCCTTGCTGCCGATGTATTGGGATGCCAAGGAAAGCTCGAAGAAAAACGTGCGCAATGGTTTGATGGGCGTATTCGAATACAAACCGAGTCGCGATCTGCACAGCACGGTTGACATGTATTACTCCAAGTTCGATACACACGAAGTCACCGGCCTGTTCAATGCCCAGATGTGGGGCGATTGGGGCGGCAATACCACCAACCTCAGCAATGTCGGCTTGACCCAGATCGGGCAAAACACCTTCGCCACCACAGCCACAGCCGATAACCTGCAATACAACGTCGGCAACGCGGACGACCGGCGCACCGACAAAACCGGGGCGATCGGATGGAACACCGAATTCACGATTGCCGACAAATGGACGGCAACATCGGACCTCAGCTATTCGCACATCCGGCATGACGAATCATACAAAGAGCTCTACGGCGCATCGTATAACAATAGCACCCATACCTGGGCGCCCGGCGCCTTCAGCTGGAATGTGCCGGCTTCGGGTTTGGGCAACGAAACTTATACGCCGCTCAATAACAGCCTGACCAACAATATCTCGCTCGGTGACCCGTTGGGTTGGGTTGCCAATCAGCCACGCTATACCGGCACGATCCGCGCGCCGAACTACGACGACACGATCAAGTCCCTGCGTCTTTCGACCAAGCATGAAATGGACGGCATTTTCAAGGACTTCGTCGCCGGATTCAATTTCTCGCAGCGCGACAAGCTGATCGTCAATGAAGAACATCGCCTGTTGCTCAACACCGACAGCGCCGGCAATGACATTCGCGACATTCCATCGTACGCACTGGGCACGCCCTACAATCTGTCAGGCATCGGCATTTCGTCGATGGCGAACATCAATATTCAGAGCCTGATCAATTCCGGTTTCGTCACGCCGCAGACATTGTTCTCGCAAATGCCGGCGGAGAACTCCGGCGTGCATGAGAAGATCGAGACGCTATACGGCAAGCTCGATATCGATACCCAATGGGGTAACATCCCCATCCGCGGCAATGTCGGCCTGCAGGCTGTGCACACCAAACAGGAGTCGGAAGGCGTCGAGTACCTCGGTAACGATGTCACCCCGGATATCAACCTGTTGTTCAATCGCACCGGCGGCGCGAGCTACACCAACCTGTTGCCGAGCCTGAACCTGATCGCTGATTTGCCGGAAAACTGGGTCACGCGTTTTGGCGTCGCCCGTACCATGGCCCGCCCGAACGTTATCGACATGCGCGCCGGCACAAGCACGCCCACCGTGAACACGGCAGCCGGCCCGAGCCAGGGCCAATGGAGTACCGCTTATGCCGGCAACCCGGAACTGCGGCCATGGATGGCCAATGCGTTCGACATCGAAGTGGAGAAATATTTCAGCAAGCGCAGTTACGCCTCGGTCGCTCTGTTTTACAAGGATCTGACCAGCTTCGTGTACACGCAGAATCTCCCGCGTGACAATTCGGGAATCCCTGTTACTGGCTTGCCGCCAGGCGTCACGCCGCAGCAGTTTGGCCCATACCAGCAGGCTGTCAACGGCAGCGGCGGTTCGCTGCGCGGTATTGAAGTTTCAGCGGCGCTTGAAGGCAAGATGCTGGCGCCGGTCCTGAACAACTTCGGTGTCATTGCGAGTGCCTCCAAACTCGGCAGCAACGTGGCTTACCCGCCGGGGTCGTTTACCTTCGTGCCGGGCAAGGGTGTCGGCGCACCTGTGCCGGCCCAGCCGGGTAGCCAGGTTCCTCTCAATGGCTTGTCGGGTACGTCCTTCAATGCAACGTTCTATTATGAGAACGAGGGGTTCACCGCACGCATCAGCCAACGCTATCGCTCGGCCTTCACGGCAACTGTACCGAACATCTACCTGTTGTCAGAAACGACGCAGCAGGAAGCGGATCGCGTGACGGACCTGCAATTGGAGTACACGTTCGGTGACGGCATGTACAAGGGTCTGTCGTTCCTGTTCCAGGTCAACAATCTGTTGAACAAGGATACGCAGGACCTGACGACCACGAGTACCAATGCACCGGATACCACGATGCTGGCGCCGCATCGAACCTTCGAGTTCGGGCGCGAGATATTGGCCGGTGTGAACTACAAGTTCTAAACGTCAAAGTGAAAACTGCCCCTAGTGGGCAGTTTTCACATCAAGGATAGGCAGCATATGGATACAAATATAAAAATCGCGCGCACCGACTTCGCGCGCGATTTTCGTTGGGGATGCGCTACCTCGTCGTACCAGATCGAAGGCGCTGTCAATGCCGATGGCCGCGTGCCTTCGATCTGGGACACCTTCGCCGATACGCCTGGCAACATCCGCGATGGTTCGAGCGGCGCCGTCGCCTGCGAGCACTATCGGCGCTGGCCGGAAGACCTTGACCTGGCCAGGGAAATCGGCTTCCACGCCTATCGCTTTTCGATTGCCTGGCCGCGCATTTTCAGCGCCCGCGGCGCAAAGCCAAATTCCGCTGGGCTGGATTTCTATTCCCGCCTGCTCGACGGCATGCTCGAACGCGGTCTGGAGCCGTGGGCGACTCTTTATCATTGGGACTTGCCGCAATACCTTCAAGATGGCGGCGGCTGGGCCGACCGTGCCACCGTGGATGCATTCGTCGACTATGCCGACGTGGTGTCGCGTCATCTGGGCGACCGCCTCAAAAATTGGATTACGCACAACGAACCGTGGTGCACCGCCGTACTCGGCAACCTGGAGGGCATTCACGCGCCTGGTCTGCATAGTCTACCCACGGCGCTGCAGGTGTGCCACCACGTTTTGTTGTCGCATGGGCGGGCCATTCCAGCGATCCGCGCCAACGTCCCTGATGCCAAGGTCGGGATTTCGTTGAGCCTGCATCCTATCCAGGCGGCAACGGCGAGCCCGGAAGATCACGATGCCGTGCGGCGTCATGACGGTTTCCGCAACCGTTGGTTCCTCGATCCGCTCTATGGACGCGGGTATCCGGCTGACACCCTGGCTTTGTTCGGCGCCAACCGGCCCGAGGTATTCCCCGGCGACCTCGACGAGATTGCGACACATACTGATTTCCTCGGCGTGAACTACTACACGCCTGAAGTCGTGCGCGATGCGGCGCAGGGCGGCCCGCTGCGCGCGGAAGTGGTGTTGCCCGAAGGGCGCGAACGTACCGCATTCGGTTGGGAAGTGTCGCCCGATGGCATGCGCACATTGTTGGCGCGTATCGCCGGCGAGTATCGGCCCGGCGACATCTTCATTACTGAAAACGGCTCAACCTACGACGATAAGGTTGCACCGGACGGCACGGTGGACGATGCGCAAAGGCTGAGCTTCCTGGTTCGCCATCTCGAAGCGCTGCGCGCGAGTATTGCGGAAGGTGTGCCGGTCAAGGGCTACTTCGCATGGAGCTTGCTTGACAATTTCGAGTGGGCGGAGGGATATCAGCGTCGCTTCGGCCTGACCTACGTCGATTTCTCCAGCCAGAGACGCATCGTGAAATCGAGCGGCAAATGGTTGACGCAATTTCTGCAGGCGTAGTTGCAGGTGCAAAGCGAGCGATCCATGCGTGAAACACTCAGGGTCCGTGCCGATTCGCTGTATCTCTACCCCATCAAGGCGTGCGCTGCGATGCGCGTCGCCTGTCTCAGGTTTACGCAGTCCGGCACGATCAATGGCGACCGGGAATGGGTCATCACCGATGCTGCAGGCAACGTAACCTGGCAAGGTTCGCACCCGCGCCTGGCACTGGTGCAACCCCGAATCCGGGACGAACGTCTGCATGTCAGCGCGCCGGGCCTGCCATCGCTGGACTTGCCGTCTGTCGGCGATGCAGGTCACCGTGATATCCAGATCTGGAACGACGGCTTGCAAGCCATGGAAACCTTCTCAGGCTACGATGCCGGGCCCGATGCTGCCGCCTTGCTGCGTTTGGTCACCGGAGCGGACCTGCGCCTCGTGCGTCTTGCGCCGCCGGCGCTGGCGCGCGCATCGCTCAATCCGGCGCACCTGGTCTCTACCGCCTCGCTTGCGGAATTGAACGACGCGCTCGCCGGTGCAAACCATAAAGCGGCCGAAGCTGTCCGTTTCCGACCCAATATCGTGCTCAGTGCATCCGAGTCACCGATGATCCCCTTTCTCGAAGAACAATTCAACGCCTTGAGCTGGCGTCACGATGAAAGTGACCATCGGCTTGCGCTGACCGGGCATTGCATTCGCTGTATCGTCCCCAACGTCGACCCCGTTACGGCCACTGTCAGCGAAGCGCCGCTGGCAGCGGTTACCGCGCAGAGTGCGCAACGGTATCCATCAAAGCCGGCATATTTTGGCATGTACGCGAGGGCAAGCAGCGGCGCGGTATTGCTCGAAGGGCAGGTCCTTGAGGCGACACTGACTTTCTAGGGTCTCTGATTTTCCGCGACCTTGCGGTGGCAATGTATATAATGGCTGCGCAAGTTGCCGCTTGGAAGCGGTTGAACATTCGCCATTGATTTGCCCACCATGACCATTCAGATCAAAGGAATAAAACATGTCGCAAGATGTCTGGTTGAATCTGCCCGTGAAAAATGTTGCCCGGTCGGCTGCGTTCTTCACCGCAATCGGCTTTACGCCTAACCCGGGGCCGGGCAATAGCGAACATTCCGCCAGTTTCCTGATCGGCGAGAAAAAAATCGTGTTGATGCTGTTCGCCCAAGAGGTCTTTTCCGGGTTCACAAGCCATGCCGTGTCCGATACTTCCAAGGGAACGGAAGTTTTGTTTTCACTGGGCGTCGATAGCAGGGAGCAGGTTGACGACATAGCCGTTCGCGTGAAGGCCGCCGGCGGCGCCGTATTCGGTGAACCGAGACAATCCAACGGCTTCATGTACGGCTGCGGCTTCAGCGATCCGGACGGCCATCGCTGGAATGTGCTGTTCATGGATGCCGCCAAGATGCCCAAGTAATGAGCAGTGTGCATGCCTGCTTCCCGTCTTAGGCATAATCGCCCAAGGATGAGCCAGCCGCGCAAGCGAGCCACGCACCGTCAATGCGCCATTCAGGCCAGCAAGCACCCCTCGGTGTCGAACGCCAATGCCTTGCGCGCATCCGGTGCCAGGCCGACTGATAGCCCGGCGTGGCAATGACCATATTCCGAGCCGACCTTGGCATGCACCAGGTCTGCAACTCCCTCTACGCGCAGATGCAGGATCGATGAATCGCCCAGGTGCTCGGCCAGCACGACGCTTGCCGGTATGCCCTGCCCATCCAGGGCCACGTGCAGATGTTCCGGGCGCAGGCCGATCCGTTTTGTCGTGGCTGGCATAGCACCGGCCAGGGTTTGCCAAAGAGGATGCGGTGCACTTTCCACCGGCGCGTCGAAAAAATTGATGCGTGGCGCACCGAGGAAGGCAGCGACGAATTCGTTGGCGGGGCGATGATACATGTCTCCCGGCGCACCCAGTTGTTCCACCTTGCCGCGATTGAATACGGCAATCCTGTCTCCCATGGTCATGGCTTCGACCTGGTCGTGGGTGACGTAGATCATCGTGGTGCCGAGTTCCTTGTGCAGACGCGTCAATTCAATGCGCATGTTGACGCGCAAGGCAGCATCGAGGTTCGATAGCGGTTCATCAAACAGGAACACCTTGGGCTTGCGCACAATGGCGCGTCCAATTGCCACGCGCTGGCGCTCGCCTCCGGACAGCTCCTTCGGGTAACGTCCCAGCATGTGGCCGATGCGCAGCACCTCTGCCACTTGCTCCACCTTGGCTTTGCGTTCGGCTTTACCCATGCCGGCCATCTTGAGCGAAAACCCCATGTTCTCCGCCACCGTCATGTGGGGATAGAGTGCGTAAGTCTGAAATACCATGGCGGCACCGCGTTCGTGGGGACGCTGCTCGTTGGCACGCACATCGTCGATCAAGAGATCGCCCTTGTCGATGCTTTCGAGCCCGGCGATCATGCGCAATGTGGTCGATTTGCCGCAGCCCGACGGTCCGACGAAGACCAGGAATTCGCCGTCGCGCACTTCCAGATCGATGCCCTTGATCACTTCCGTGCCGTCAAAATTCTTCCGTATGCCGCGCAACGTTACTTGTGCCATGTCTTGTCCCCTCGTGTTCTTCCGTCTTTTGGCAATCGCCAACAATCTACGGTGCAATCAGCGCGACCCGGTCTGCCTGCCAGACCACGCGCGCCGCGATTGTTGGAGATCTCCGTTCTTATGCGCGCTTTTCCAGAACCGATTGTGCCTCGGCTACCGGGCGGTTCTCTTGGTTCCTGGCCCTGACACGGGCAAGGAAATCGCGATACCACAGCGCACTGTCCTTGAGCGTGCGAGCTTGCGTTTCGTAATCGACGTGGACGATGCCGAAGCGTTTCTCGTAGCCGGAGGCCCACTCGAAATTGTCCATCAGGCTCCACACCATGTAGCCGCCCATCGTGACGCCCTGGCGCATGGCCTCGGACACGGCGCCGATATGGCGCGCGAGATAATCGGTTCGACCGATATCGTGCACTTCGCCGTCAACCAGTTTGTCGTCGAAACTGCCGCCGTTTTCCGTCACATACATCGGCGGCACCGTATAATCGCGTGCCAGGCGCACCAGCAATTCAGTGAGACCCTCGGGGTAAATTTCCCAACCCATGTCGGTCATAGCACGGCCACCGTCGCGCACATTCCAGGGACCCGCGGCGCTTGCCACGCCCCGCGTGTAGTAGTTCACGCCGAGGAAGTCCATCGGCGTCGAGATCACGTCCATGTCGCCGGCCGTAATGCGCGGTGCGTCGCCACCGAGCATGTCCAGCACATCTCTCGGGTAGCTGCCCTTGAACAGAGGGTCCATATACCAGCGCACCAGACGACCGTCTTCCAGACGCGCTTTGGCGATATCTTCGGCGCTGTCCGTGGCGGAATAAACCGGCGACAGGTTCAGTACAATGCCGAGTTTCGCGCGGCTTCCGTCGGCGCGCAGGGCCTGGAGCGCCAGGCCGTGGCTCAGCATCAGATGGTGCGAGACCTGCATGGCCAGCGCGCGGTCCTTGATTCCCGGCGCGAACACGCCGCTTTCGTGGCCGAGCGTCGACATCACCCAGGGTTCATTGTGTGTGACGATAGACGGCACACGGTCGCCGAAGTGGCGCGCCATGAATTGCGCATATTCTACAAAGCGATGTACCGTGTCGCGATTGCCCCAGCCGCCGTTCGCCTGCAACGCATCAGGCAGATCCCAATGGTTGAGCGTCAAGTAGGGGGTCAACCCGCGTGCCAGCATGCCGTCTACCAGACGGTCGTAAAAGGCCAGACCCTTTTCATTCCAGGCGCCGGCGCCGTCAGGGCGCACGCGTGGCCACGATACCGAAAAGCGGTAGGCGTCGACGCCCAGTGCGGCGATCAAGTCCAGATCTTCCTGCGCGCGGTGATAGTGGTCGCAGGCGACGTCGCCATTGCTGGCGTCCGCGATCACGCCCGGTTTTGCGCAAAAGCTGTCCCAGATCGACGGCCCCTTGCCGTCTTCTTTGCTGGCGCCCTCGATCTGGAAGGCACTCGTTGCGACGCCCCAGATAAAATCGGGTGGAAATTGTGCGGCAAGATCGCCTGATTTGATATTCGTCATTTTTTTGCTGCGGCCTTCATGTAAGGCAAGTGTTTTCGATAGGGACATAAGGGCATCTCTAAAAATCAACTGCGCGGCCTACGCGGCCCGGCCA
>DATBQE010000034.1:0-11753 GCA_036561005.1 Burkholderiaceae bacterium | reverse complement strand
GTCTGACACGCGATCATCCACATTGAAAAGGCGATGACGTAGAATGCGTGACGCTTCATGACGGTTCCTTTCTTTTTGCAGCAATCGGAGCGCGATAGAGAACTTGCACGACGCCGATTATTGTCGATAGCAAGGCCATTTTTTCGATCGTTGCGCAAGTGAACTGCATGCGCATCCGGCCTCGCGTTTTAACCATTTTGGAGGGAGCGCGCACAATTCCCGTTGACCCAGATCAAGAAATCAGCCCATGCAGCGTAACCAATCGCGCCTTAACGACGATGCATGGCCAGGCCTGGTCAGTCGTAAGCGGTACTCCTGCAGGTGAATGAGAAACCTGAGCGACGCGTCGCGGAACGTACTGTGCAACTGGAAAGCGCCAACGCTGCAATGAAGGAGTCTCTGTTCGACCTGGAAAGGACTCAGGCTGAACTGATGCAGGCAGAGAAGCTCGCTTCGCTCGATGCCATGATGGCAGGCATATCGCACGAGTTGAACACGCCGATAGGCAATGCGCTGCTGTCGGCCACGAGCATGGAGAAATTGTTTGACGGTATTGTGCAATCCATTCAATCAGGCACGATTAAACGAAGGCAGCTCGAAGACTTCGCCACGCGCGGCAAAGAGAGGGCCGAATTGGTTGCGCGGTCGAACAAGCGCGCTGACGACCTGATTGTCGGTTTCCAGCAGGTGGCAATCGATCAATCGTCCGAGCAACGGCGCCGCTTCGGTCTCAAGGAAGTTGTCGACGACAACCTCGCCCCGTTCCAGCCGATGCTCAGGCAACGCAGCGTGAAGGCAGACAATTTCATTCCCCCGGGCATCGACTGCGACAGCTTCCCCGGGCCGTTGACAGGTGCTCGCGAATCTGATCCAGAACGCGCTGTTGCACGCCTTCGAAGATGACTGATCCGGCATGGTTACCATTGCTGCGCACGTGCAGACAGACCAGGTAATGTTGACGGTGAATGACGATGGAAGCGGCATGGCGCCTGCAGTTCTGGCGCGTATCTTTGACCTGTTTTACACCACCAAGCTGGGTAAAGGCGGCTCGGGCCTCGCACTGTCAATCTTGCATCGTCTCTTCTCGTCGGTCCTGGGCGGCAGCATAACGGCGGCATCCATGGTCGGCCAGGGCACGACTTTTACGCTTACCCTGCCGACGAGGGCGCCGTTTCGGATGTGATGCGGCCAATGCTGGTGCTGCAGAGAAATTGATCTTGCACTGGTTTCGTCACGCGATCATGCTGCGTGCTCACCGGGCCGTGCAAAAGGTGTCGGCCCATGGCGCGCGTACAGTCTTGGAAAGAGAATGCGCCCTCCCATAAACATGGGATATTCCGTGAGGCAATTCCATGGCATCATTTCTGTGAATTTCCTGTCCAGAGTGGAATTAATAATAATTATATCCACGCCTCACTGCATGCTTTTCCGCTTATGGGTCCTGGTGTCCCGTCCGCCATTGCGCGCCTTCCCATCGACAGTATTTTCTACGCCGCCGGAGCATTCCGGCACAAAAACGCAACAACTCAATGGGGGGAACCATGTTCAAAAAAATACTATCGGTCGTCTTGCTTGCTGCTGCAACGGGCTTCTTCGCCAATGCCGCTGGCGCCGTCGGCGCCGACGGGCCGGACAAGAAGATGTCGGCTGAGGAATTTCTGGCTTCTTTGCATTTTCAAACGGGAAAGATCACACTGCCTGGCGGCGTTGCCACGCTCGATATGCCGCCTTCATTTCGTTACCTGCCGCCGGCCGATGCGACACATCTGCTCGTTGATGGCTGGGGCAATCCGACGGCCAGCAAGACGTTGGGCATGATTGTGCCAGCCGATGTCAGCCCGTTGAGCAGGAACGGTTGGGCAGTGGACATCAGCTTCGACAAGGATGGCCACGTCAAGGATGACGACGCAAACAGCATCAAATATGACGAACTGCTCAAGACCATGCAGGACTCCACCAAGGAAGCTAACGAGGAGCGCAAAAAGAGCGGCTTTACGGAGGTTTCACTGATCGGCTGGGCCGAGCAGCCGACCTACGACGGTCAGACACACAAGCTTTACTGGGCCAAGAACATCAAATTTGCCGATTCGCCGGAAAATACCTTGAACTACAATGTGCGCGTGCTCGGGCGCGATGGTGTACTGGTACTCAATGCGATATCCAGCATGGGGCAGATTGACCAGATCAAGAGTGAAATGCGCAACGTGACGGCGTTTACCGATTTCACCGCCGGCAATCGTTATGCCGATTTCGACAGCAAGACCGACAAGGTGGCCGAATATGGCATCGCCGCGCTGGTAGCAGGCGGCGTCGCCGCGAAACTGGGACTGTTCGGCAAACTATTTGCGCTGCTGCTTGCTGCCAAAAAGGTGATTTTCCTGGCTGTCGCCGGTATTGGTGGATCGATCTACAAATTCTTCAAAGGCAAGAAAGAAGAATAGGCTGTCCTGCGATTGAAGGCGGACCTGTCTACCAAGCGAGAGATAGAAAATGGGTAAGTTGTTAGGCTGGCTTTTCATGGCGGGAAAACTGGGCAAGGTGACGGCTTCTGCCGGCACCATGCTCATTTCAATCGTGGTCTACGGCATGCTGTTCGGCTGGCGTTACGCGGTTGGCTTTGTAGCGCTGATTTTCTTGCACGAGATGGGCCACTATCTCGCTGCTCGCCAGCGCGGCCTCAATGTCGGCTTGCCCACTTTCATTCCATTTGTCGGTGCCTGGATCGAATTGAAGGAAATGCCGCACGACGTGGAAACCGAAGCCTATATTGGCCTGGCTGGTCCCGTGGCGGGCACGCTGGCGTCCATGGCGTGTTATTGGGCGGCGCGCGAATTCAATAGCGACCTGATGCTGGCGCTCTCGTATTCGGGCTTGATGATCAACCTGTTCAATCTGATACCTGTTTCTCCGCTTGATGGCGGGCGGGTTACGGCCATCATTTCTCCGAAGATATGGTTGGCCGGCGTCCCTTTGCTGGTCGCGCTCTTTTTCTATAGACCGAGCCCGATGTTGATCCTGATCGGCGTGCTGGCCTATCCGCAGATCAAGGCAGCTATCTGGGGAAACCCCAACCTGCCTCCCGCCTACTATGAAGTGCCCATCGAGACACGGGTGAACTATGCCGTGTTATATCTTGGATTGGTGGCGTTCCTGGCCATGATGAGTTTTGAGGTGCATGGAATGCTGGAGCTTGCGCGGCATTGACTCACGACTGGATATGGACCAGCAGGCATTGGCTGCGCCTCAAAACGTGGTTGCGTGCCTTACGAATGCAAATCCACTTCCCTGGTTCCGGACTCTTCCGCTGGTTGGAACGAACCTGGCATCGCGCTACTTTTACAGCTAGACGTTTCATATCCCATGGTGACCACCAGCGGTACTTCGTCTTCCAACTGCGGCGAGAGGGGCAGATCGGCACATGGCAACTGACGCGGCACTTGCTGTTCGATTTCCGCGCGGACTTGTCCGCGAATTCTTTCACCACAGGCGTCAACGTGCCAACATTGCGAACGGCATAGCTTGGCATGGCATGCTGCCCTCCAACTGACGCCTGCAGTTTTTCCTGCATCAATCGTCGGCGCAGAAAAAAGTGACGTTGGCATATCTCACTTCTTTGCAACGTCGAAGACGGCAATCGCCGCGTCATGGAATCGGTCAAAACAACACGCCCCACGGTCCTGCGCAAAATATTGCGTGGAGCTTGTGACAAAAGTAAGGTAAACGATTTACTATAATGCCTGCAAGCGACGGATCAAAAGGTCCGCATGGGCGCAGTGTATGCTCGCGTACGTGCAGTGCAATGTGGCGCGATTGTTTTCGTGCCAAGCCGAATTATATCCATGCCGGCTTTGCAATAAGACGCCCGCGCCGCCGTTGTGCGCAATGTGATCGTCGCATCGGTAGTTAATCGTTTTCTGACTCCGCCCAGACGTCTCGGGCCTAGTCGACTCAATTCGAAGGAAATCATGTCCGATAAAAAAATTGAAGCCGTTTCAGCCGGCGCGCCTGTCGTCACAGCAATGCGCGTCATCCCAGTGGCTGGTCACGACAGCATGTTGCTCAATCTGAGCGGCGCACATGGCCCTTATTTTTCCCGCAATATCGTCATCCTCACCGACAGTGCGGGCAACACCGGATTGGGCGAGATTCCGGGCGGTGAGAAAATCCTGCAAACGCTGGACGAAGCCAGGCACCTGGTGGTGGGGCAGCAACTGGGCCATTACAACAAAGTGTTGAATTGTGTGCGTAAGGCGTTCGCCGAGCGCGATGCAGCCGGCCGCGGCATGCAGACCTTTGACTTGCGTACCTGCATCCACGTGGTCACCGGGTTGGAATCTGCGCTATTGGACCTGCTCGGGCAGTTCATGAACGTGCCCGTTGCCGATTTGCTGGGTGAAGGCATGCAACGTGATGCAGTGGCGATGCTCGGCTATCTGTTCTACGTCGGCGATAGCACGCGCACCGGGCTCGGTTATCGCAGCGAACCGGATAATGGATGCGAGTGGTTCCGCATCCGTAATGAAACGGCACTGAATACTGAGGCGATTGTCCGCCAGGCCGAGGCCGCGCAGGCGCGCTACGGGTTCAAGGACTTCAAGCTCAAGGGCGGCGTGCTGGCGGGCGAGATTGAGATGGAAGCCGTCACTGCCCTGGCCGAGCGGTTTCCCGAGGCCCGCATTACACTCGACCCGAATGGGGCTTGGTCGCTGAAAGAGGCAATCGGCTTGTGCCGCGACAAGCGCAATGTGCTCGCCTATGCCGAAGACCCGTGTGGTGCCGAGAACGGCTACTCGGGGCGCGAAGTGTTGGCCGAGTTCCGCCGTGCAACCGGCATGCCGACCGCGACCAATATGATCGCCACCGATTGGCGCCAGATGGCCCACGCGATCCAGTTGCAATCGGTCGATATCCCGCTGGCTGATCCGCATTTCTGGACCATGCAAGGTTCGGTCCGCGTGGCCCAGCTTTGCGACATGTTCGGTCTCACATGGGGTTCGCATTCGAACAACCATTTCGACATATCGCTGGCGATGTTCACCCACGTGGCGGCTGCCGCACCGGGAAAGGTCACGGCAATCGATACTCATTGGATCTGGCAGGAGGGGCAACGTCTGACGAAGGAACCTTTACGCATCGAAGGTGGCATGGTGCAGGTGCCGCAGAAGCCCGGCCTCGGTATCGACATCGACATGGCGGAAGTCGAGAAGGCGCACGAGCTGTACAGGAATATGGGCGCGGGCGGACGCGATGATGCAGTCGCCATGCAGTATTTGTTACCCGGATGGGTGTTTGACAACAAGCGCCCATGCCTGGTGCGGTAATAATTGCGCCGCGTGCGTAGGTGGCCTTTTTGCCGTGCAAGAGAAAAAATTCCCCTGCGCTTTCGCGCAGAGGAATCAGCATGACAATGGAGTAAAGCCGTTGTCGATCAGTGTGTGATTTTCAGCGCATAAAATTTCACGACCGTGCTGGTGCTTGTGACGGGGGTTCCGGACACTGCAGTCTGGTCGTAGTCTCCAGCCTTGAAGTAGAAGTTTTCCCCGTCGAAGCTTGGGTCCATCGTAAAGGCTGACGCAACGCCATTGATTTTGACGGTGATGGTCGTTCCCTTGAGACTCATCTCGTATGTGAAACGTGTTCCTACCGGTACTGAACCCACCTTGTGATCCGTTGCGTTGCCGCCTTGGTTGGTATTTTCCAGCAACAGATTGATCGTCCCGTTGGCATCGACCTGAAGTTCGCAGAGCGGTTTGCTCGGGCCACTGCCTTGGAAAATTTGCCCGACGGCGGTGTGGTCCGGCACTTTGGTCACAGTCAGCGTGGCATCGATGACGTTGGTGCCGCTGGTGGACCAGGTTGCAGTTTCGCGCAGTTCGACCCGCGGGTGCAGCGAACCCGATGTGGTCCATCCCGTTGCGGGGTCCGCCATCACCATGGAGCCGTCGTTGGGATCGGTATAGAAATAATATTGATTCGTGAAGCCGGCTGCCAGTTGCGAGCCGCTTTCCGTGTCGATGCTACCTGATGACCCGGTCGGCAGTTGCAGCGTGAATCCGGAGAGTGCAAAGTTTCCGCCTGGCGGCTTGCTCGGATCGAGTGTCGGAGTGGGTGTCGGCGTTGGAGTCGGAGTCGGCGTTGGTGTTGGGGTGGGAGTCGGCGTTGGGGTAGGCGTAGGTGTAGGCGTCGGCGTTGCGCAAGCGCCATCGGAAGTCCACGGTTCTCCCGTCGTCTTGACGCCGTTATTGGTCGATGGGTTGGCGCCCTTCGTGTAATAGTTCGACGTATAGTTTACGCTGGCGTAGCTGACGTTGTCACCTTTGGATGTATAGGCCGTTGTTGCGACCCATGGCGTATAGCAAGCCGGCAGCGTCGACTTTTGTTCAACGGTCAGCCGCTTCTGCGCCGCATTCAATGAATCCTGCGAGCCGGCCCCGCCGCCGCAAGCCGCCAGTGCGGCGCCGATCAGGCCAAGCGCCAGGGTACTGCATGTCTTTGTGTTCATGTTGATCTCCTCGTTTTAGTATGGATAGTCGAATTGTCTCTACAACTTGTTACCCTCCGAAACTCGTGCAACTCACCTGGCGGCACGGCATGTCACTACTTGCAATCTTGTGATGACATTTAGAATTTGAGATCAGGGACGCGCATCGAATGCCGACCCGCGTGTTTTCATTGATTTGGGTGCCCAGACGCGCCGTCGATGAAGATGGCGCGGAAATCGTTGACATTGGTGAGCGTCGGACCGGTCACGATGGCGTCACCCAAGGCGCCGAAGAAACCGTGTCCGTCATTGTTGGCGAGGCTGTCCCTGGGGCGAATTCCGAGTGACCTGGCGCGCTGCATGGAATCCGGGGAAAGGTAGGCCCCGGCGATCTCTTCCTGCCCGTCCACGCCATCGGTATCGCCGGCAAGCGCATGAACTCCCGCTTGCCCGTCGAGCGCGACGCCGAGCGCGAGCAGGAATTCGACATTGCGCCCACCGCGTCCGTGTCCGCGTACGGTCACCGTGGTTTCACCGCCGGAAAGGAGGACGCAAGGTGCGGCGAAGGGCTGCCCTTTTGCGATAATCTGCCGCGTAATGCCGGCCATCACGATGCCTACTTCGCGTGCTTCGCCCTCCAGGCTGTCGCCGAGGATATGCACCGCAATACCCGCACGGCGTGCAACTTCCGCTGCCGCCTCCAGAGCCATTTGCGGTGTCGCGATCATGCAAACATCGCTTGCCGCAAGGCGTGCGTCGCCAGGCTTGATGGATTCACCGCGGCCGCTTTCGAGAACGTCCCTGACAGCGGCCGGTACTTCTATTGCGTAGCGGCGCAAAATTTCCAGTGCGTCGGCGCAGGTGCCCGCATCGCCCACGGTCAGGCCCGACGCGATATCGCGCGGGTCGTCACCCGGCACGTCGGAGATCAGCAGGCTGATGACTTTGGCCGGATGGCAGGCCGCAGCCAGTCTGCCGCCCTTGATCGCAGAGAGATGACGTCGCACGCAATTCATTTCGCTGATGCTGGCGCCCGACTGGAGCAACGCACGGCTTAGCGCCTGCTTGTCTTCGAGCGAAATGCCCTCCAATGGCAGAGCCAGCAAGGCCGAACCGCCGCCGGAGATCAGGCACAGTACGGTGTCGTCGGCGGACAAATTGCCGACCAGGGCAAGCATGCGCACGGCGGCATCCATGCCTGCCGCATCCGGCACCGGGTGCGCCGCCTCGATGATTTCGATGTGCCGGCACGGCACGGCGTAGCCATAGCGGGTCACGACCAAGCCGGATAATGCACCGGGCCAATTGTCTTCGACTGCACGCGCCATCGCGGCCGATGCCTTGCCCGCACCGATAACGATCAGGCGGCCTTGAATTTTCTCTGGCATATGCGAGGGAATACAGTGCGCCGGCTGCGCGGCTTCAATTGCTGCCGCAAACATTTCCTGCAGCAATGCGCGTGGATCAACGATGCTGGTCATGGTCATGGTCACTTCGCTCACCTGCTCAGGGCTTCTGCCCGACTTCAAAATCCGCCATCAACTCAAGCGCACGCACCATGCCTGAATGGTCCCAGGCGCTACCGCCGTGGGCCGCGCATACGTTGAACAATTCCTGGCAGGTGGCTGTGTTGGGCAAGGAGAGTCCAAGCTTGCGTCCGGTAGACAAGGCCAGGTTGAGATCCTTTTGATGCAATTCGATGCGGAAACCGGGATCGAAAGTGCGTTTGATCATGCGTTCGCCATGCACTTCAAGGATGCGTGACGAAGCGAAACCGCCCATCAGAGCCTGCCGCACACGCACCGGATCGGCGCCTGCCCTGGAGGCGAACAGCAGTGCCTCGCCCACCGCCTCGATGGTCAGTGCGACGATCATCTGGTTTGCGACCTTGGCAGTCTGGCCGTCGCCGTTGCCGCCGACCAGAGTGATATTCTTGCCCATCAATTCGAACAGCGGCTTTACCTTCTCGAATATCTCGGGTTTTCCGCCGACCATGATGGACAAGGTGCCTGCGGCCGCACCGACCTGTCCGCCGGAAACCGGCGCATCGAGATATTCGCAGCCAAGGGCGCGTATGCGCGCAGCGAATTCCTTGGTTTCCAAGGGCGAGATCGAACTCATGTCGACCACGATTTTTCCGCTTGCAAGGCCTTCGGCGATCGCCCCGGCGTCAAACAGTGCGGCTGCCACATGCGGCGTATCGGGCACCATGAGGAAAACGACTTCGGCATTCTGTGCCACTTCCTTGCCGGAAGCGCAAACCGTGCCGCCCGCGTCGCTCAACGAAGCGGGCACGCCGGAGTGGCTGAATAAAAACAGTTCATGGCCACCTTTGATCAAATGCGCAGCCATCGGTGTACCCATGATGCCTAACCCTACAAATCCAATCTTGCTCATGCTTGTTCTCCATGCAGCGGGCCGCGCCTGGCGCAGTCCGGCAATTTAGTAAAATGATTTTTTGACGCAAGCGCGGCGAATGCGCCGCGCATCGCCAGCCTTACAAGTACTTGTCGCGCAAGGCTTGCGTGCCGCCGCGGAAGACGCCAAGATCGCTGCCGACCGCCACAAAACTGGCCCCCATCTCCATATATTTCCTTGCGTCCGTCTCGTCGGGGGCCAGGATGCCGATGGATTTTCCATGCGCCTTGGCCTGCGTGAAAATGCGTCCCATCACTGCCTGTACTTCCGGGTGGCGCGCATTTCCCAGATGCCCGAAACCTGCTGCGAGATCCGATGGGCCGATGAAAATGCAGTCGACGCCGGGTACGTCGCAGATCTCGTCGATGGCATCGACACCGGCGCGGCTCTCGATTTGCACCATGACGGCAATGTTGTCGTTGATCGTGGCGAAATAATCCTTGACCGTGCCGTAACGGTTATTACGCTGCGCGACCGACACGCCGCGCACGCCTTCGGGCGGATAACGTGTCGCCGCGACCGCACGGCGTGCATCGTCGGCCGACTCGATGAATGGAATCAGGAAGTTATAGAAGCCTGCATCGAGCAGCCGTTTTATCACGACCGTATCGTTCCATTGCGGTCGCACGACCGGTGCACTGCTGCTGTCCTTCAATGCCATCAACTGTGGAATGAATGACAGCACGTCGTTGGGCGAATGCTCACCGTCAAGCAATAGCCAATCGAACCCGGCCAGGCCGAGGATTTCAGTAGTGATCGGGCTGGCCAGCGAGCACCAGCATCCAATCAGTTTCTTGCCGGCGATGAGATCGCGGCGAAACTGGTTGGGGAAGGCTGAATAAGGGGTGGCGGACATTATCGTTTCTCCAAATGATCGGTCGCCACGGTAGGCAGCGGCGCACGGAATTGCCTATTCATATTGCGGGCCGGCGATGACGAATGGGCCGCCCTGGTACATGGTTGTTGGGTCATCTTTCTCGGGGCGCTGTGCGGTGTCCGGGAAGAGATGGGCGAAGCGCGACGAATTGTCTTTCGGCCGGTAACCAAGATGGCCAGCCAGGCGATTGTCGCTCCAGCGCACATTGTTGTCCGACACGCCAAATACAATCGTGTGTCCGACGCGCGGGGTGAACAGCGAACAGCGGATCAGTTCGACCAGATCGTCGTAGCTGAGATAGGTGACCATCATGCGCGCGCTCTGCGGTTCCGGGAAAGACGATCCGATGCGCAGGCAGACTGTTTCCATGCCGAAGCGGTCAAAGTAGTAACGCGACAGCAATTCGCCGAAGCATTTGCTGACACCATAAAAGCAGTCGGGGCGCATTGGCGACTCGGCGTCGACCATTTGCGTGGTTGGATAAAAGCCGACGGTATGGTTGGAACTGGCGAAGACCACGCGGTTGACGCCGGCCTTGTGTGCTGCCTCGTACAGGTTGTGCACACCGAGGATATTTGACTGCATGATGGCTTCGAACGGCTTCTCGACCGAAATGCCGCCGAAATGCAATACCACGTCCACGCCTTCGAGCAATTTCAGCATCGCCGCCTTGTCGGCCAGATCGCATTGCACGACTTCCTCGCCGGCTTGCGCCGGTCCAAGATTACTGCAATCGCTGACACGCACTACGTCGGCCCAGGGCTTCACCCGCTCACGCAAGACGCGGCCAAGCCCGCCTGCCGCACCGGTGAGCAGGATCCGCTTGAATGGTTTGCCAGTACTTTGTTCAGCCATGGTTTTTCAACTCCAAAAAATGTTTTGCAAAAATAAAACGTGTTTCAATACTTATTTCCGGTCAACCGCTGGGCGCCGCATCGCTCCGCTTGTTTTGGTGCGACGTCCATTAATGATCGAAAAGCGAAAGCTGGTCATGGAACGAAAGTTGGCGCCGGGGTACAAGGCCGTTCCAGGAAAGTTTGGATGATTCGGGCTATCGGGAAGATGCTGTGTTTCGAAAGCGAATCCGTCATAACGTCGATAGCCGATTCCTTCGCTGCCGACCTCGCTGCCGTCGAAGCTGTTGCCGGAATTAAACTGGAGTGAAGGTTCGGTGGTGCTCACCTCCATGCGCCGGCCACTCGTTGTGTCGTCGATGACGGCGACGCGGGCGAGCCGGCCGGTCCAACGCGTAAACAGCAAACTATGATCGATGCCGGGAGGTGTTCCGAGCAGACTCGAGCCGGAGGCCAGGCGCTCATCCAGACCGGCCGGCTTGCGGAAATCCAGCGGCGTTCCGGCTACGCTTGCAACGGTGCCGAGCGGGACTTTTTTTTCGTCCGTCAGCGCAAACCAGCTTGCATCGATTTGAAACCGATGCGAATCGAGCCCGGCAGTGCCGGCGCCGGCAAGATTGAAAAAACTGTGGTTGGTCAGGTTGAGTACCGTTGGCGCATCTGTCGTCGCAGCGTATTCGATGCGTAACTCATTGCGCCGGCGCAGCAGGCGGTAAGTGACATTCAGGTCCAGCCTGCCCGGAAAATTCTGGTCTCCGGCAGGGCTCACCAGATGGAAAATCGAGCCAAGCGAGTTGGCGTCGGAAAAATCCCGACGTTGCCATACCCGCCTGTCGTAGCCGTCGGGACCGCCGTGCAAAGTTGTGCCATGGCTGCCGGGGATCAAGTCCACGGCGCGGCCGTCCAGGCTGAAACGGGCATTGCCTATGCGACCGGCATAGCGGCCCATGACCGCACCGAACCTGCGTTCGGTGCGTTCGTAGGATTGCAGATCGCGCAGGCTGAGTACCACGTTCTGCATTTTCCCTCGGCGATCAGGTACTACGATTGCGACTATCGTTGCGCCCAGGTCGATATATGCCAGTTTCATGCCGAGAAGATTTTGCACAGTGACGCGCTGCAC
>DATBQE010000033.1:0-9927 GCA_036561005.1 Burkholderiaceae bacterium | reverse complement strand
GGCGCCGACGACATTGGACAACACGATTTCATTGTTGGTAGCCGATCCGCCGGAAACCGTGCCGGTCTGGCCTGCACCGACTGTGACGATGTCCTGGCCCGCACCACCGGTGAAGGACTGGGTCAAGGCACCGCCGCTGGCACTGGCCATTTCGACGGTCACGACACCGCCTGCGCCAGTGGCGTTGATGACGGCTGCTGCGTTCAGGCCGGAAAGGTCGGCCGTGAAGGCGCCGGCGCCACTGATGGTCACGGATTTGGCGTTACCTGCTTCGAGGTAATCGGAGCCGGCTATCGCGCCGTGGTAGAACGACAGGTCGACAGCGTCATTGAATGTCAATGTAGTGGCTACAGGGGCATAGAAGTATGCATTCTTCGATGCTGCAGTCGAGGTGGTAACGGCAAGCGTGGTCGCTTGATCGGTTTCCAGGTACCAGTAATCGGACGAGTAACCGGCCGCATTGCCGTCGTTATTCAACGCAACGTTCAGTGTGCGTGTACCGGCGGCAGCGTAGTCATAGAAGTAATGGTAAGTGTCCCCAGTCAGGTTCAACTGTGTCAACGCATTGCTGTAGATGTAGGTGTCGAAGTCGAGTTGGTTATTGATCGTCACCGTTGCGATGGTATTGGTATGACTCGTACCGTGGTTCAAGTCATAGATGTAGTTTTCTTCATCGTATCCGTTGTTGATGGTGACAGCCGTCGTTGCGCTACCACCCTGCACCTCTACGTAATTGGCATACGAACCGGCAGTTGAATTGTTGTTGATAGTGACTGTGGAGCCGCCATAAGTGTAGACATCATCATCGGTTGTATCCGTCACTACCAGGGTGGTATTGGTGCCGACCTTGATGTAATCGTTACCATACGATGCATTGACATTGACGTTGGCCAGCGTGCCCAGCGCAGTCAGATCAAGCGCAGCGCTGCCGGTACCGGTACCAATGCCTTCGAGCGAGCTGATGTTTACGGTTGTGATGCCGCTGATGGTCGCGGCCGGCAGAACCATTTGGCCACTCTGACCGAAGTCGGTGACGTTGAGCGTATTGTTGAGTGTACCGCCGGTGATGCTATCGAACGCAGTGAGTGTCGCTGCCTGGCCACCGGCCGACAAACCGGCTGCATTATCCAGTATCGCATTAAATACGTTGTTGCCCGGGCCGCCAACCAGGGTGTCGACACCAGTGGTCAAGTCGTATGAGTGGTTGTGGTTGCCGGCGACGATGTTGTTGATCGTCGTTTGCACGTCGTAGGTTGCCGGCGTCGTGCCGCTGTCAACGCCTGCAATCAGAAGACGTGCGGCGGCAGCTGCGCTGGCACCACTGTAGGCCACGATTTCGGTCGACGAAGTGCCGAGGTCGTTGGTAAAGTTGGTCGCAACGGCGAGCTTGTTGTCGATGGCTTTGCCGTCGAGGATACCTTGTGGCGTGGTATTGGCTTGCGCACCGGCAGCAATCGCCAATGCGGCGTCGCCTTTGGTGACACTACCGGAATTGATCGCGTTGACCCAGAATGTCAGACCGGCGACGGCAGGTGCGCGGTTGAGCAGGTTTTCGAAAATGGCTGTGACGAAGCTTTCGGTTGAGCCGCTGCCATACAGGGCAGCCGATTCGGCACTGGTGCCGAAGCTGTCGATCAGGGACTTGACGGCTGCATTGGTGCTGTAGGCAGCGCTCAGGCCGGCGGCGTCGGTCGGTGCGTTGGCAGCAGCGAGGGCAGCCTCGAAGTTTTGCAAGCCGAAATAGTCGGCTGGGCGGCCGAAGTAGGCCACATACAGTTCTTGAACGAGAGTGCTGTAACTCGCTGCTGATGCCATGGTAATTCCTTTATTAAATTGTAAGATTGTGTTCCGACCTGCAAGTCGCACATGCTTGCGCGCTTTTTGCCAGCGGGAAGTTCAGGTCAACCGCAACTATAATCGCACAGCATCAGATAAATGATGTGACTATCATCACAAAATGAGGAAAATATGTTTTTGATTTGGAAAATTCGCAACACAAACTGCCTTCGATAATGGCGGCGGCAGAAACCGTGGACAGAAAAAACCCGCAGATACGAATCTGCGGGTTGAATCCAACAATGATCAAGGAGATATTGACGGAGAGAGAGCTCAATGTTGCCACAAGGAATCAAAATTGGCAACATCCTATAACCGACTTCAAGTATTTTGGCAGGAAAAACCATAAATAAGGCAGATAAATTGCCGATGGCCGTAAATCTCGCGACAAGAAGCCGACATGCTACATGATCGGTGAAATAACCCCTATAATAGCCACACAGCAACATTTTTGCAGGTTCATTTTCCAGTCACGACGCCTGGCCCATCAAAATCGGCTCGTGACGAAACGTTTTGTCTAGCGAGGAACTATGTATCGGGTGGTGTTCAAATCGGTCAATCCCCGAACTCAACTATTGACCAAGGAATGTGGTCCGTGGCTCCCTCAACGTGAAGACGCCGAACATTGGGCCAACTATTTCAATGAACGAGGTCACCATGCCCATGCCACGGTAGAAAATGCCAGCGAGCGCCATGTCATGAGTCACGACCATTCCTGACGCGACGCAAATGCCCGGCACCCGCGTTCAGTCGGTATTGGCAGGCTTCCAAAAAGCAATGTCATTCATGATTGTGAGCACGATGCGTTGGTTGCTCCCGGCGCTATTGGTGCTGCCATTGTTGTCTGCCTTGGCAGCAGCCCACGCGGCACCACTAATGCAGCCCCAGGTTCAAACTGTTGGCCGCGTAGTGAGCGATGCAGGCGGATGGCACGCTACGTGGCCAGGCGTCACCTTGACGACGCGCTTCAGAGGCCGGGCAATCGGTATTGTGGTCGATGACCCGCTGAGCGGCTATACCGTCGAATTAGACGGCACGATTCGCCACCCCCTTGCCTTGGTCGCAAATGAACATACGGTTTGGTTGCGCGGCCTCTCCAACGGTTCGCATGAATTGCGCTTGACCAGGCGCAACGAAACAACTTCTGCGCCCGGTGCGATACGCGGTTTCCTGCTTGAAAACGGCACCTGGCTACCGTCCAAGGCAGGGGCCAGTCGGCAAATTGAATTTATCGGCGATTCCTTTACTGCAGGGCTAGCCAATCTATCAAAAAAACGTTCATGCAATGCCGCCACGATTCGTGCGACGAGCGATGCGACTGCTACATTCGGCGTGCGAGTGGCGCGCCACTTCCACGCCAATTGGGAAATCAATGCCATGTCCGGCATGGGCATGGTGCGCAATTGGAACGGCAATTTGCCGGGAGAAAATTTTCGCACTTACTATCCACGGCTGCTGCAAAACGATGCCCAGAGCAAGGCAGATGACGCGAACTGGCACCCACAACTGATTGTGATCGGCTTGGGCATCAATGATTTTTCAACGCCACTGCACGAGGGCGAAGCATGGACGAGAGACACACTTGCGCAGCAGTTCAAGGAATCCTATCGTTCAATGCTGGCCGAGTTGCGTCAACGCTATGGCCAGGTAGAAATCATTGCCACCGCAGTACGCGTTGGCGCCGAAGACCAGCAAGGGCCGTTGGTGCAGCAAGTTGTCGACAGCGCCCGTGCCGACGGAGATCTGCGCGTACATTATTTGGAATACGAGGGGCTGCAATTAACCGCATGCCAGTGGCATCCGAATCTTGCCGATCATGCCCGCATGGCTCGGGCACTGATCGACAAAATCGACGCCGTCAATCCATTTCCATCGACGCGGCCATAATTAGATCGCAGCGTCGATATTTGCGGCTGACTTGCTGTGCAGCTCAGCGTGCAACACGTCCCGGTCGAGTTCTCGCTCCCACGCAGACATGACGATCGCCGCAACACCGTTTCCGACAAAATTAGTGAGCGCACGGCATTCGCTCATAAATCGATCGACGCCGACGATGAGAGACAAGGCCCCGATCGGGATTGATGGAACAACTGCGAGCGTGGCCGCCAAGGTAATGAATCCGGCCCCGGTAACGCCGGAGGCCCCCTTGGACGTGACCATAGCCACGCTGAATATGGTGAATTGCTGAGCAAATGTCAGATCGGTATTGGTAGCCTGCGCAATGAATAGCGCAGCCAATGTCATATAAATGTTGGTTCCGTCCAAGTTGAACGAATAACCGGTTGGGACAACAAGATTGACCACTCTCTTTGAGCAGCCAAGTTTTTCGAGCTTGAGCATCAAGCGTGCCAAACCACTCTCGGACGAGCTGGAACCCAGCACGATAAAAAGCTCCTCCTTGATATAAATAACAAATCGTAGGATCGAAAAGCCCGTAACCTTCGCAATTGCACCCAGCACTACGAAGACAAAGATCAGGCTGGTCAAATAGAATGTGCCGACAAGTTTCACAAGCGGCAACAGAGTATGCAGCCCATATTTGCCGACTACGAAAGCCATCGCGCCGAAAGCACCGATTGGCGCCACCAGCACGACAAGACTGAACACCCTGAAGATGACTTTGGAAATATCGTCAATAAACGTCAATATCGGTTTTCCTTTTTCACCCAGCTGAGCCAAGGCGATGCCGAATAATATGGCGACGAGAAGCACTTGCAATATCTCGCCCTTGGCAAATGCGTCGACCATCGTGGTTGGAATGATATTCAATACGAATTCGACAAACGTCATTTGCTTTTTTGCATATTCTGCAACGGCACTCGGATCCAATCCGCTTGTATCGACCCCGTCCCCCGGACGCAGTACATTTGCGACCAGCAAGCCAAGTCCCAAAGCCACGGTCGACACAACTTCAAAATAAAGAAGTGCTTTTCCGCCGACCCGACCCATCTTCTTCAGACTTTCCATGCTGGCAATACCGGATGCCACTGTGCAGAAAATCACAGGCGCAACGATCATTTTGATCAGTTTGATGAAACCATCACTTAGCGGTTTCATGTCAATCGCATTGCCGGGATATAGTGCGCCAAACGCAACACCTAGAACAATCGCAATCAGCACCCAGACATACAGCGTTTTATAAAGTGGTTTTTTCATTGGTTGTCTCGTGTTGGTTTTCTATTTGGTTTGGATTCTTCACATTTTTTGCGGCAATTTGGATGTCACAACGGCTCTCGAAAAACTTCACGCCTGAATTGGCGAGAACCCCGGTGCAATCTTACCCCATGCAATACGGACATGTCAGCCTTCAGTGGTCCCAAGCTCCCGCAACCGATCCGCAGCCGCGCGTCCGCGAAAATAACGATAGGCGAGGATAAGGGCCAAGGTCTGCAAAATCGCACTGATAAAAAACGTGGTCCCCACACGCCAATCTGTAGGCGGCAAGCCGCTGACCTCGCCGAGTATACTGGCGCCGAAATACGGCAGCACGACAATCGCCAGACTGCTTAAGGATTGCAACGACCCCATCAATGATCCTTGTGCGCGCGGGTCGGTCGCCTTTGAGATGATGCCTTGCATGGCAGGGCCGGCAGCGAACGCCAGGAGATTGCAAAGAATGAACACGTACATCATCCAACCTTGTGTTGCAAGCCCGTAGAGGACGAAGGTGATAGCACCGGACGCCAGCCCGAGCATGACCAATTTCACTTCGCCGAATCGTTTGATCAGCTTGCCAAGCAAAACGGCCTGGACAAGCGCAGAAGTCAAGCCCACACAAAAAAGCGCCACGCCATTGTCGGCGGGTCCCCATTCGAAACGGAAATGGGTGTAGAGAACCCAGGTGGTCTGCAGCAGCATCTGGGCAAACGTGGTCAAGGCGTACACCAGAATCAATCCGCGAATATCGCGTCTCTTGGCGAGCGCAAGCAGCGACGCAAAAGGGTTAGCCTTGCCAAGCGCAAAAGCCGAGCGCTTGTCCGCCGGATGTGATTCGGGAACAAACAGAAAACCGTAGATGAAGTTGCAGGCACATAATCCGGCCGCAACATAAAAAGGCAAGTGAAGGTTAATGCTGCCAAGCAACCCGCCCAGCATCGGACCACAAATAAAGCCCATGCCAAAAGCCGCACCGACCATGCCGAAACTCTTGGCACGATTTTCCGGCGTCGATATGTCGGAAGCATAGGATGATGCGACCGACATGCTGGCAGAAGACATGCCGCCGATGACACGCCCGACGAATAGCAAGGCCAGCGTCGGCGCCCACGCCGTCGCAAGGAAATTCAGGCACATGCCTGCCATCGAATACAGCATGACCGGGCGCCGGCCGACCTTGTCGCTGATTGCGCCCAATATCGGCATGCAAAGAAACTGCAACAAGCCGAAAACCGTAGAGAGAATGCCGTACCAATGCGCTTGCAACGCACGCGTGCCGACGAATTCTCCCACCAGGATGGGCAGGACCGGCACAGCCAAACCGACGCCGAGCATGTCGATGAATACGCAGACCAGAATGAAATTCAGACTTGTCGGACGTATTGCCGGTGGTGCCGGCGCAGGCCCAAAGGAATGATCTATGTCGCTCAATGCCATCTCCTGAAGCTAAACGACGCTGGAAAACTGGCCAAGTTTAACCCAGGAGCCACTTTCAGTATTGCATTCGGTACAATTTAAATTGAAAATCGCCATCCATAGCGCCGGGCTGACCAAGTAGAAACAACGCTAAATGACTCCGCCACCGCAAATAATTGCACGTTTCGTCAAGGTACCGGCAGGGATGTTTCTTCCACCAAAGGGATAGGGTTTATGCAGCACAATTTGAAACGCGTGGCCGCCATACTCGGCATTGGCTCGCTCATTGTCATCGTCGGCGCAACTACTGCCCTGCACTTCGCTACTGGCGCATTGAAGACCCAGGTCCAGCATGCGCTGGGCCCGCACAGCGAGGTTGGCGAGGTGATTGTGCATTGGTCCAGTATTGAACTACGCGGCGTGCACGTGCGCGCCCCATCCGATTGGCCCGCCGGAGAAACCCTCAGAGCGGACAAAATTGTCGTGACGCCGGACCTGCGCGCGCTGATTTCCTCTCACCTGCGAGTCAATCGCATCGAAGTCGAAAATCCTTACCTGTCAATATTGCGCTCGCGCGACGGGCACGTGCATTTGCTGCCGGACATGCTGGAAAATCACTCGGAGACAAAGGTCGCCGAAACGCAAACCGCCCCTTCACATCAGGTCGATATTGCGACAATCGAAATTCACGGCGGCGCGACCGAATTTTATGACGCTTCGATCAAGCAGCCGGCACATAGAATACGTATCGAGCAGTTGGAAGCAAATATTTCGGCCATTCATGTGCCGAACCTGCCAGGCCGAACCACGCTGAAGATTGACGGCGTGATCAAAGGCATCCAGAGTGACGGCAAGCTTTCGCTCGACGGCTGGATTGATATCGTCGGCAGGGATTCCGAACTTGCCGCTCATTTGCAGGGCGTTGACCTCATCGCACTTCAGCCTTATCTCATCAAGGCTGCCGAGACCGGGGTGAAACGCGGCAAACTCGACCTTGTATTGAACTCCAGTGTACGCAACAATCGCCTGCGAGCGCCCGGAACAGTCACATTGCGCGAGCTTGAACTGGCCCCGGGCAACGGGACCATGAGCACCTTCATGGGCGTACCCCGGCGCGCCGTCATTGCATCGTTGAAGGACAAAAATGACCGCATCGTCGTTCCGTTCACCTTGGACGGCAATCTGGACGATCCCCATTTTTCACTGAATGAAAGCCTGGCGTCGCACGTCGGCGATGCCGTTGCCAATGTACTTGGCATCAGTATCGAAGGTTTGACGCATGGCGTCGGAAGCGCTGCCCAAACTGCCGAAGGCCTGGTCAAGAAACTGTTTGGCAAATAATGTTCCCATAATGAAAACGCCCCGCATTTGCGGGGCGTTTTTACTTACGAAACAGCCGGGACCTAATACGCTCAGAAGTAATAGAACGAATTCAGGAAGTTGGCCACGTTCAGGGTGCCAACGCCGGTTGCCGGGTTGTATTGCGGGCCCGCTTGCCAGTACAGATTATCACCCGTCGTAATGGAATTAAAGGGCGAAACCCTCGAATATCCAAATTGTGCGAGACGCGCATAAAGCTGCGGGTTCAAAAATCCGACGCGCGAACCGATAGCCTGCGAAATCAGGGACGTAATGCCATTCAATTGCGGAGCAACAAAACTGGTCCCGCCGAATCCGTAAATCCAGCCGCCCTGGAAATACACCGAATAGCCGGTATAGGGATCGGCATTGAGCGAAACATCGGGTACATTGCGGCCAGCATAACCGGCCGGCAAATCTGCCAAGTCTTGCCCACCGCAAATCAGCGATTGCCCCGCCGCGCTAACTTGCACGCCACTGGTCCGTTTTTGAAACTTCGGCAAATCGTAGTTCACGCTGACGCCACCGCCACCACCGACCGGGAAATAATTGGTGTCATAAAACGACTGGCCGTAATTGGTGACCATGTAGTTTTCCAGATAGTCCCAACCCCAAGGACGTTCGGCAGGCACGATGACCGTGCCATATTTATGCACTTGAACTTGGGGTAAAGTGGTCCCACCTGCAGCAGTGATGTACGGGTCGCTGGCGGGCGAATCGACAGTCAATTGCTGCGAGCAGCCGGGGTAGGCATAGCCACCGTTGGCATTGTTGATATCGTAGGCACCGGAATCGCCCGCCGAGGCAAACACTGAAATACCTTGTGCCGCTGCGACGATAAAGGCTTGATGCTGGGCAAGCATGACGTCCGATGATTGCGCAATTTCAGGCGAACCCCAGCTGACGGACAAGGTATCGACCTTGTTATCGGCAATCGCTTGATAGAAGACGTCAATGAAACCGGCATCGGTGTTCGGCGCATCGTACACGATGACTTTGGCATCAGGGGCGATGCCGCCGGACTGTTCCACGTCGAGCGTCGTTTCATCCGAGCCGTTCGTTCCGCCACCGCCGTCGACATGGACTTGGGTAATACGGGTCGGCGACACCTTCAACCCGACCGATGCCCAATATGCATAAGCGTCAGCAGGTGAGAAGTTTGCCAGCGTGGCGATACCAATGGTGCGCCCCTTGCCGGTGATATTCTTCTTGTAGAGCGGCGTGATGTTGTACAGGTTGGCGAGGTCAGTTACCGTGAATTGACCGGGTGTGCCCGAAGTTGTCCCCTTGTTAAGCAACGACACCTTCACTGTTTCGACCGCACCGACTGCCGGCTTTGACTCGGCAATACGCTGGGACATCGGATGGGCCTGCGGCTGATTGTTCAAGCCGGCGACCACGAGGATCAAGTCAGCCAATGTCGACGGGATCTGGCCTTTGCCGACAGGTTTTTGAAAATTGTGCAGACCGTCAAAAAAGTGATGAATCTGGGTCTGAAGCAATTGCTCGAATTGCGCCGTTGTTCCCGTCGCGTGGATGAGCAGGTTGTTCGACATCACGTCATTGACCGTGATGCCTTGCGCCGCCATCGCCTGCTTGACAAACTGCACCTCGCTGACCGGTGGAGCATAACTTTCGGTGAATTGACGCGCCGTCAGAAATTGCTGGTAGTTGCCGCTGCCTGGCGTAACCGTGCCGGCAACATATTGTTCAAGCTGCGCCTGGTTCTTCAATTTGAGAACAATCGAAACCGTTTGCGGCGTTTCTGGCGCCACAGGTCCGAGATCGAGTGGACGCGCCATGGTCGCCGTACCAGCATGTGCAAACATGCTCGTCGCGCTTGCGCACGCAAACGCTGCGGCGATAGCCGCCTGGCCTATTTTTTTGATCATTGATTTCTCCGCCTATCTGTTATCACAATAATGTTGATCGCTCTTCCCATCGAATGAATTGATGCGACTAGCGTTGCGTTTTTTTTAACCGCCGGTCGATTATATTGCACGCTTTTGGGAAGATGTCTGGGAAACTGCCTTTCATCCCAAAAAAATATATTTATCGATTTTGGCGAGCGGGACCAACGAATCTTCGCCATTTTGAGTAATTTACCGATTTTGAGCCCTGTTTCGCCCTAAAATAGACGAGATAGGCAGCAGGATGCCT
>DATBQE010000032.1:0-13010 GCA_036561005.1 Burkholderiaceae bacterium | reverse complement strand
ACATGCGATCCCGAAGGAAATTAAATGAACGAACCCCGTACCCGTGGCAGACCCCTGAGCTTCGATAGAGAAGCTGCGCTAGACCGCGTGCTTCCGATTTTCTGGCGCAAGGGATTCGACAGCGCCTCTCTCGATGAGCTTGCAGCTGCGGCGGGTCTCAATCGCCCGAACCTCGGCGCGGCGTTCGGTGATAAGCGTGGGCTATACCTAGCCTCGCTCGAGAGATTTGTGAGTAAATTCGTGGACGAAGCCGGTCGAATTTTGGATCAGCCTGGTACTTTGCGGAACTGCCTCGATCAATTCTTCGACTTCGCAGTGACCGTCTACACTCGTGATGAGCTCGGCTGCTTCGTTTTCGGTACCGCTCCGGCCGCAAGCGGCAATGACTCAGAGATCCGAGCGGCACTGGCGAGCGGATTGGAAACGGCTCGATCAGTATTGCAGCGAAGGCTCTCGAATGCCGTCGGGGTCGATCTGTCTCCCGGTGCTGACGCGGCAGGCTTGGCGATATTATTGACCGGCGTCCTCTTAACGCTCGCCTTATATGCACGGGCAGGCTCCCCCCCCCGAGATCTTTTCAAGATGCATCGGCAGGCGTCCGGCACGATATTTACAGACATCAATTCGACGCATTCGGTGAGGACGCGCCGCTTGAAGCCGGCTTCATAGTCGGACAGTTGTTGCTTGAGCGTGGGCATTCAGTCGAACGGTGTAGAGGGCAATTCGCGAACCGGCGGCGCGTGCAGCCGGCAGGGTAAGCCGAGCTGGTTGTGACTATTCGACCTGTTTGCAAGCTGCCGCGTAAGCCAACGCCGTTTGACAACGCCATCATCGCGAGTCAGATTGGTGAAATACCCGGCCCGATTCCGGTTGAGCAGCCAGTGCAAAAATGTTGGATAAGGCACAATCCGGCATCCGGAACTGGCAGAATTTACATGACAAAGTGAGATTGTCACAGCCAAGGTATCGACTCTGCGGATAATTTTTGCCCGTAATTTTCCGCTATCATGTTGAGAGCGCCGTTAATTTTAGCGAGGGTGGCGTCATCTCCGAAGGATTGCATTTTGGCGCTGGATAATCTGCACGAGATTCTGAGGGGAGACACGACAACGCTTCAACAATACACGTCTGGGCCGAACGCCACTTCTGAGACAGTGTTCCTCACGCAGAACAATCAATCAAAGTGGCAGACAAACGTAGAGTTGGGATACAGGATATGGCTCCTTAACTATTGTTTCCTGGTTGGACGCCGTTATGTCGCGAGAGGTCTGATGTGGCTCCGGGTCGTCCTTCTCGGGTGGTTTTCGGACATTCTGGCGATCCGAATTAACGATTTCGGCCGGCATAAATAACCTTTTGACTTCGCAGGGTTGGAAAAATCTGCTCCCCCAACACATGTCAAAACGGCTTCGAACTGCACATGCTTACGGGGCGAGAGGTAATTCACTACGAAAGAACAAATTGTGCGGTTTCCCGTATTTTTCATGCCACTTTTTGCGGTCTGCTTTGCCAGCTTATGCGGTCCAAAAGCCAGCTTATGGGGTCGCCCACAACATCATCTCGCACTGCGCACGGCAAGCACAGCTCTTCCAAGATCAATTACCGACATCGCGTAAAAGAAACTGCGGTTGTATTGGGTAATTGCAAAAAAATTCGGCGCTCCCAACCAATACTCGGTTGGTTCGGTGCCGTTTTGCAAATCAACCAATCCAAACAGCATGTCCTGGGGCGGTTCGACACCGGGGTGTACGCCGGCTGCCCTGAGGTCCGCAATGTTGAATTTCGCTTCCAGACCCTGGCCTATGTAGGAAGGCCAGGCAATCTTGCCGTCTTCGATCGGTGTGTCGACCGTGGCAGGGAAGACGGTGGGTTCACCGCGCCGCCAGCCGTGTTGCACGAGGAAGTTGGCGACACTGCCGATCGCATCGTCAGGCGAGTTGCGCAAGTCGATTTTGCCGTCGCCATCGTAGTCGACGGCGAACTTTCGTATGCTCGCCGGCATGAACTGCGGCCAGCCGATTGCACCGGCGTAGGAGCCGCGCAGCGTGAACGGGTCGATGCTCGATTCGCGCGCAAACAGCAGGGCGTTTTCCAGTTCGCTGCGGAAATATTCCATGCGTGTGCTGCGGGTTGGCGTATCGGGATAGTCGAATCCCAGGGTCGTTAGCACGTCAATTACCCGAAAGCTGCCGGTGTTCTTGCCGTACATTGTCTCAATGCCGAGTATGCCGACGATGATTTCTGCGGGGACACCATATTCCTTTTCTGCGCGCGCCAATGCTTCCGCGTGCGCATCCCAGAATGCCAGGCCGGCCGCAATGCGCGTCGGTTCGACGAATCTGGCGCGATAGGCTTGCCAGTTCTTGGCTTGTCCGACCGGTGCCGGCTTGATCAACTGGATGGCGCTCGAAACGTGGCGGGCGTTCTTGAACACGGTTTGCATGTCGCTGCGGGCAAAGCCGTGTTTCTCGACCATCAAGTCGATAAAGCTGCGCACGTCCTGCCATTCGTTGAAATCGGCATACTCGCCCTTGTCGCCGGTGGCTGCCGCAAGTGGCTTGGTGTGCTTTATCTTGCTGCTGGCGCATGCCGAGGGCGTCATGCAAATCATGCTGAGCATTAGCAGGCAGATGGCGGCGCGTGGTTTCGTTTGATGGAGCGAGGTGAAGAAAGTCATGTGCATTGAGCTAACAGCGATTTGAGTTGGGACAGTTGGTGTCGCGCGGTGTCGCTGCCGGGCGCTCCATACCGGATTGCCTGGTAGAGATTGAGGAAACGCCCGACGGCGGCTTTGCGTTCCGCACTCAGCGCCGCGGTCGCGGCAAGGCGCATGCCGTAGTCGCGCGGCCCTTCATGAAGTTCGCGCGCGAGGCCGCGCTTTTCCATGCGCTTGCACAGCGTGTCGTAGGCAGTCTGGATCGGGTCGCGTTTCTGTTTCCTGAGAAGCAGCGGTACGGACATGATGGCGGTGACGACGACGCCCAGGCAGGCCATGAGTGCAATGAGCATGCGCCAGTCGACGTCGCCGAACCCGAACGACTCGACAAAGCTTTTTTGTTTGTCGGTATTGTAGTCGAGCACCCACTGGTTCCAGGCGTTGTTGATGGCGCCCCAATCGAAGCGCAATTTGGTCAGTATGCCATCCCTGCTGTTGCCGATTTGTATCAAGCCGCCCAGGGCCGTGCGCGGGATGACACTGTACAGATTTCTTTGGATCCGTTCCGGCGCCACCGCTGCCGTCGGATCGATTCTGACCCAGCCCTGGCCCTCGATCCAGACTTCGGCCCAGGCATGGGCATCGGATTGCGAAACCACCAGGTAATCGTCCACCGGATTCAGTTCGCCGCCCTGATAGCCGGTGACAACGCGCGCCGGTATGCCCATGGCGCGCATCAGGTAGGTGAAGGCACCGGCATAGTGCTCGCAAAACCCGGCCTGTGTCTGGAACAGGAACTCGTCGACTGCATCGCGTCCCAGCAGCGGCGGTTGCAGCGTGTAGCTGAATTTTTGCGTGTGGAAGTACTCCAGCACGGCCGCCACCAACCGGATATCGTCCGGCGATTGGGCGCGCAACTGTGCGGCCAATTCCAGTGTTTTGGGGTTGAAGCCGGGCGGGAGTTGCAGCCACGTTTGCCGGTCTTCCAGTTGTCCATTGCTTTGCAGGCGATAGTCGACAAACGATGTCACGGCATAACGTATGCGCGCATCAACCGGATGCTGGGCGAGCAATTGCATGGTCGGCGAAAATGTTGCCGGGTTCTCCGGCAAGTCCGGTGCCTGAGACGGCATATCCAAGGCATAAAGCCAGCGGCGCGACGTCGGCTCCAGCGTGACTTCGTAGTGCACGCCTTTACCGCGCACGGCAACTGCCGATTGCGGATCGATGCGCCGGCGCTCCGCGTGTTTGCCCGTCCACGTTCTGCCGTCGTAGTAGTCGAACACAATGGCTCGCCAATACAGGTAGGATTGGGCTGGTACGGGGTCGGCGAACTTGACGCGGAAGGCCAGGTCGCCCGACTGCGCCAGGTCTGAAATGCTGCCCGGCGACATGTCTTCGGACAAACCGGTGTGCCCGCCGCCGGCATCGCCGGGCATGCTCCACAGCGGACCCTGAATGCGCGGAAACAGGAAGAACAAGACCAGCGTCAACGGCACGGCGAGCGCGAAAATGCTGGCGCCAAGGCGCAGTCGCTGCGCAATCGGCGGAACGACGCCGGTGTACTGGAACGACACCTGCGTCGTCAGGATGGCGATCAACGCCGCAACCATCATCAGCGCCATGGCGATGGTTTGCGAATAGAGGAAGTTGGTCAGCATGACAAAGAAACTGACCAGCACGACGACGAACAAATCGCGCTTGGCATGCATTTCCAGCAGCTTCAGCACCAGCAGCAGGACCACCATCGCCACGCCGGATTCTCGCCCGAAGAAGTGGTGGAAGGTCAGGTATACCGAGCCGATTCCGGCAGCAGCGATTGGCAGAAGCAGCCATTGCGGGGGCATGCGCAAACCGCGAAACGTGATCCAGCCGCGCCATAGCAGGAGTGCCGCACTGGCCACCGATACCCACAACGGCAGGTAGGCCACATGTGGCGCGAGCACCAGCACGCAGGAAAACAGAAGCAACAGGGTATCGGCCTTGTCGCGTGACATTGGACGGGAGATCGGGCGGGAGATGGGATGCGCCCCCCGCCGTGCCGACTTGGCAGTTGCATTGCGAATTGTATCGAAGGCGCTCATCAATGGCCTTCGTAAAGAGCCAAAGCCCGCAGGCAGGCTGCCTGATGTGCCGGCCCGATGGACGCGGCAAAATCATTGGCGCCCAATTTGAAAGCGTAAGGCATGCCTTGCTGTTCCGCATCAAGCACCCATCGTGCCATGCGCGACAGGCGCAGTTCAAGATCCATACGATAAGACAATTGTGCGAAATCGAGGCACAGATCGCCTTTGGCGCCGCCCTCGAAATGCTTGGTGACGAGATTGCCGCCATCGCTGATGTCGACCCGGGCGATCTGACGCCAGGCCAGGTGCTTCATGGCATCCCCCGGCTGGTAGGCGCGCACGCCGGCGAAATCGTCGTGGCCCGCCTGGCCGCTACCTTCCTTGTTTGCGCTGCCTTGAATGGGTAGTGGCGGCGCTTCTTCTTCCGGATACGGATAGACCAGGGCTCTGGCGTCGGGCGTCCAGTAGCTCCAGGAACGCAGCAGGCCGAGCGGGAAACGCGTCTGCAGACGCACGCGCGGCGCTTGCAGCCAGCCGCGCCGCGTGGTCGTCACGTGCAGGCTGACTGTGCTGCTGGTGTGCGGCAGGATATCTGTCGCTTGTTCGATATTAGGCAAATCCTCGGCCAGGAAGCCGAGCCAGATGGCGTAACGGCCGTACTTGTAGCGATTGATCAGATGCAGTTCGAATTGCGCTTCCTCGCCGGCAAATACGGTCGATGCATGGCCGGCGGTGAGGTAGAGGTGCGCCATATTGCGAAACGTCAGGTGCATGTCGACGACGCCGCAACTGGCAATGAGGAAAGTCAGCACGAACCCAAGGCCGAGCGAGTAGTTGACCGAGCCGATGAACAGCACCACCAGCATGGCGCCAAACGTCAAGCCGGCCTGGGTGGGGATGATGAACACGCGGCGCTGCTTGAGAAAGACCTCGCCGGGTTCGGCGTCGCGCAGCTGGAACAGCCATTTCCTGGTCCAGGTGCGATAGAGGTTCTTCAATGCAGTGAGCATGTGAGCAGTAACTTGGGCATGGTCAAACCGGCACGGATTTCATCAATTGCAGGACCAGATCGCGGCTTCCCATTGCGGTGCCGGCAGTGGACTTCAAAGGGCGCAAGCGATGTGCGGTGACTGGAATGAGGATCGCCTGGATGTCTTCCGGAATCACATGATCGCGTCCTTCCATGGCGGCCCAGGCGCGTGCTGCCTGCAGCAGGGCGATCGCCGCGCGCGGGCTCAGGCCCTCGGCAAACATGCCGTTGGTGCGCGAGGCGTGGGCCAGGGCTTGCACGTAATCGACCAGGGCGGAGGAAGTATGAATTTTCTTCAGCGCCGCCTGTGCGGTGACCAGTTCCTCGGGACGCATGACGGCAGGCAAAGTCTTGAGCAAGGCGCGACGGTCTTCTCCCAGCAGCAGGGCACGCTCCGCTGCCACATCGGGATAGCCGAGCGAGAGGCACATCAGGAAGCGATCAAGTTGTGACTCCGGCAACTGGAACGTGCCGATCTGATGAGTCGGGTTTTGCGTGGCGATCACGAAAAAGGGCTGCGGCAATTCGCGCGTGATGCCGTCTGCCGTGGTTTGGCGCTCTTCCATCGCTTCCAGCAGGGCCGATTGGGTCTTGGGCGTGGCGCGATTGATTTCGTCGGCCAGCAGCACTTGCGTGAAGATCGGCCCAGGGTGGAAGATGAAAGCGCTCTTTTCCCGGTCGAAGATGGAAATGCCGATCACGTCGGCGGGCAACAGGTCGCTGGTAAATTGCACGCGGTTAAAGCGCAGGCCGAGCGACGATGCCAGGGCATGCGCCAGCGTGGTTTTTCCTACACCCGGCACATCCTCAATGAGCAAATGTCCGCCTGCCAGGAGACAAACCAGCGCCTGCCTGACCTGGTTCTCCTTGCCGACGACGATCCGATTGACTTGCTGGGCGACTGCATGGACTTTTGCGAACATGGATTTTCCGTGGTGATAGGGGTAGTCTGCACTATGCTATGCTGACATTGTTATGCACGCTGTTCGGCGTGCAGGCTGTCATTATTGCCGTTTTGAATCGGCTTTGTAAAATAAAGATTGAAAACCCGCTTCAGTTGAACATGCTGGGGACTTCACCGAACAAACAGGGATTGATGTTTCGATTTTAAGCGAGAACCGGAATTCCGGCTTACATGAACATGAGTACCGCAATCTACACCCATCCCGACTGCCAACTGCACGAAATGGGGCGCTGGCACCCCGAGTCGCCGCAACGCTTGCAGGCGATCGAAGACCAATTGATCGCAAGCCGCATCAGTACCCTGCTCGATTATCGCAGCGCACCGGTGGCAGATGTGGCCGACATACGCCGGGTGCATAGCGATGCAGCGATCGCGCAAGTGCGCGATCACGCGCCGCAGCGAGACGACGTTAACAACCGCTATTATCCGATTGATGCCGATACCTCGATCAATACCCATAGCTGGACGGCCGCCATGCGCGCTGCCGGTGCTGCCGTTGCCGCCACCGATGCCGTGATCGACGGCGAACTGGAAAACGCATTTTGTGCGATCCGGCCGCCCGGCCATCATGCGCGGCCGACCGAGTCCATGGGATTCTGCCTGTTCAACAATATCGCCATCGCGGCACGTCATGCGATCGAAGTGCGCGGTTTGCAGCGCGTGGCGATCGTCGATTTCGACGTCCATCACGGTAACGGCACCGAAGATGCATTTGCCGACGAGCCGCGGGTTTTGATGGTGAGTTTTTTCCAGCATCCGTTTTACCCCTACACCGGCGTGCATCGCGACCGCGTTGGCCTGCACAACATGATCAACGTGCCCGTGCCGGCCTTCACAAAAGGTGACGTTGTGCGCCAGTTGATCACCGAACAATGGTTGCCGGCGCTGCGCGCCTTCCGCCCGGAGATGATTTTCATTTCGGCCGGTTTCGATGCCCATAAAGACGATGACCTCGGCCAGATGGGCCTGGTGGAAGCCGACTACACCTGGATTACCGAACAGATCATGCAGATCGCCAAGGAGTATGCCGGCGGTCGCATCGTCAGTTGCCTTGAAGGAGGCTATAACCTGTCGGCGCTGGGACGCAGCGTGGTGGCGCACGTGAAGGCGCTGGCTGGCCTCGATTGAGCGTCCGGCAGGCGTTTTAGACCCCGTGATGACCGCAGCAGGTAGAATAGAGGATTAAACAGCCCCCAATTCAGCATGTCCATACAATGGTTCCCCGGTCACATGAACGCCGCCCGTAAGAAGGCGGCGGAAGCCATGGAAAAGACCGACATGGTGGTCGAGGTGGTCGATGCCCGTCTGCCAGAAGCGAGTTGCAATCCCATGATTGCCGACTTGCGCAACCAGCGCCAGCGCCCGTGTCTGAAAATTCTCAACAAAAGCGACCTGGCCGATCCGCTTGCCACCAAGGCCTGGCTCGATTTCTACAATGCACAGAAAGGCGTGCATGCGGTGGCGCTCAGTTGCAAGAAGCCGGCCGACGTGGCCAAGATTCCCGCCCTGTGCATCAAGGTTGCACCGCATCGCGGCACGGCCTTGAAGCCGTTGCGCATGATGATCATGGGCATTCCGAACGTCGGAAAATCGACCCTCATGAACGCGTTGCTGAAGAAGCGCGTGGCCAAGGTCGGCGACGAACCGGCGGTCACCAAGACTCAGCAGCGGCTTTATCTCGGCAACAACATGGTATTGACCGACACGCCCGGCATGCTGTGGCCAAAGATTGCGCATCCGAGTGACGGCCTGATGCTGGCGGCCAGCCACGCCATCGGTACCAATGCGGTGATTGAGGAAGAGGTTGCCACCTTTCTGGCAGATTTGTTGCTCGCCCATTATCCGGCCCTGCTCAGTGCGCGCTATGGCTTTGCCACCGCCGGCATCGACGGTGTCAGCGTGGTCGAAGGCATTGCGGCGCGGCGCGGCTTCCGTCTGAAGGGCGGTGACATGGATCTGGAAAAGGCAGCCCACGTATTGCTGCAGGACTATCGCAGCGGCGCGCTCGGCCGTATCAGCCTGGAGACGCCGCAGAGCAGGGTTGCCTTGCTGGCGTCTTTTCAGCCGCCGCCTTCCCTTGCCTTGCAGGAAGGGAACGAGGCAGAAGTTGACGAACTCGCAGATGAGCCGGACGCCGACGACTGACCCAGAGATGGACATGAAACAGGACAAAGATAGCGATAACGTACCCTATGTATTGACCCAGTTGAGCGGTCCGGTTGCCACCGTCACCCTCAACCGCGGCGAGCAGTTGAATGCCTTGTCCGAGCAGATGATGGCCGCATTGCATGCAGAGATCGTGCGGCTGGGCATTGACACTCAAGTGCGCGTGATTGTGCTGGCAGCGGCCGGCAAGGCTTTCTGTGCCGGACATGATCTGAAACAAATGCGCGCCGCACCGTCGGCACAATATTACAAGACTCTGTTCGATCGTTGCAGCAAGCTGATGCTGGCATTGCAACGCATACCGCAGCCCGTGATTGCGCGCGTGCATGGCGTCGCAACCGCCGCGGGCTGCCAGCTCGTCGCCATGTGCGATCTGGCCGTTGCGGCCGAGGGTGCCAGATTTGCCGTTTCGGGAATCAATCTTGGCTTGTTCTGCTCGACGCCTTCAGTCGCTTTATCGCGCAACGTGTCGCGCAAGCATGCCATGGAAATGCTGTTGACCGGCGATTTCATCGATGCCAATACAGCCATGGCGCGCGGTCTGATTAATCGCGTGGCCGCAGCCGATTTGCTGGATGCCGAAATTGCCAAATTATGCGCCGCAATCGTGGCGAAGCCGGCCGCCGCCGTGGCCATGGGTAAGCAACTGTTTTACAAACAGCTCGAAATGGGAATCGACGCGGCGTATCAATTGGCAGGTCAGACCATGGCTTGCAACATGATGGACGATGCTGCACTTGAGGGCGTGCAGGCGTTTATCGAAAAGCGTTCCCCGGACTGGGCCTGAAACATCGCATTGTTTGTGTCAGTAATCAGGTAACGACAATGACACCCTGCATGTCCTTGTGTCCCGTTCCGCATGCAATGTCGCAGGAAAATCTGTGTGTGCCCTTCTTTTGCGGCGTCAATTGGAGTTGCGCCGGTATGTCCGGAAGTATGTTGGTGCGAATGCCCAGCGTCGGCGCGTTGAAGCCCATGGGCAGGTCCAGTGTCGTGAATTTCAGTATCACCGGTTCGCCCAACTTCAGGGCGATGCGATTGGGTGTGAATTTGTAGCGCTCGGCCGTGATTTCAATCACGCGTGCCTGGTTTAAATCCAGGTCTGCGTGATTCGGCGAATCGGCGCCAAGCACGGCCTTTGCGCCGAGCCCGGCTGCCAGTCCGCTTGCGCTCGTAATGAGACGTAAGAACAATCTGCGCTTTTCTGAAGTTACTTTCAAAATTTCCTCATTTTCGAAAAAAATGCGCTCTCCGCGCTTCCTCGTGGGAAGTGCGGGCCGCGTAATATTCGAGGATTTCCGGGGCTGCGTGTTTGCCCCAATTTGAGTCGTTACTTTGTGACGATCGCGTGTTCCATGGGAGCGAGCTTGGCGAGCAACTTGTTTTGCGCCCTGACCGGCACGCTGTTCTTGTCCATCGCATGTTGCAGGTCTTCGGCCAATGCATTGAAATCGGCGTTATGCAAACCCATCGATTGGTGAGCGGCCTTCATGTCTTTGCCGCTGTACACGGCCGGACCGCCGGTCAATTGCGTGATTTGTTCCTTCAACAGCGAGCCGAGCCGCTCGACGTCGGCATCCTTGAGCGCGCCGCTGATGCGCGGATCGCCCTGCCAGATGCCGAGGAAATCATCGATGACTTTTCCGATCCCGGTTTTGCCACCGAATTCCTGGAACACAGTATCGTCGCCAGGCGCGTTCATGCCTTCAGTGGATTGGCCCCGTGCGATGCCGGACAGCGATATGGTCGCGATTAGGACCAGCAGAATTTGGGTAAAGCGTTTCATGGTGTTTCCTTTCCTGAGATTTGATGGCGACCTGGTTTAGAAGCCCGCTTGCAACGACAAATAGATGCCTTTTTGGCTATCGTTGTTGGCCGAGACCGGGGCCACGATGCTGCCCAGATTGGCGTAGGCAAGCGTGACGGATGCATTCTTGTTGGGGAACCAGGCAAGGAAGGCATCGTAGTAGGCGCGCTCGTTATCGGCGGCCAGGTTATGCGGTTTCTCGCGGTATTCGGCACCAATCACCCAATTTTTGCTCAAGAGGTAGGCAAGCGAACCTTCGAACTCGGCCTTGTAACCGTCATGCAAATCGCCGCCGAAGCCGAGCAAGCCCATCTGGTTCGCTTCCGTCGCGCGTATCGTGACGTTCGCCAGCAGGCTTTGATCCAGATAAATCTTGGTCGCGGAGATGTAGTAGTCGGTGCCGGAGGTCTTTTTGGCGCCCAGGGCGGTAACCGGAACGTTGAGTAGGCCGCTTAATCCTTGATTGCGCTTGTATTGTGCCCCGACCGAGATTTGCGGTAACCAGGTGTCCTGATCGTAGACTGCGTCACCAATCAGTTTCACTTTGACGCCGAAGATATTCTGCTTGACCTTGAGGCCACTCAAAGCACCGCTGTCGGCCTTGAAGTCCTGGGTTGCGACAGAGATTTCAACTCTGTCTTCAATGCCTGCCGCGACGCCGTAGCTATTGAGCGAGAAATCCTGGGTGCTCAGGTAGGTGTCGTGGACGTTGGCGCCATAACTGTCGCGCGTGCCGTAACCGGCAATCAACGCCCATGGCGTGATCCCGCCCCCGGCTGCGCCCTCAACCGTGCTGACGCCGCCAGTCGCAAGCAATTTCCCCATGTCCGGCTTCATGCTTGGGACCGCGCCATCGTCTGCATGTGCGAGCGGCGCGCCTTGTGCCAGGCCGATCATTGCAGCGAGCAATGTATAGTTTTTCAGTTGGTTTCGATTCATCGAATGCCCCATTTTTGTCAATTAGGTTGCAAATACGTTAAATAAAACGTCTTGCGATGTGATTGGTTTTGAATCCCAATTGTTTTACGGTGGCAATTCGAAATTGGATTCAGGAAATATCGACCTTGATAGTGAGCGCATCTCCAACGGACGGCAAGGCGCTGCACTGCCAGTTTAATCGCCAACGAGGCGGGGGAGGGTGATGCCTGCAGAGGAAGGCGCCGGATGGGGGAGTTAGATGAAACCGGCAGCGTGGACCAAAGCGCTGCCGGGTTGTTGATGCCGTTGCGGCTTACTTGACGAAAACGCGATATTCCCAGGGCTTCAACACGATCTTTTTGCCGTCGACCAGCGTTTCGCCGGCGCCGTTAAAAGGGTTGGTGAATTTGCCGGCCATGGCCGGGTCGCCTGAACTGAAGGTCTGCTTTTCCCCCGAAAGATTGAAGACGCCGATCACTTCGTTGTTTTCCTTGGTACGCGAGAAAGCGAACAGGGCCTTGTCGTTTGACGTCTTGATACGCACCAGTTCGCCGCCGTCCAGGCCATTCCACAAAGCCTTGTTGGTTTTTTTCAGATTGAACAGGGTGGTGTACAGGCCGCGGAATTTATGTTTCTTCCATTTGATCGGGTCGCGATCAAAGAATTCGAGGCGCTTGGTGTTGCCTGCTTCCTGCCCGGAGTAAGCGAGCGGCATGCCCTTGATCAGGTTCGACAACACCAGAAAGGTCTCAACGCCGTCGCCAAGCCGCTCGAATTCCGTGCCTTCCCAGGAGTTCAAATCGTGGTTCGAGGTATGCAACATGCGATAGGAATTCGCGTTGTATTTCTTTTCCTCGCCGTTCAGGTAGGCGTCAAGGTCGACAACCGATTTCTTGCCCTGCGCGATATCGTTGAACAAATCCTTGAATTGCCAGCCGTAAGTCATGTCAAAGGCTTTTTCCTGCAGCTCGGGCTCTGTCGCTTCGGCCAGCATGAAAACCGGCTTGACCTTGTCCAGCTCAACCCGCGCTTCATTCCAGAAATCGGTCGGCACCATGGCTGCGACATCGCAACGGAAGCCGTCTATGTCGTAATTTTTGAGCCAATAAGCCATGGCGTCGATCATTGCCATGCGCAATTGCGGGTTTTTATAATCGAGCTTGATGACGTCATGCCAGTCGGGCACCGGCGGCACGAAATTGCCCTTGTCGTCCTTGAGGTAATAGTCGGGGTGTTCGGTCGCCCAGGAATTATCCCACGAAGTGTGGTTGGCAACCCAATCGATGATGACCTTCATGCCAAGCGCATGGATATGATTGACCAGACGATGGAAGTCTTCTTCGGTGCCGAACTCCGGGTTGATGGCCTTGTAATCGCGCACCGCATAATAGCTGCCCAATTTT
>DATBQE010000031.1:0-92787 GCA_036561005.1 Burkholderiaceae bacterium | reverse complement strand
ATTTTCGGTTCTTCCGTTTGCCCAGGAAGAGATAACAAGGTCGAGTCCACATTTATTGTTTTATTGCAATCTTTGTGCGTGGAACCGCCGTTTTGGGCAGTAATCAATATTTAAGGAAGTCAAACATGAAAACCTTTTCCGCTAAGGGCCATGAGGTCAAGCGCGATTGGTTCGTGATTGACGCGACGGACAAAGTCCTCGGACGTGTTGCCAGCGAAGTGGCACTCCGACTGCGCGGCAAACACAAACCAGAATTTACTCCGCACGTCGACACGGGCGATTTCATCGTCGTGATCAATGCAGGCAAGTTGCGCGTTACCGGCAACAAGGCCACGGATCGTACCTACTACCGCCACTCGACCTATCCGGGCGGCATCTATGAAACCAACTTCCTGAAAATGCAACAGCGTTTTCCAGGTCGCGCGCTTGAGAAAGCGGTCAAGGGCATGTTGCCCAAGGGCCCGCTCGGCTACGCGATGATCAAGAAGTTGAAAGTGTACGCGGAAGCCACGCATCCGCACGCTGCTCAGCAACCCAAAGCACTTGAACTCTAAGGATAAGACATGATCGGTAACTACAATTACGGGACCGGCCGTCGCAAGAGTGCAGTGGCTCGCGTCTTCATCAAATCCGGCACAGGCCAGATCGTCGTCAACGGCAAACCCGCGAACGAGTATTTTTCGCGCGAAACCGGCCTGATGGTGATCAGCCAGCCGCTGGTTCTGACCAACAATGTCGAGCGCTTCGACATCATGGTCAACGTGCACGGCGGCGGCGAATCCGGCCAAGCCGGTGCAGTTCGCCACGGTATCACCCGCGCCCTGATCGACTACGATGCAACCTTGAAGTCGGAATTGGCCAAGGCCGGTTTCGTTACTCGCGATGCTCGTGAAGTCGAACGTAAGAAGGTTGGTCTGCGCAAGGCACGTCGCGCAAAGCAATTCTCGAAGCGTTAATGTCATGGACGATATCGCCCTGGCGATATCGTTTTGCATTTGCCGCAACGCACAAAAGCCGCATGGACTTGTCCGGCGGCTTTTTTGTTTCGCGTTTCCATCAAATTGTCATATTTCACTCTTTCCTCGGTGAAATAGTCTTGATGATTTGTGGAGATTGATGCACATTGCGATATGTGATCAATTGTAAAAAGAAATCATGTCCAACTCGAACGCTTTTCATAATTCGATGAAATTCAGACTTTGGTGGCGTCGCATGTCGATCTCTGCGCCGCGCATGACGATCAAGACACAATTGCCCTGGCCGCTACGCATCGCCGGCTTTCTCGTCATGCTCGCGCTGTGCCTTGCCTTCATTAAGTTCGGTTACGAGCAGGGGCGTGTGCCCGGCTTTTCCGGCGGCGTGAGTCGTGAACAAGTCGATCAATTGCGCGAGCAGGTCGAAAAGCTGACCGCCGAACGCGATCAATATTCGTCGACGGCCAACGCGGCCGAGACCAAGCAAAACATGGATAAATCCGAGCAGCAGCAGCTCGAATTGCAGGTCAAGTCTCTGGAGGGTGAGAACGTCAAGCTGAAGGAAGACCTGGCATTTTTCGAAAGTCTGCTGCCGGTTGATGCCAATTCTCTTGGTGTTTCAATCCGCCGCATGAAAACGGAAGTGGTCGCACCAAACCAGTTGCGCTATCAGTTGCTGGTCATGCAAGGCGGCAAAGGTGACCACGACTTTACCGGCAATTTGCAACTCACAGTTACGGTTCTGCAGGCCGGCAAAAGTGCTATGATCGTTTTCCCGGAGCCGACTTCTACCGAGCCCGATAAATTCAAGCTGACGTTCAAACATTACCAGCGTGTAGAGGGAGTGCTCACTATCCCTGAAGGCGCCGTAATGAAAGCAGTTCAGGCGCGCATTCTTGATAAGGGGCAAATACGGGCGCAACTCTCGGCAAATTTATAGCAAGTGTGAACAGGTCGGGGTCTGTTCGCACCCCTTTAACTGGTGTGAGCAAACACCGAGGAGACCTTTCATGTTTGGGCGATCCAACAAGAGCACTATCGACAGCCTGATCGGCATGTCCACAATTATTGAGGGCGACGTACATTTCAAGGGCGGCCTGCGCATTGATGGTCAGGTCAAGGGCAACGTGATTGCCGATGCCGGCCAGCCAAGCATGCTGGTCATTTCCGAGGATGCGAAAGTGCAGGGTGAAGTCCGCGTGGCGCACCTCGTGGTCAACGGGGAGATCGTCGGCCCGGTATATTCTTCCGAATTGCTTGAATTGCAGCCGAAAGCCCGCATATCCGGAGATGTACACTACAAAGCGCTTGAAATGCACGGCGGCGCGCTGGTTGACGGCAAATTGACCCACGAACAGGTCGGCGAGCCGGTTTTGAAGCTGGCGGCATCCGGGACTTGAAAGCCCGCACAATGCATGTAATACGTGATCGCGGCGAAGCGACTATAATGATACTTTGCCGTCCCCGCAGGAGATTGAAATGAATGCAGTAGCCGAAATGCCCGCCCCGATTGTTTTCACCGACAGTGCCGCCGACAAGGTTGCGCAGCTGATCGAGGAAGAAGGCAATCCGGATCTCAAACTTCGTGTTTTCGTGCAGGGTGGCGGTTGCTCCGGCTTCCAATACGGTTTCACGTTTGATGAAATCGTCAATGAAGACGACACCACGATGACCAAGAACGGCGTCCATCTGTTGATCGATTCGATGAGCTACCAATACCTGGTTGGCGCAGAAATCGACTACAAGGATGACCTGGAAGGCGCGCAATTCGTGATCAAAAATCCGAATGCAACAACCACCTGCGGTTGCGGTTCGTCGTTCTCGGCATGACCTGAATTCAGCAAATGCAGTAAGGAAAAAGGGCGCTTCGGCGCCCTTTTCTATTCTTGCGTCAGGATAAGTTCAACATCATGGATGGAAACTTTTGGTAACAAAATATTTTCATTAAGACATGTAAATATAGCATTATTTGTTATGATTGCAACGTTCGCGATGGCAATTAACACTAGTCGTTGAACAAGCCTGTCCAGCTATGGCCTGGATTTTTACCCCTCCAGCCACGTACTCATTTCATCCTCAGTTCCACATTCCCCAGGGAGAGTTAATTTGAAGAATTTGTTTAGATTCGCTGTTGCGGCTGTCGCTTGCCTGTCGGCGCACTTGGCTGTTGCGCAAAGCGCACCTTCTCCTGCTGTGCACAACATCGTGCGCAGCTACCAGGATCTCAATTTCAGCGGCCCGTTGGCGAAGGTCAATCCGATGCTTCACCCTGAAATGGCAAGCCAATTGCAGATAACGCCGGCAGTATCGGGGCCGGCCCCGCCGCTTACCCGTGCCTTGGTCTATGCCGTGGGTTCAACACAGTACGGCGGTTGGGAGTACATGACATCGATCGGGCAGGCATCCACGGTCGGTATGCATGGCGGCGCGCAGTTGCGGGTTGTGGTCCAGGTGATCGGTTATGGTTTTGGTCCATGGGGGTATGCGGCAGGGCAATTGCTGCAATCTCCTGATGGCCTGTATCAAAGCCAATCTATCTGTATCGTCGGTGGGTATTACACGACGGCTTGCCCGGTAGGAGCTGCCATTGTCGGTTTCTACCAATACTTTGAGCTGGACGGCCATTCGGCACCAGTTGGCTTCGCGTGGAAAAGCCAATCCGTCAACACACCATGGAATTGGCTGGGCACGCAGATACAAATTCAGTAAGTGTGAAAAAGCCTTGTCGTGCAACGGCAAGGCTTTTTAATCTAATGGATTCAATTCGCAGGATAAAGCGCACCCAGAATTCGCGGGCCTTTTGCCCCGGTTACTGCAGGCAGGTTGCCGGGTTGGCGCGCGTTGAACCGTTCAGCCAACCAGGCGAAAGCCAGCGCCTCCACATGGTTCGGGGCGATGCCGAGGGCATCGGTCGAATCAACTGACGCAGCAATCCCGTGCAAGCCGAGCGCGCCTCGCAATTGCTTCAATAATTCATCGTTGTAGGCCCCGCCACCGCAGACGTAGACAGCATCTGCGCCAAGAGCGTGAGCGGCAATCGCATCGGCAAGTGTTTGTGCCGTCAGTGCACATAGCGTGGCCTGAACGTCTTCCGGTGCGGCCGTGGTGAAGGCCGACAATCGCGACGACAGCCAACTGGAATCGAACAGATCGCGGCCCGTACTCTTTGGCGGTGCAGCGACGAAAAACGGTTCGTTGAGCAAGGCGTTCAGCAACGAAGGCAGGACCTTGCCGCTTGCCGCCCATTTGCCGCCGGCATCATAATCCATGCCAAGGTGTTTAGCGGCCCAAAGGTCAAGCAGAACGTTTCCCGGACCGGTGTCGAAGCCAAGCACCTTGTCACTTGCGCCATCGAGTATGCTGATGTTGCTCATGCCGCCGACATTGGCGACGACGCGCACCCGATGCTTCATGCCAAACACCGCTTGATGAAACGCCGGCACCAGCGGTGCGCCGTGCCCGCCGGCGGCCACATCGCGGCTGCGGAAGTCGGCTATGACGTTGATGTTGCTCAATTCTGCCAGCAGCGCAGGATTGTTGATTTGCCGTGTGTAGCCCTGCTGCGGATTGTGGCGCACCGTCTGGCCGTGGCATCCAATTGCGCATACCGTCTGCGCAGCCACGTCCGTTTGCTGCAGCAATTGGGCGACGCAATCTGTGTAAATACTGACAAGGCGATTTGCAGCCAGGGCTTCGCGCTGGATCTCATTATCGGCAGGGCTTTGCAATGCCATCAGATCCGCTCGCAGGTCGGCGGGAAAGGGCGAATAGGCCGAAGCCAGGAGACGGGGCGCCATGGCGTCACCATCGAACGCCGCCAGCACGCCGTCGACACCGTCGAGGCTGGTGCCGGACATCAGGCCAATAAAGAGTGATGGAGTGGTCATCGGAGCAGGTCAAGAAAATATCATTTTAACCTGCCCAAATACAGAAGGCTGTAGCAGAGAGACGGGGCGAGCTATGCCCCGAGAAAGAATTAGCGCGATGCCAGCCGGATCGGCTTTGAGTCAGGCATCAACAAGGCAAAGCGATGCTTCATGTCGTCAGCCACGGTTTTGAAGCGCGGCATTTGATTGCTGGCCAGCGGTTGTGCGTTGGGGATATTGACTGACATCGGATCGCGTGCATCGTTATTGATGCGGAATTCATAGTGTAAATGCGGGCCGGTGGCCCAGCCGGTCATGCCGACATAGCCGATCACATCGCCCTGGCTGACCTTGCTGCCCTTATGCAGACCGGGAGCAAAGCGGCTCATGTGGCCATATGCGGTGGAATAATTGGACCAGTGTTTGAGCACAACAAAATTGCCGTAACCGTTTTGCTGACCCTCGAATTCAATGACGCCATCGCCGGCCGCATGAATCGGCGTACCGATGGCGGCGGCGAAGTCGACGCCTTTGTGCTGCTTCCATACCCCGAGAATCGGGTGCATGCGCATCGAGAATCCGGACGATATACGGGTGAAGGCAATGGGTGACTTCAGGAAGGCTTTTTTCAGCGACTGGCCGTCCAGATTGTAATAGCCGCCGCCTTGGCTGGCGCCCGGTTCTTCATACCAAACCGATTGATAGGTCGAGCCGTCATTCGAGAACGATCCGGCCAGCACACGTCCTGCGCGGACGAAAACGCCATTTTGCCAGAACGTTTCGTACACCACTTCAAAGTGGTCGCCGCGCTGCAAGTCAGACGCGAAATCGATGTCGGTGGAGAACATGTCGACGATCTGATTGGCGACGTTGTCGGGGATCTGCGCAGCATCGGTCGCAGCAAACAGCGATGACTTGATCACGCCGGCGTGCATTTCCAGTCGGCGTTCCAGTTTCGCAGCCGCCTCAACCGCCTTGAAACCCTTGCCGTCGCGTGTGATCACGACATTGGTGACCGGTGCATCGCGATTATCGCGATTATCGGCCACAATGGCCGAGAGCCATTTCAATTGACCGTCTTCCCCGGTTTGCGCCTGCACGAGCTTACCCGGCTTCAATTGCATGACCTCATGGGCCACGCGGTCGGATTTGATGAACGATGTTGCGTTGGTATCGTCGACGCCCAAACGCGTCAACAGGCTTGCCAAAGTGTCACCAGGGCGAACCTTTTCTTCACTGACGTAGCTCTGCGCAACCTGGTCTTCATCGGCCAATTGTCCGGCAACATTGGGCAGGTTCAATTCTTCCGTAACCGTTTTGACCGGCAAATCGGCAGCATCCGGCGCCAATGGCGCAACAGCTGCGGCGCCAAATGCACACAGGGCCAAAAACAGGGAAGAACCAGTGATGATGCGGGTTTTGCGGGATGAGCTTAGGAATTTACTAATGGCATTTTGACCGAAAGCATTTAGGCTCATGAACTTATCTCTTTTGATTCGACCGCTGCTTGGTACCGTGACCGGCAGCGATAAGTTAAAATTCGCGGTTCCATCTGATTGTGTTCAGCCAGGCTCGCAAAAGAGAGTGTGGCGCAGAAGAAACAATCGTGCATTATACCAAAGTCATGGTATTGACAAACGCTTTTTTTGAGTTGCTTTTTTCGCTAATATGAATTCGAATACGCCCTTATCCGACGCAGTCCAGCATGCTCTTGCAGTCACGAAACGTGGCGTTGACGAATTGCTCATAGAGTCTGATTTTGTAAAGAAGCTCGTTCGCTCCGAACAAACCGGAAAACCCCTGCGCATCAAGCTGGGTCTCGATCCAACCGCGCCCGATCTGCATCTCGGTCACACGGTTGTTCTGAACAAATTGCGCCAGATGCAGGATCTCGGCCACACCGTGATTTTCCTGATCGGCGACTTTACTTCGATGATCGGCGATCCGTCGGGCCGTAACATCACGCGCCCCCCACTGACGCGCGAACAGATCGAAGAAAACGCCAAGACCTATTTTGCGCAGGCGAGCCTGGTGCTCGACGCAGAAAAAACCGAAATCCGCTACAACTCGGAATGGTCCGATCCGCTTGGCGCGCGCGGCATGATCGAACTGTCCGCCAAGTACACTGTGGCGCGCATTCTGGAGCGCGAAGATTTCACCAAGCGCTTCAAGGCCGGCACGCCGATTTCGGTGCATGAGTTGTTGTATCCACTGATGCAGGGTTACGACTCGGTCGCATTGAAGGCCGATCTCGAGCTGGGCGGCACCGATCAAAAGTTCAACCTGCTGGTAGGGCGCGAGCTGCAGAAAGATTACGGCCAGGAGCAGCAATGCATCCTGACCATGCCCTTGCTGGAAGGGCTCGATGGCGTCGACAAGATGTCGAAGTCCAAAGGCAATTACATCGGCATCACCGAACCGGCCAACACCATGTTCGGGAAATTGATGAGCATTTCCGACGTCATGATGTGGCGTTACTATGAGCTCTTGTCCTTCCGCTCACTCGAAGAGATTGCCAGACTCAAGCAGGAAGTGGCCGAAGGGCGCAATCCGCGCGATGCCAAGGTGGCACTGGGCCAGGAAATCGTCGCGCGTTTCCACTCGGCCACGGCCGCGGACGAAGCGCTGACCGATTTCGTCAACCGCTCCAAGGGAGGCATTCCCGACGACGTTGAAGAGATCAACGTTTCCGGTGCGCCGCTCGGCATAGGACAATTGTTGAAGCAGACTAACCTTTGCGCGTCGACTGCGGAAGGCTTGCGCATGGTCGATCAGGGCGGGGTGCGGATCGATGGCGCTGTGGTAAGCGACCGCATGATGAAACTTGACGCTGGCACCTTCGTTTTGCAAGTTGGCAAGCGCAAGTTTGCCCGAGTAACACTCGCCAAATAATCGCGAACAATGATCGCCCTGATCCAACGCGTAACGCAGGCGGCCGTCGTGGTCGACAGCGTGACGATAGGCGCGATCGGCAACGGTTTGATGGTTCTGCTGTGCGCCGAACGCGGCGACAGCGAACGCGAAGCCGACGCGCTATTATCGAAGCTGCTTGGTTATCGCGTATTTGCCGACGAAGCCGGCAAAATGAATTGGAGCGTGACGGCGACAAATGGCGCAATATTGCTCGTGCCGCAGTTCACGCTGGCGGCCGATACGAACTCCGGCACGCGGCCCTCGTTCACGCCCGCTGCCACGCCTGTAGAAGGCAAGCGCCTGTTCGATTATTTCGTGGCCAGGGCGCGCTCCAGGCACGAACAAGTCGAGACAGGACAGTTCGGCGCACACATGCAAGTGTCGCTGACCAACGATGGCCCTGTCACGTTTTGGTTGCAAGTGCGACCCGAGACGGTGCAATAGTAGACGCAGCAAGTTTTATCGAAGGCAGTTTCCCACTTCCTTTACCAGGAGTACACCATGAAATTCTGGAGCGATTCTTTTAAGGATGGCGCAAGCATCCCCGGCGAATTCGCTTTTTGCGTGATCGATCCGCAAACCCATGTAAGGATGTCTGCCAACCGCAATCCGCACCTTGCCTGGTCGGACGTGCCAGCGGATACCAAATCGCTGGTCGTGATCTGCTGCGACGGCGATGTGCCTTCTCGCGGCGACGATGTAAATCAGGTGGGCAAGACTGTGCCGGCCGATCTGCCGCGCGTCGACTTTTTCCACTGGACGCTGATCGACATCGCGCCTGCGATTTCGATCATCGGCGCAGGTTCGTTCAGCGACGGCGTAACACCGCGCGGCAAGGCCGGGCCGCAAATTCCTGGCAGCCCGCTGGTCGATGCGCGCCACGGTCTGAACGATTACACCGGCTGGTTTGCCGGCGATGCCGACATGGGCGGCGACTATTTCGGCTACGACGGCCCATGCCCTCCGTGGAATGACGCCATCGTACACCGCTACGTTTTTACGCTGTACGCGCTCGACATCGTGCGCGCGCCGGTGGAAGGCCGGTTCAACGGTCAGCAATTGCGCGATGCCATAAAGTCCCATGTATTGGCCAGTGCATCGTTTAGCGGCACGTACACCTTGAATCCGGCGTTGGAGGGGCGCGAATGACGGACTTGCTATTGATACGCCATGGAGAAACGGCATGGAACGCAGAAAAACGATTGCAAGGGCATCTCGACGTAGCACTTAACGACATCGGATTGCACCAGGCGCAACTGTTGGCCCAGGCGTTACACGGCGAACGGATTGACGCGATATTTTCCAGCGACCTGATGCGCGCGCGTCAAACCGCGGCGCCGATTGCCGCTGCACAGGGGTTAGATCTCGGCATCGAGAGTGAGTTGCGCGAACGTTGTTACGGCGCGTTTGAAGGATTGCGCTATCCCGAGATGAACGCACGATACCCTGACGCGTATGTGGCCATGCAGGCGCGTCAACTTGACTACCGTTTTCCTCCCGGCGAAAACGTTGCGGAAACGCTCGGCGAATTTTCGGCACGTTCGCTCGCCATCGTGACGCGGCTACTGCGTTCCTCAAACTATCGCAAGCTTGCCATCGTGACGCACGGAGGCGTACTTGATTGTCTCAACCGCTTTGCACGCGGTGCCGACATGTCACGCCCGCGCGATTTCGATATCCCCAACGCCGGCATCAATCGGCTCCAATGGGACGGCAGCAATTTGAAGATCGTGCAATGGGCGGACGTTGGACATTTAAACATTGACGCGCTGGACGAAATATAAAAATCACGCGCTCCCATGCAAATCGGCCCCTACTTGCTTGCCAACAATGTGTTCGTCGCTCCCATGGCGGGAGTGACCGACCGGCCTTTCCGCCAGTTGTGCAAGCAACTCGGTGCGGGATATGCGGTGTCCGAAATGGCCGCTTCCAATCCGCGCCTCTGGGCAACCGAAAAGTCGTCGCGCCGCATCAACCATGATGGCGAAATGGAGCCGAAAGCCGTGCAAATCGCCGGTGCTGATCCGGCCATGCTCGCCGAATGCGCCAAATTCAACGTTGGGCGCGGTGCGCAAATCATCGACATCAACATGGGTTGCCCGGTCAAGAAGGTGTGTAACAGCTGGTGCGGCTCCGCCTTGTTGCAGAATGAAAAACTGGTCGGGTTGATACTCGATGCCGTGGTTGCGGCAGTCGATGTTCCTGTCACGTTGAAATTTCGCACCGGTTGGGACCGCTCGAACAAGAACGCGCTACGCATCGCTCGCATGGCCGAGTCCAGCGGCATTGCCATGTTGACGCTGCATGGCCGCACGCGTGCCGACGGCTATCGCGGCGATGCCGAGTATGAAACGATAACCGCAGTCAAGGCGGCAGTATCGATCCCGGTGGTCGCCAACGGCGACATCACGACACCCGATAAAGCCAAACTGGTATTGCAGCAAACCGGGGCCGATGCCGTCATGATCGGCCGCGCGGCGCAGGGCCGGCCGTGGATTTGCCGCGAAATTGACCACTTCCTGCGTACCGGCACTTACCTGCCTGCGCCTCTGATCAGTGAAGTGCAAAGCCTGATGGACGAGCACTTGCGCGCGCACTATGCGTTTTACGGCGAATACCTCGGTGTGCGCACGGCGCGCAAGCATATTGGCTGGTATGTACGCGATCTGGCCGGCGGCGAAGAATTTCGTCAGCGCATGAACCTGCTGGAGGATTGTGAATTGCAACTTTCTGCAGTTTACGACTTCTTTCAATTGCAGAAGGCCCACGGGGAACGGTTACAATACGGCCTTGCGGCAGAAGGGGATCAGCCGCTGGCTGCCTGAATTACCCCAGAAATTACCGTATTTATACCGTATTCGCGTTTTGCGCCATCTCCCGTCCGAGGAGCGGCGCGGCGGAGTTTTCAATAATATAAAAAAACTAGTGCAAGCATGAGTAAAGACAGCATACAAGACGTCGTCAAAAAGAGCCTGGAAAAATATTTCAAGGATTTGGGCGAACAGCAACCGACCAACGTATACGAAATGGTGGTTTTCACGGTGGAAAAGCCTATCCTGGAAGCAGTGATGGCGCGCGCCGAAGGCAACCAATCGCAGGCGGCCGACATGCTGGGGATTAATCGCAATACGCTGCGCAAGAAATTGCAGCAGCACGGCATGCTTTAAAATTTATTTTGACTGCGGACATGATCATGATCAAACAAGCCCTTATCTCGGTTTCCGACAAGACCGGCGTACTCGACTTCGCGCGCGCACTGAGTGCAATGGGAGTCAACATCCTCTCCACCGGCGGCACCGCCAAGCTGTTGGCCGATAACGGTATCAAGGTCACGGAAGTGGCCGATTACACCGGCTTTCCGGAAATGCTCGACGGCCGGGTCAAGACACTGCATCCCAAGGTGCATGGCGGCATTCTGGCACGGCGCGATTTCCCTGCCCACATGGCGGCGCTTGAACAACACGGCATTCCCACGATCGACATGGTGGTGGTCAATCTCTATCCGTTCCAGCAAACCGTGGCCAAGGAGCAATGTACGCTGGAGGACGCAATTGAAAATATCGATATTGGCGGACCGGCCATGCTGCGTTCGTCGGCCAAGAATCACAAGGATGTGGTAGTGATTTGTGATCCGATCGATTATGCACCGGTTCTGGAAGAATTGAAGGCCAATGACGAAGTGGCCTATGAAACCAAGTTCGCCCTGGCCAAGAAAGTGTTTGCCCACACTGCGCAATACGATGGCTCGATCACCAATTACTTCACTTCGCTTGGTGAAGACAAGCAACACGCCACCCGTAGCGCCTTTCCGGCGACCCTGAATCTGCATTTCAAGAAGGTGCAGGAAATGCGCTACGGTGAAAATCTGCACCAGTTGGCCGCGTTTTATCGCGACACGGTGCCGGCTGCAGGTTCGCTGGCTGATTACAAACAATTGCAGGGCAAGGAATTGTCGTACAACAATATCGCCGATTCCGACGCGGCATGGGAATGCGTCAAGACATTTGCCGAAACGGCCTGCGTCATCGTCAAGCACGCCAACCCTTGCGGCGTTGCCGTTGGGTCGAGCGCGCTCGAAGCCTATAGCAAGGCATTGCAGACTGATCCGACTTCGGCTTTCGGCGGCATTATCGCCTTCAATTGCGAGTGCGACGGCAATGCTGCGGAAGCGGTGGCCAAGCAGTTCGTCGAAGTGCTGATTGCCCCATCGTTTACCGAGTCAGCCAAACAAGTGTTTGCCGCCAAGCAAAACGTGCGCTTGCTCGAAGTGCCCTTGGGCGACGGCATTAACGTATACGACTTCAAGCGCGTGGGCGGTGGTCTACTCGTGCAATCGCCCGATTCCAAAAACGTTGCCCTGGCAGACCTGAAAGTCGTAACCAAGAAACAACCAACCCAGCAGCAACTGCAGGACATGATGTTCGCCTGGCGCGTAGCGAAGTTCGTCAAGTCGAATGCCATCGTGTTCTGCGGCAACGGCATGACGCTCGGGGTCGGCGCGGGCCAAATGAGTCGCGTCGATTCGGCGCGCATTGCATCGATCAAGGCGCAAAATGCGGGCTTGACCCTGGTTGGGTCGGCAGTGGCATCGGATGCCTTTTTCCCGTTCCGCGACGGCCTCGACGTCGTCGTGCAAGCGGGAGCGACGGCTGTCATCCAGCCGGGTGGTTCGATGCGCGATCAGGAGGTGATCGATGCGGCCGACGAGCAGGGTATCGTGATGATGTTGACCGGAACGCGCCATTTCCGCCATTGATTGCAGCACCAAACTTGTGAAGATCCTCGGCATCGACCCCGGCCTGCGCACCACCGGGTTCGGTGTCATCCTCAAGCAGGGCAACAAGCTTGCTTACGTTGCATCGGGTACCATCAAAACGCCCGATGCCGACCTTCCGCAACGACTGAAAACCATCTTCGATGGCGTGGCTGAAGTTGTGCGCACTTACGCGCCCGATTGCGCCGCAATCGAAAAGGTATTCGTCAATGTCAATCCGCAATCGACACTATTGCTGGGCCAGGCGCGCGGCGCGGCGATCTGCGCGCTCGTTAATGCAGACCTTGCTGTCGCGGAATATACTGCGCTTCAACTCAAGCAAGCCGTGGTCGGCCACGGCAAGGCGCACAAGTCGCAAGTGCAGGACATGGTGCAGCGCCTGTTGCAGCTTCCCGGTTTGCCGGGTGCCGATGCAGCCGATGCGCTCGGCATGGCGATCTGCCACGCCCATAGCGGAGAAGCGCTGGCGGCGCTGGGCGCGCTGGCGCCCGGCTTGATCAAGAAGGGCATGCGAGTAAGGGGCGGCAGGCTGATCGGTTAATGCATCTGGTGCTGCGGCATCCTGTATCATAGATAGAACCCAACTAGATCGATTGCCATGATAGGTCGCCTCTCCGGAACACTGATTGAAAAGAACCCCCCGCAATTGCTGGTCGATTGCCATGGTGTTGGCTACGAAGTCGATGTGCCGATGAGCACCTTTTACAATCTTCCCGGCCTTGGCGAGAAAATCATGCTGCTGACCCATCTGGCGGTGCGTGAGGACGCGCACCTGCTGTATGGTTTCGGCACGGCAGAGGAACGCACCGTGTTCCGTCAACTGATCAAGATTTCCGGCGTCGGCGCACGGACCGCTTTGTCCATACTTTCAGGCATGTCCGTGGCCGATCTCGCGCAAGCCATCACACTACAAGAAGCAGGCCGCCTGACCAAGGTGCCTGGCATAGGCAAGAAGACCGCCGAACGCCTGCTGCTGGAATTGAAAGGCAAGCTCGGCGCCGATCTTGGCCATGTCGGCGGCGTCGTGCATAGTGACGCTACTTCGGACATCCTCAATGCCTTGCAGGCGCTTGGCTATTCGGACAAGGAAGCCATGCTGGCGCTGAAGCAGGTTCCGGCCGGCAGCGGCGTCTCCGATGGCATCAAGCTGGCCCTGAAGGCTTTGTCGAAGGCATAATCCATCATGACCATCCAGACCGATAATTTCACCGAGCAGCGCATCATCTCGGCTACGCCTGTGTCGCCGAATGAAGAGGCGATCGAGCGCGCGCTGCGGCCGAAGCATCTCGAAGAATATGTCGGCCAGGAAAAGGTACGTGGGCAACTGGAAATTTTCATCACCGCCGCGCGTCAGCGCAAGGAAGCGCTTGACCATACTTTATTGTTCGGTCCACCCGGCCTCGGAAAGACCACGCTGGCGCACATCATTGCACGCGAGATGGGTGTGAATCTACGCCAGACTTCGGGGCCTGTGCTGGAACGCGCCGGCGATTTGGCGGCATTGCTGACCAACCTCGAAGCCAACGACGTCCTGTTCATCGACGAAATCCATCGCCTGTCGCCCGTGGTTGAAGAGATCCTGTATCCGGCGCTGGAAGACTACCAGATCGACATTATGATCGGCGAAGGGCCGGCTGCGCGCTCGGTGCGCCTCGACTTGCAACCGTTCACCCTGGTTGGCGCCACCACGCGCGCCGGCATGCTGACCAATCCCTTGCGCGACCGCTTCGGCATCGTCGGTCGGCTGGAGTTCTACACACCGCAGGAATTGACGCGCATCGTGACACGCAGTGCGGCCTTGCTCAATGCGCCCATCGATCCGGATGGCGCGTTTGAAATCGCCAAGCGCAGCCGCGGCACCCCGCGCATCGTCAACCGTCTGTTGCGCCGCGTGCGCGACTATGCGGAAGTGAAGGGCAACGGCGAGATCACGAAAGCCATGGCCGATGCGGCGCTAGTCATGCTCGATGTCGACGCGGTCGGCTTTGACTTGATGGATCGCAAGCTGCTCGAAGCGGTGCTGTTCAAGTTCAATGGCGGCCCGGTCGGACTCGATAATCTTGCAGCTGCCATCGGCGAAGAGCGCGACACGATTGAAGACGTGCTTGAGCCCTACCTGATACAGCAGGGCTTCCTGCAGCGCACGCCGCGTGGGCGGGTTGCCACGCCGGCAGCCTATGCGCACTTCGGTGTTGCCGCGCCGCGCGGCGGGAATGGCGATTTGTGGGAACAACCGATCTAAATGGAACCAATGGGCCTGGGTCAGCAGATCCGACGCAATCTGCTCGCTTTGTTAAGCTTGCTGGTGGCAATCTGCGCCTTGTCCTACAACACCTGGCGTAATGAATCGAGCGAACAACACCGCAACATCCGCGCTGCAGAATTTGAAATGCTCAAGGAGTTGAGCGGCTTGCAGCAAACCATCGACTACGCATACCTGCATCAAGACTCCCAGCGCGGCGACATGGCCAAAGGACTCGGCCATGTATTGTTCATCCACGATCTCGCCGCGCTGACGCCGCAACCGGTTAGCCAATCTGCCGACGACCTGTTGAAAGAGTGGAACCGCGACGGTGAGGCTCTGTTGTCGGACAAGGAAGCCGGCGCCCGCTTGTCGGAGCAAGTATTGAATACCCGCCGCGCCGTGCTCGAATCATTGCGCAGTCTGAAATAACTCAAAGGAAAGGCAGATACGTGAATATCTGGGTTGACGCCGATGCCTGTCCGGCTGTCATCAAGGACATCCTGTTCCGTGTCGCCGACCGACGCGAGATTACGGTGACGCTGGTCGCCAATAAATTGATGCGCACACCACCGTCGCGCTTCATCAAGGCGATCCAGGTGCCCTCCGGGTTCGACGTCGCCGATCAGGAAATCGTACGCCTGACGCAACCGGGCGACCTGGTCATCACTGCCGATATTCCGCTTGCCGCCGATGTGCTGGAAAAAGGCGGCGATGCATTGAATCCGCGCGGCGAGTTCTACACCAAGGATAACATTGCGCAAATGCTGGGCATGCGCAGCTTCATGGACGAGTTACGTGCCAGCGGCGTCGATACCGGAGGACCGGCGCCGTTCAGCCAAAATGACCGACAGATGTTTGCCAATCAACTTGACAAGCATTTGACAGCGCTGGTCAGGCGGCAAAACGCGGCGCGTCCTCCCAAGGTCGAGTGAAATATTTCTTGTATGGCAATTGCCTTCTGCCTTGCATACCAAATAATGCGTAGCAGGTGCTGAATTTGTAGCAACAAATCGGACAAAAGCGGGACAAAATCGGTATTTTGTTGATTTTTCGCCGAACCATGTCCAATTGGGCATCAAATTCGGCATAATCGGTGCTCGTCCGGCCGGTTTAACGCTGACTGGCTGATGTGGCAAATTTGCAATACCTGCAGTCCGATCCCCCTGTCGGTTTTGCAGTTCTCTCGGCGAGCCCCCCTATGCTGATGTCTACCCAAGCCAATCGCTATGCGCACCAATTGCTCGATGCCAGGGCGAAGTCGCGACTGATTCCCCCGTTATCTGCGCAAGAGCCGCTCTCGACCAATGACGCCTACGATATTGCGCAATGCATCCTTGAAACACGCATTGCGCAAGGCGAAGTGCAAATCGGCCGCAAGATCGGTTTTACCAATCGCAAGATATGGTCACACTATGGTGTGACCCATCCGATCCACATGCCGATCTGGACGCCGATGTTCGACACAACGGTGCGCTATATTGAAGATAATCATGGCTTGCAAAGCCTGAAAGGCGCGCTGCAACCGCGCGTTGGTCCGGAACTGGTGTTCAGTCTGGCACGTGCGCCGTCGCCGAATGCCACACTGGAGGAGGTTGCCGATTGCATCGACTGGATGGCGCACGCTTTCGAGATCGTCACCTGCCCGTTTCCCGATTGGAAATTTGAAGAAGCCGATGCCATTGCTGCGTTCGGCATGCATGGCGCCTTGTTGATCGGCGAACCAAAGTCATTGTCTGCGGCATCGCGCCGCAGCCTGCCGGAGGTGCTGGCCAATGCCAGCGTCTCGCTATCGTGCGGCGACGAATTGCGCTCAGCCGGTTTCGGCAGCGACGTCTGGGGCAGCCCGGTGCATGCCTTGTGGCAATTGAATCAGATGTTGTCCGCGCAAACCCAGTTTGCACCGCTGGCAGCCGGCGAAATCATCACCACCGGCACATGGGCCGATGTTGTGCCAATCGAAGCGGGCCAAACCTGGGCTACTGCTTTTTCCGGCATCAGTTTGCCGGGGCTGTCGATTTCGTTTGTTTGAACATAAGGAGCGGCAATTGATGCCGCTCCTTGACTACAACGAGCTTATTCCTCGCGCAGCCAGATTTGCGACCTGCCGATGAACGGCATGCCAATGAAGCCGCGTACGTTCAATTTCTTGCCGGCGTCGGCGACGGAAAGCTTGCTGCTGTAGACCTTGCCATTGTCGGGGTCGAGAATTTTCCCGCCGTTGTATTCATCGCCGTCGCGTTTCATGCCGGAAAGAATGGTCAGCCCGACTATTGGCTGATCCTTCAGCGCGCCTTCGCACTTGTCGCATTTCGGCGTCGGGGTCTGGCCGGGTTCGGGAAATATCTTTTCGATTTTGCCGATCAATTCGCCGTTGATTTCAACAATTCGAATCAAGGCCTTTGATTTGCCGGTCTTGTCGTCGATGTTTTTCCACAAGCCCACTGGCGAAGCCAGGTCAGCCCAAGCGCTGGCCGCGGAAAGTGAAGCTACTGCGGCGATTGTGGCAATGATTATTCGCTTCATTCAATTCTCCCGAGTCCGATTTATGGTTGACGCGGTTATATTTCCGCGCAGTGATTTTTGCAAATCATCGCACGGAAACGTTGCGCTGCCATCCCCCCAGAATGCGTATAGATTGAATGCTCTATTTCAGCTTATTGTATTGTTCGCGTAACTTCACGAGCGTGGCACGCAGTCCGGCAAGCCGTTCCTGCATCTGCGCCACAACGGCCGCCGGCGCACGTGCCACGAAACTTTCGTTGCCGAGCTGGGTTTCCGCCTTGGCGATTTCACCTTCCACCTTCGCGATCTCCTTGCCCAGGCGCTCAAGTTCGGCTGCGACGTCGATTTCCACCTTCAGCATCAGCCTGGTTTCCCCAATGACGGCAACCGAGGCCGGCGATTCAGGCAATGCTTCGACAACCTGAACTTCCGAGAGTTTCGCCAGCGCTTGCAGATAAGACGAATATTCGGCCAATCTGGTCCGTTCTTCGGCCTGATCGGCCTGCACAATGAGGGGTACGCGCTTGGCCGGCGACAGCTGCATTTCGCCGCGCAGGTTGCGGCAGGCGTCCGTCAGCGCCTTCAATTTTTGCATCCAGGCTTCGGCGTTCTCGTCAATCTTTTGCGGCTGCGCGACCGGGTAGGGCTGCAGCATGATCGAGTCGCCCGCCGGGTTCAGCGTCTTGCCCGACAGCGGCGCGACCGTTTGCCACAGCGCTTCGGTGATGAACGGGATTATCGGGTGCGCCAGGCGCAGTACCGTTTCCAGCGTCTTCAGCAGGGTACGGCGCGTGGCGCGCTGCTGTGCTTCGGTGCCATGTTGCATCTGCACCTTGGCGACTTCGAGGTACCAGTCGCAATACTCATCCCAGACGAATTTGTAGATCGCTGTGGCGATGTTGTCGAAGCGATAGTCGGCGAAGCCCTTTTCGACTTCGGCTTCGGTACGTTGTAGCGTCGAGGAAATCCAGCGGTCGGCCTGCGAGAAATCGAGAGTACCGCCTGGGCCGCACGAATCTGCCGGGTGCTCGGCCGTGCCACAGTCCTTGCCTTCCACATTCATCAGCACAAAGCGCGTGGCGTTCCACAGCTTGTTGCAGAAATTGCGATAGCCTTCGCAGCGGTTCAGGTCGAAATTGATGTTGCGACCGAGGCTGGCGTAGCTGGCCATGGTGAAACGCAGGGCATCGGTGCCGAAGGCGGCGATACCGTTCGGGTATTCCTTGCGTGTGGCCTTTTCGATTTTTGGCGCGTCCTTCGGAATCATCAGGCCGGTGGTGCGCTTTGCGACCAATTCATCGATAGAGATGCCGTCGATCAAGTCTATCGGGTCCAACGTATTGCCCTTGGACTTCGACATTTTCTGGCCGTTGCTGTCGCGAATCAGACCGTGGATGTAGACTTTATCAAATGGTACTTTGCCGGTGAAATGCGTGGTCATCATGACCATGCGCGCCACCCAGAAGAAGATGATGTCGAAACCGGTGACCAGGATGGTGGACGGCAGGAACATGTCGAGATCGGCACTTTGCGCCGGCCAACCGAGCGTGGAGAAGGGCACCAGGGCCGACGAGAACCACGTGTCGAGCACGTCCGCATCACGGCGTATTGCCTTGCCGCCAGCCTGTGCCTGGGCCTCGGCTTCGCTGCGTGCGACGTAGATATTGCCTGTGTCGTCATACCACGCCGGAATCTGGTGACCCCACCACAGTTGTCGCGAGACGCACCAGTCCTGGATGTTGTTGAGCCACTGGTTGTAAGTCGTGGTCCAGTTTTCAGGCACGAACTTGACTTCGCCGTTGGCGACCTTTTCCAGGGCGACTTCGGCAATCGATTTGCCGGGGAAATGCGTGCCCTCCGGTGCCGGCTTGCTCATGGCGACAAACCATTGGTCGGTCAGCATCGGTTCAAGTACCACGCCGGTACGGTCACCGCGCGGCACCATCAGCTTGTGCGCTTTGACTTCGGCCAGCAAGCCTTGCGCGTCGAGATCGGCCACGATCTGCTTGCGTGCGGCGAAGCGGTCCAGGCCGCGATACGCTGCAGGCGCTTCGTCGCTGATCTTGGCGTCCAGCGTCAGCACGTTGATTTGCGCCAGGTTGTGCCGCAGGCCAACCTGATAGTCGTTGAAGTCGTGCGCGGGGGTGATCTTCACGCAGCCGGTGCCGAATTCCTTGTCGACGTAATCGTCGGCGATGATCGGGATTTCGCGCTCGGTCAAAGGCAGCTTGAGCAGCTTGCCGATCAGATGCTGAAAACGTTCGTCGGTGGGGTCGACCGCCACGGCACTGTCGCCGAGCAAGGTTTCAGGGCGCGTGGTCGCAACCGTGATGTGGCCGCTGCCATCGGCGAGCGGATAGCGGATGTACCACATCGAGCCGTCTTCTTCTTCGGACGACACCTCGAGGTCCGACACCGCCGTACCCAGTTTCGGGTCCCAGTTGACCAGCCGCTTGCCGCGATAGATCAGGCCTTGTTCGAACAGGCGCACAAACACCTCGGTTACGGCCTTGGACATTTTGTCGTCCATCGTGAAGTATTCGCGACCCCAGTCGGTCGACGCGCCCATGCGGCGCATTTGGCCGGTGATGGTCGAGCCCGACTTTTCCTTCCACTCCCAGACTTTTTCGACAAACTTTTCCCGGCCCAGGTCGTGGCGCGAGACTTTCTGCGCATCGAGTTGCCGCTCGACAACGATCTGCGTCGCGATGCCGGCATGATCGGTGCCGGGGATCCAGGCCGTGTTGTAGCCGCGCATGCGGTGATAGCGCGTCAAACCATCCATAATCGTCTGGTTGAAGGCGTGGCCCATGTGCAGCGTGCCGGTGACGTTGGGCGGCGGCAACTGGATGCTGAACGCAGGCTTGGCGGCATCGGTGGTGGCGGTGTAGTAACCGCGCTGTTCCCACTCGGTGCGCCAAAAGGCTTCAATGTCGGCGGGTTCGAAGGATTTGGCTAATTCCATGGTTTGGCTTGCTTCCAGCTATGTTTTCGGGGAACTAGGGATTATAAAGCAGTGCTTGCAGACTGCCCTGTCCAAAGGCGTATAATTCCGCCATACCATTTCATCATGGTCTTGCTAGGGGTCCTGGCTGCTTGCCAAAGTGTTATTTGGCGCGAAGCGGTTTGGTGAGAAACACCCTTTACCTGATCTGGATAATGCCAGCGAAGGGAAGCTAACGGGCGCCGTCAGGCGTATGCCTTGCCCGTTGTTCCTTCGCTTTATGAAACCGAGCAAAGGAACGCAATGAACGCCAATCCCAAATTCCTCGCCGCCACCGCCCAGGTGGACGAAGCGGCCATTCACCCTCTGCCGAATTCGCGCAAATTTTATGTCGAAGGCTCGCGCCCCGATATTCGCGTGCCGATGCGCGAGATCAGCCAGTCCGATACGCCGGCCTCATTCGGCGCGGAAAAGAATCCGCCTATCTATGTCTATGACACTTCCGGTCCTTACAGCGAGCCGGGCGTCAAGATCGACATCCGCTCCGGCCTGTCTGCACCGCGCACGCCATGGATACTGGAACGCGCCGATACTGAAGAATTGCCGGGCCCAAGTTCGCAATACGGCATCGAACGCTTAAACGATGCGCAACTGGCCGAGCTGCGCTTCAACCTGCACCGCAAGCCGCGCCGCGCGCTGGCCGGCAAGAACGTTTCGCAAATGCACTACGCGCGCCAGGGCATCATCACGCCGGAAATGGAATACGTGGCGATCCGCGAAAACATGCGGCGCAAGCAATACCTGGAAGAATTGAAAGCCTCGGGCCCGATGGGAACACGCCTGGCCGACTTGATGGGCCGTCAGCATCCGGGCCAGAATTTCGGTGCATCGATCCCGCCGGAAATCACGCCGGAATTCGTGCGCGAAGAAATCGCGCGCGGCCGCGCCATCATCCCGGCCAACATCAACCACCCGGAAATCGAGCCGATGATCATCGGGCGCAATTTCCTGGTCAAGATCAATGCCAACATCGGCAACTCGGCCGTCACCTCTTCAATTGGCGAAGAAGTCGAGAAAATGACCTGGGCAATCCGCTGGGGCGGCGACACGGTGATGGATCTTTCCACAGGGAAGCACATCCACGAAACGCGCGAATGGATCATCCGTAATTCGCCGGTGCCGATCGGCACCGTGCCGATTTACCAGGCACTGGAAAAGGTCAACGGCAAGGCTGAAGACCTGACTTGGGAAATCTTCCGCGACACCCTGATCGAACAAGCCGAGCAGGGCGTCGACTATTTCACCATCCATGCCGGCGTGCTGCTGCGCTACGTGCCGCTCACAGCCAAACGCATGACCGGCATTGTTTCGCGCGGCGGTTCGATCATGGCCAAGTGGTGCCTCGCGCATCATGAAGAGTCTTTCCTTTATACGCATTTCGAAGATATTTGCGAAATCATGAAAGCCTACGACGTCTCGTTCAGTCTCGGCGACGGTTTGCGCCCCGGCTCGATCTATGATGCCAACGACGAAGCGCAACTTGGCGAATTGAAGACGCTCGGTGAACTGACGCAGGTGGCATGGAAGCACGACGTGCAGGTGATGATTGAAGGCCCCGGCCACGTGCCCATGCACATGATCAAGGAAAACATGGACCTGCAACTGGAACAGTGCCATGAAGCGCCGTTCTACACGCTTGGCCCCTTGACCACCGACATCGCGCCCGGTTACGACCACATCACGTCGGGCATCGGCGCGGCCATGATCGGCTGGTACGGCACGGCAATGCTGTGTTATGTGACGCCGAAGGAACACCTCGGCTTGCCGAACAAGGCCGACGTCAAGGAAGGCATCATCACCTACAAGCTGGCAGCACATGCAGCCGACCTGGCCAAGGGTCATCCGGGCGCGCAGATTCGCGACAACGCCCTGTCCAAGGCGCGCTTCGAATTCCGCTGGGAAGACCAGTTCAACCTCGGCCTCGATCCGGACAAGGCGCGCGACTTCCACGACGAAACATTGCCCAAGGATTCGGCCAAGGTTGCGCATTTCTGCTCGATGTGCGGCCCGCATTTCTGCTCGATGAAAATCACCCAGGAAGTGCGCGACTATGCGGCCAAACAGGGCATTTCCGAAATCGCCGCCTTGAAGCAGGGGATGGAAGTGAAGTCCATCGAGTTCGTCAAGAGCGGTGCGGAAATCTATCGCAAGCAATAGGCGGATCGATCAGCATGATAGCCATTGAATTGAACGGCGAGCCGCGCGAGGTCGAAGATGGCCAGCATGTGCATGAACTGGTCGCCGCGCTGAACCTGGGTAACCAGGCGGTGGCGGTGGCCATCAATCGCGAAATCGTGCCGCGCCATTTGTGGCAGCAGCGGGCGTTGCAGGCCCGCGACCGGGTTGATGTGGTGCGTGCTATCGGCGGCGGCTGACGCGGCGGTTAGTTTTTCTCCCTATTGTGGGAGTGGCAAGACGTAACCCCTCGCCCGCAGGCGGGAGAGGGCGGGCCACGAAGGCCAGGGGTGAGGGGACTTGCCAAGACATTCAACTTTAAGCCCGGCAGCGATTTTGAATTGGCTTTTGGTGAATCGCGGATGATTGGTTGAGAGCGGTTGTCTTGACGTGCCCCCTCACCCCCACCCCCACCCCTCTCCCGCCTGCGGGCGAGGGGAGTTGTTGTGTCGCGATCGTCAGAGAATGGATGACCTCCGCACAGCTTCATAACAGGAGAAACCATGCAGCAAACTGAAAACACAACGCCAGCCATCGAAGACGGCAGCCTGACCATCGCCGGCAAGACCTACCGCTCGCGCCTGCTGGTGGGCACCGGCAAGTATCGCGACCTCGAGGAAACCCGCATTGCGACCGAAGCGTCAGGCGCGGAAATCGTGACGGTGGCGATCCGCCGCGTCAACATCGGCCAGGACCCGAATGCGCCTAGCCTGCTCGACGTGCTGCCGACCTCGCGCTTTACCATGCTGCCCAATTCCGCCGGCTGCTACAACGCCGCGGATGCGATCTATACCCTGCAACTGGCGCGTGAGTTGTTGAACGGCCACAAGCTGGTCAAGCTCGAAGTGCTCGGCGATCCGAAGTCCCTGTTCCCCAACATGCCAGAGACCTTGAAGGCAGCCGAGACGCTGGTCAAGGACGGTTTTGACGTGATGGTGTATTGCAGCGATGACCCGATCCAGGCCAAGATGCTCGAAGACATCGGCTGCGTCGCCGTGATGCCGCTGGCATCGTTGATCGGCTCCGGCATGGGCATACTCAATCCGTGGAACCTGTCGCTGATCATCGAGCAATCGAAGGTGCCGGTGCTGGTCGATGCCGGCGTCGGCACGGCCTCCGACGCTGCGATTGCGATGGAACTCGGCTGCGATGGCGTGTTGATGAATACCGCCATTGCCGGCGCGCGCGATCCGGTGCTGATGGCGCGTGCGATGCGTTTGGGCGTCGAAGCCGGACGCGCAGCCTTCCTGGCCGGACGTATCCCGAAGAAGTTTGCCGCCACGCCCTCGTCGCCGACCACCGGGCACGTGGCGTGAAGCGCGTCAACGTACTGGTCTTTGCCGGCGCCGACCCGAGCGGCGGTGCGGGTATCCAGGCCGATATTCAGGCCATAGCCGCGCTCGGCGCGCATGCCCTGTCGGTGATCACGGTCCTGACTGCGCAAGACAACGATCACGTGTATTTTGCCGAACCTGTGGATGCCGAATTCGTCCGTCGTCAGGCCCAGGCACTGATCGACAAGATGCTCATTTCCGCAGTGAAGATCGGCATCATCGGCAGCAGGGAAAATGCCGAAGCGATTGCCGAGATCATTGGTGTGTTGCGTCTTCAGCATCCCGACTTGCCGGTGGTGCTCGACCCGGTGCTCGCAAGTGGCCACGGCGATGCCCTTGCCGGGGAAGATGCCATCCAGATCATGCAACCGCTGCTGGCGCTGGCGACTGTGATCACGCCGAATCTGCCTGAGGTGGCGGCGCTCTGTACCGGCGACCGACGCGCCGAATCGCAGGCTGATACCCTGATGCAGCGCGGCTGCCGCAATGTCTTGATCAAGGGGGGCCATGCGACTGACGCAAAGGTGGTCAATCGCTGGTTCGGCAAGGATGGCGCGCGCTCCTGGAGTTGGCCGCGCCTGTCCGGCTCCTTTCACGGCAGTGGCTGTACGTTGGCCTCGGCGATCGCCGCACTGCTGGCACAGGGGAAATCCATGGAGCAGGCGCTGGAAGCCGGCCAGGCATTTTGCCATGAAGCGCTGGTGCAGGCTTACACGATTGCACCGGGGCAAAGCATTCCAAATCGCTCTCATGCAAGAAAGGCGGGTCAATGAAGGGCCTGTATCTCGTTACTCCCGATTGGGACAATACCCAGCAGTTGTTGGAAATCAGCGAATTGGCTTTGCGCGGCGGCGCTACCGTGCTGCAGTACCGTCACAAGACCGCCGATGCCGCATTGCGCCGTGAACAGGCCGAGTGCCTTCAGGCATTGTGCCGTACCTATTCCGTGCCATTCGTCATTAATGACCACCTCGATTTATGTCTCGCGCTCGATGCCGACGGCATTCACGTCGGCGGCACCGACATGACGGTGGCCGAGGTGCGCGCCAGGGTCGGGCCGCAGAAGATCGTCGGCGCTTCGTGCTACGGCAGCATGGATCTCGCGCGCGCCGCGCATCATGCCGGCGCCAGCTATGTCGCATTCGGCGGTTTTTACCCGTCACGCGTAAAAAAATATGAGGTGTCGACCCAGCCGTCCATTGTGGCAGAGGCCAAGGCCGAGATTCCCCTGCCCGTGGTCGTGATTGGCGGTATGACACGCGACAATGCAGTTCCATTGGTGGCGCAAGGCGCCGACATGGTGGCGGTAATCAGTAGTGTTTATCAGGCCGGAAACCCACAAAGTGCGGCGCGCGGATTTGCTGATTTGTTTATTTCCGGCTAGACTGGCATAATCGGCGTAGTGTTGCATGCGTGCGACGCACAGGCGGCTCGTGAAATAATACTGTATGAATATACAGTATTTGTGCTAGGATGATGTCTCGGTTGCAGTTCAACCTCTTTCGTCAACCTCACATCGGGGCTTTGCCATGGTCAGCATGAATAGCATGAATGCGCGTTTCGGCGCTGAATACCTCCCTTCCTCTATCGTGATTCGCGTCGGCCGGCGCGAAATTTTCATTGGCCCCGATTTCCGCAGGCGCTTTTCCTCCATGAACCCGGTGCTCGATTGCCGTGCCGGCAACGAAGCAGGCTATGTCGAACTGGTGCTGTTCAGCAAATGGTTGATCGTGCTGTCCAAAGCGCGTTGATGTTGCGGCGTCTTTTTCCTGGATTGCGCGCTTCTTCGGCAACCCATTTTGCAACCCCATTTGCAACCCTTTTTGTAACCTAGTTCGCGGCGGGCTGCGATGCAGGCGCAATTCGACTTTGAAACAATTCTTGAACCTGAACAGGCGGAAACCGTGTTGACAGATCCAATGGCAACGGCAGTGCCGAACGCAGGCGACGAGCACGTCGCGGATGGCCCTGAATCAATTTATAGCCCGCGACTGTGGTGCGACAATGGTTGGACCGCACGCGTCATCAAGAATGAGGACGATGAGGGCTGGGCAGTGGAGATGTGCAAGGACGGCGAATCCGAGCCGGCTTTGGTTGGCCCCTGGACCATGGGGCGTGACAAGAAAAACCCCAAGCCGCTTGACACAGCCGCCTTCAACACACTGGTCAAGACTGCGTCCGAAGTGTTGCGCCGCCATGAGCAACAATTGCATGCCATGCTGCACAAGAGCCTGTACGTTTCGGTACATGAGGGTAACCTGAATTTCACGCTCGATATCGTGCCCAGCGATGATGAGCCGCATGCCAGACTTTCTGCATATTCCGAAGAAGGCGTGAAAATTGCGGAAGCCATCGTTGCGGCAAATTTCAAACTCAGCCGGGAAAGTGCTGCCGCGTGGGCGGCGGGCGGGTACCGCAAGACGCTTTGATTCAGTCTGAACGGTTGGCAGGGCGCTATGATTGCGGCAGTCGATAGCGGGCTCTCTGGCGTTCAGCCTTGTCGGGGAATTTCTTGAGAAGCAACTCGTAAATTTGCTGATTGCGTTCCATCGGGCTCAGGCCCTGCTTCTCATTGATTTGCTTCATGTCGCCCAGGAAAGCCTGATAGCGTGGAACCCATTGTTGCATCGCTAGCGCCAGGGTTTTAAAACTCGTGGTTTCCCTGCCGATAATTTCGTATATTTCCGCTTCCTGCATATCGTCGGTGCTGACGTCGCGCCTGCCGGGAAATCGTTGGACGTCGTCATTGCCTGCATTCTGGGTTTGGCCTGTCGCGTTATCGGATGCGTTTCTGGCGCTCTGTAGTCTCTGCAGGGCCTTGTTCAATCGCTCGTCGTCCTCCGCATACCAAGCCTGTACGGCTGGTTCGCCAAGCATATTCAACCGTAAGCGGTCACGCTGTTCTTTCCACGACACAATGCGATAGACATCCAGGTTGTGCGGTTCCGTATTCGGCGAACCGAGGTTCTGACTCGCCAGCAATGCATCGTGTGCCTGCATATAAGCCTGGTAGTGCTCGACGATTTGCCTTGCATCGGCGTAGGCCGGCGCCGGCAATTTGCTCTGCAAGTATTGCTGCATGGCGCTGACGCGATCCGGGTCGGCGCGTTCAAGCAAGAAATAATCGAGCACACCGCGCAATTCGAAATTGACTAACAAATGCTGATTGTCGGCGACGGCCACGCCAGCAGGAGGCCCGGACTGTGCATCGGCAGTTCTTGCCAGTAGCGAGCCATCGCCCTGCAGGCCAGACAGCGAGCCGGGCCCAAGCACAGTTTGACGAGGCGCAACATCTGCTGTGCCTGGCGCAACATCTTCCGCCTGCTCGGGCCAGAAATAATATCCGGTCGCCGCAGTGATGACGATCGCCACGGCCAAGCCGGCCAGAACTTGGCTGCGGTTGATGACTTGTTCAGGGGAATTTGCCATCATGGTCGCTGGTCAGCCGCAACTGCCGCAACAGTCACGCGCTTTCGGTGGAGGAAATGCATGCGAACGCACTGATGTTCAGTGTATCGATGCGAGACGATCTTCCAGCGATTTTGCGTCCAGCCCAGTGCCGGTGCGGGTCCCGTCCGTGAAATACACAGTTGGCGTACCGGCGACGCGCAGCTTCTTGCCCAGCGCCAGCACTTGGTCATTCGGCGTGACGCATCCCGGTGCGGCAGGTAATGCAGCTTTCCCTCGCAGCATCCAGTCTTCCCAGGCCTTTGCGCGGTCCGGCGAACACCAAATGGCAGCCGATTTGCTTGCCGAGTCATCAGACAAGATATTGAGCAGGAAGGTGTACACCGTGATGTCGTTGACCGATTGCAGTGTCTGATGCAATTTTTTGCAATATGGACAATTGGGATCTTCAAAAACCGCGATCACGCGCTTGCCGTTTCCCTGCACGACTTTGATGGCCGAGTCCAGCGGCAGATCGGAGAATTTAATCGCAGCGAGCTGGTCCACACGTGCCTTGGTCAAATCCTTGTAGGTCGTCGAATCGATGACCTTGCCGACAAAGAAGTAGGCAGCATTCTCGTCGGTATAAAAAATGTCGCCATTGGTACGAATTTCAAACAATCCGCCATAGGGCGTCTTGGTCACCGAGTCCACCACGACACCAACGCCCATGCGCGGCTCGATCAATTTCTTGATGTGCGCTTCCTGCTCGGTCTCCGCGCACGAAAAGCGGTTACTCAGCAGACAAGCCGCAAGTAACGTAAATTTTATGCTTGCCTTAATGCCAGTCATGTTATCCCGATCAATACCTGCAGAGCAGTGTCAAATACTATATCTTCTTGTTAATCGTCGGCTGCTGCGTATCAAAACCAGGAACCATTTTCGTTGTTCCATCGGCCGGTGCGGCGTATCTTGCCTGCACTTGCCAATCGCCATCGGCCCGCCTCCACGTATCGACAACAAATATCTTCGATGCCAGCGGGCTCGATGCGTCGACGTCGAGGTCCCACTGAAAACTGACGATCATCAGGTCGCCGTACTCGTGGACGGCCATCTGTTCAATCCTGGACGCGAAGGGCGCGTCTTTGAAAGCCAGTGTGATCGATTCGTCGCGCGGCGTTGGGCGTCCGGGTGAAGCTGCGGTACGCAGTTCATAGCGTTCCGCAATAATTTTCTTCAGCGACGCATTGTCGCGATTTTTCACGCCGTCATTCCAGGCGTTTTCGAGATTGCTGAATATTTGTATGGTGCGCGTCACCGTCGGCACGACGCGATGGGGCGCCGGAGCGGTTTCTTCGGCGGAGAAAGCAGGAGCGACCGTATACAGCGCGGCCAGACAAATCACAACGTGAAGAATTTTCATCGAGGTATTTTCGAGCGAGAATAAGCAAACAAGCCGCCACTTCGTACGACTTTGAAGTGGCGGCTATGTGACTATACTACGTCAATCGGTGTATCAGGGATAGTGCTGCAGGCACTTCTGTGTCGATGCAATCACCCAGTTTTGCTGGATGAGATACTTCAACGAACCGAAAGTCTGGTTATACTTCGCGCCGTTGGAAGCCGTCGACTCGGTGCCGAAATTCCACGCACACTTGTCGCCGTTTTCCATGCCGGAACTGGTCGAATACCAGGCATTGCCATCAGGATCGGTCACTGTCTCTTCCATCTCGTGGGCAACGATACTGGCCATCGAGTCCGCACCCGGTGTGCCGTTCGGGCTTGGGCTGACAGCGCCGCACGATGAAGCGCATTGGGTTTCAGCGTCACCGATGAAGGCATACTTGATGTCCTTGCCGCTGATTGTGGCGTTGGTGTGCCAACCGCAATACTGCGTGCAGAAACCCGAAGTTGCAGTCGTGCTCTTGTCGGTCAGGACAAAGTAGATACCGTTCGCGTCAAGCGGCAATGATCCCGAAGTAATGGCATTGCTGACGATGGTTTCGATATTCGCATCCGACAGGCTCTTGCCCAGTGTGCCGCTGTTGGTGGTGCTGCCGGCATAGTTGACCACGTTTTGCACGTGTGTGCCGGCCGAATTGTAGTATGTGGAGTTGATGTTGAAGTAAGGCGATCCACCGATGTGTTGGGCCAGGTTGGTCAACACGTTCTTCGATGCCGTGTCCCAGGTGCCGTACCAAATGTAGTAGACGTTCTTCGCGGCCGTCATGACCGGGCCGCCTTGCAATGTGAGATTGGCGCTCCGGGCCGCCTTGACATTGGCGCCGGCTGCTGCGGTGCCGGACCTCTCCAGGTCAACCTGCCCCCAGCCTTTGCCTGTCGGCTTGTAGACTGTTCCTTCTTCTTCACGAACCACGCCTGCCACAGCCATGCCTGCGCATGCAAGGGACACAGCCAACACTGCCAGTTTTCTGCTCAAGTTCATTTCTACTCTCCGATTGTTTTATAAAAATAAAAATAAAGAGTGGTCTCGCAAGATATCCATTGAGACCAGTGTATCTACTCCCTTCGTTGAAGGAATTCTTCCTTCAACGTCACAACGAGCAAGGTCTGCCACACCGAATTGGTGAATTGACAAATGCATGCCCATAACGAAACTGATATGCCGGGTAGGCTATCAGGCTCGAAATTCTGGAACTGCCAGGATCACAATGAAACGATTACGGAATTGAATGAACGAGGGGCGGAACCGGAAAGGGACGAAGAAAGGAACGCAGAACCTGCGCGCAGGATGATGGTGAACGCATTAAATCCTCCTTGTAACACTCCATTGAGCTGTCATTCGAGCCGGGCTCGCGCAGCACTTTTATAATCCCGCTCGATCAATATCATTAATATCGAAACGGGTCGCCTAAGTGTACCTTCAAATATTTGGACTTTGCAACCTGCATTAAATAACAGGTGGCATCTTTGCAAAAAATTCCATAGGGAAACTTTATGCATTGCAAAATGCGCGCCAAACCCAGACTGCTTGCCTTCTTCTCCGATGGTGTTTCGTCCGCACAGACGATGCAGCGGATCGCGGCGACTGCTCGCAAACCTATTCAATGCATGGGGCAACAAATGCCAGATTGCCCGCATTGAAAATTTTTGCTGGCTAGTGGAATCGTGGGGCCATGTTTTGCATTCGTGATCCAAACGGATTGCAACGCCGAACGAGAAAGCCGGACCAACTTGCCAGTTTAGACATAGTCATGTCTGCGCGGACTAAAACCCGGCTTGCAGGGCACAAACCGCTATAATCGCTGCATGCAAAATCTCCTCCAAAATCTCAATCCCGAACAACTTGCTGCCGTAACCCTGCCACCGCAGTCCGCCCTGATTCTGGCGGGCGCCGGTTCGGGCAAGACCAGGGTATTGACCACCCGTATCGCCTGGCTGATCCAGACCGGCCAGGTTTCCCCTGCCGGCGTGCTGGCTGTCACATTTACCAACAAAGCGGCCAAGGAAATGGTGGCGCGACTGTCGGCCATGCTGCCGATCAATACGCGTGGGATGTGGATTGGCACTTTCCATGGCTTGTCCAATCGCCTGCTGCGTGCGCATTACCGCGACGCCGGGCTGCCGCAGACGTTCCAGATTCTCGATTCGCAGGACCAGCTATCAGCCATCAAGCGCCTGCTCAAGGGCATGAACGTCGACGACGAAAAATATCCGCCACGAAACCTGATGTACTTCATCAACAATGCCAAGGACCAGGGACTGCGCGCCAAGGATCTGGAGGCATTCGACGATTACAACCGCAAGATGGTCGAGCTGTATGACCTGTATGACGCGCAGTGCCAGCGTGAAGGCGTGGTCGATTTTGCCGAATTGCTGTTGCGGACGTATGAACTGCTGATGCGCAACCAGCCCTTGCGCGAGCACTACCAGAGCCGCTTCCGCCATGTACTGGTGGACGAGTTTCAGGATACCAACGATCTGCAATACAAGTGGCTCAAGCTGCTGGTAGGGCCGCATGGCGCCATGTTCGCCGTTGGCGACGACGACCAGAGCATCTACGCGTTTCGCGGCGCCAAGGTGGCCAACATGATCGCATTCGAGCGCGAATTCGCCGGGCAGAATCTGATCAAGCTAGAACAGAATTATCGCTCCCACGCGCACATACTCGATGCAGCCAACGCGCTGATATCGAATAACCGCCAGCGCCTGGGCAAGAATTTGCGCACCGACGCAGGCCATGGCGAATTGGTACGGATCTTCGAGGCGAGCAGCGATTTGCAGGAAGCGCAATGGATTGTCGAAGAGGCAAAGAGCCTCATGGCGGATGGCGCCGCGCGCAGCGAAATTGCCATCCTGTACCGCTCCAATGCCCAGTCGCGCGTGCTGGAACATGCGCTGTTCTCGGCCGGTGTTCCGTATCGCGTATACGGCGGACAGCGTTTCTTCGAACGTGCCGAAGTCAAGCATGCCATCGCCTATCTGCAACTGATGGATAACCCGCACAACGATTCGGCATTCCTGCGTGTGGTCAATTTCCCGGCGCGCGGTATCGGCGCGCGCTCGCTGGAACAACTGCAGGACGCGGCGCGTCAGCAAGGCCTTTCACTGTATGCGGCGGTCTCCCATGTAGCAGGTAAGGCGGGCTCGTCGCTTGGCGCTTTCGTCAAGATGATCGAAAGCGTCCGCTTCGAAACCTACCAACTGCCCTTGCCCGAAACGGTTGGCATCGTCATTGATGCGAGCGGGTTGAAGCTGCACTACCAGAATGAAAAGGAAGGCGCCGACCGGCTGGAGAACCTTGAGCAACTGGTGAGCGCGGCCACCTTGTTCGTCTCCGAAGAAGGTTTCGGCCACGATGCGCCCGCATATCTGGGGCCGAGCGCAGCGGCGCCGGAAGCCGCCGCCTTGGGCGGTGGCGACCAGATTCTCGATGCCGATGCGCCATTGCCGAGCGTGATGTCGCCGCTATCGGCCTTTCTCTCCCATGCGTCGCTGGAAGCGGGCGACAATCAGGCGCAGGCCGGCCAGGATGCGCTGCAATTGATGACGGTGCATTCCGCCAAGGGGCTGGAATTCAACGCGGTCTTCATCACCGGTCTGGAAGAAGGGCTGTTCCCCCACGAAAACAGCACCAAGGAAGACGGCGGCGTGGAGGAAGAACGACGCCTGATGTATGTCGCCATCACGCGTGCGCGCCAGCGTTTGTACATGAGTTTTTCGCAAACGCGCATGTTGCACGGCCAGACGCGCTATAACTTGCGCTCACGCTTTTTCGACGAGTTGCCCGATGCCTCGCTGAAATGGCTGTCGCCGCGCGTGCAGCATCACTGGTTCGCCAATCCGAAAGCTGCGTGGGAGAAATCCGCCTGGGACGATGCACCGGAATCCGGTGTCAACAAGATTGCGCAATCGTTCGGCAGGAAGGATGCGCCATGGCGTATCGGTGAAAACGTCGCGCATCCGAAATTCGGCGACGGCGTGATTGTGAACATTGAAGGCAGCGGCGGCAATGCGCGCGCCCAGATCAATTTTGGGCGTTATGGCATGAAGGTGCTCGACCTGAGCGTGGCCAAACTGGAAAAGATTGCTTGATACGCTTTAAGGAGCGTCAGACTTCCGCTGGGAGCTGCGGTTTGCCGAATACCTGTACGTAGCTAGTATAGTAGGAGCAATAGCGCAACATTGTCAGGATAAGCATGCCAGGAATCATTATCGACAATACCGCGGCGTTGCTGCTCATGCCCAAAAGGCCCAATATGGCCATGACATTGATGACCACAAACAGGTTGATCAGAATCCAGCAGAACACGTAGACGATAAACGCCTTGGCCGAACGCAATGTCGAAAAGAAACTGAAGAAAATTGCCTTGGCAAATCCCATCCCTTGCCACGCCATCAAGGGGGCGGCAAACCAGAGTGGGATGATCAACAACAAATAAACCACGCTACCAAGCATGAACGATTCGACCAGAGTGACTTGTGCCACCGGGTCAAGTGCCACCACTGCCGAATTTGCATTGAGCATGGTCGATACGAGGGTGGGGCCGGCAAACCAGCTCATGGCAGTGCTGGCGATAAAGCTGGCGAGCGCGTAGCAAAGTCCCAGTCCGCCCAGTTTCCAGAAAGCCGGCGCTCGAAAGTAGGCAAACAACTGCCTTGGATGCGCGCGATCGCCGGCGTCGACCCTGGCGCATGCCAACATGTATGCAGTCGTCAATACCTGGTTCAACAGCAAAACGAGCAAGGGACCGATGTACGGTACAACCAGCAACAGTAAATTCAAGGACAGATACATCAGGAACACCAGGCCCAAGGCATTGGGTTGACGTCGCCAGATTGCAATGCCGTCCCGGATCCAGTGCCAACCGCTGATAGCCGGTAATCTATCCATTACCTTGCACCCGCCGAAATGCCAGTGACGTGCGGCAATGCCGGCGCCGGGTGGGCAATGCGCTCGCGCAGTATGCGTTCGAAATGGGTCGGATCATGTGGCGTCAACATTTCCGCATCGCGCGGCAGGTGGTAGTCGTAAAGGCGTGATAGCCAAAAACGCAATGCCCCGGCGCGCAACAACGGCTGCCATGCCTGCACTTCATCGCCGGTGAATGGACGCACCGCATGGTAGGCGTCGACCATGGCATGCAAGCGCGGCAGGTCAAGCACGCCGCTATCGAGATCAATACACCAGTCATTGACGCAAACCGCCAGGTCGAACAGCCAGGTGTCACACCCGGCAAAATAGAAATCGAAGAAGCCGCCCAGCTTGTCGCCTTCAAACATCACGTTGTTGCGGAACAGGTCGGCGTGGACGGGCCCGTTCGGCAGTCGCGCATAGGCGGCCGAAGCGGCAAATTCCTGCTGGAATCGGGTTTCGTCCTGGAGCAGGTTTTGGCAAGACGGCGAAAGGAAAGACTGCACGACCGGCGCAGTCTTCACCCACCAGTCGAGACCACGCAAGTTGGGCTGCCGAATCGGAAAATCTGCCGCCGCGATGTGCATGCGTGCCAGCATTGCACCCACCGCGGCACAATGCACAGGTTCTGGTTGCATTTGCGAACTGCCGTGCAGCTTGCTGACAATGGCTGCCGGCTTGCCGTGCAGGCGGTTCAAGATTTCGCCCTTGAGCGTTGCTACCGGCGCCGGCACCAGCACGTTACGTTCGGCAAGATGGCGCATCAACTCGAGATAAAACGGCAATTGCTCGAAGCGGAGGTTTTCGAAGATTGTGAGGACAAATTCCCCGGCATCGGTATCGATGAAGAAGTTGCTGTTCTCGATGCCGGAAGAGATGCCGCGTATCGACCTTGCCTTGCCTAACGGGTATTGGGTGATCCAGGATTCCAGGTCAGCCATGCTGACCGAGGTGAAGACTGCCATGAGAGTAAGCGAATCAGCGATTAATGGAAGGGCGGTCAGTCGTCAAGTATCTCTTGCAATGGCCGCAGCGCAACGCCTATCGGCAACTGCGGCGCAATTTCCACAAGTGTAGCGAACGACGTCCTGCAAACAAAGGGGCCGGCATCTCCGCACCAACGACTGCCATCCCGGCCGCAGCCAGCACGCGGATGCCCCTCAAGGAAGCGCTATTATGCATCAATCCCGCTCGGGGACCGGACGGAAAGCTTATTATCCGGAAATTATTTCTTGGCGTCACCGCTGCCGGACTTGTCTTCTTCCTTTTTCTTCTTCGCGCCGAGGTCGAATTCCATCACCTTCCATTCCGCCCCGCGATTGGTCGTGCTCTGCGTGTCGCCAGGCAAGGTGCTGCCTACCTGCGCGTTGGGACGAACGTAGTAGGTACTTTTGCCGTTCTCGACCTTGACTTCCCTGCCTCTGCTGTCATTGCGTGTTTCAGTAACCTTTACTTTTGGTTCGCCGGGCGGTTTGCCGATTTTGATGCTGGGCGGCTCCGGGTCTTCCAGTTTTTCCAATTTGGGCTCGGCGGTTTGCTTGGCTGTGGCGGACTTGTCTGCTGCAGCTTTGCCTGCCTTGTCGGCCGGCTTGTCAGTCGTTTTGTCGGCGGGCTTTTCTTCGACCGGCTGAATTTGTTGCGCGGAAACCAGCACAGGTGCCAGCAGGGCGGCCAATGCAAGGGTGGCGATCCGACAGAATTGAGTTGTGCGCATGATGTCCTTAGCAGGTAAATTGGGGCAGCTTCAGTTCATTGTAGCAGTGCATGCGGGACACTTCCCGGGCACTGTCTCCTGCAATCAATGATACCCGTTCTTGTTGCTTAGAAATAAGACAATACCCATCATGATAGGTTCAAGTCTTTGTTTTTTGATCCAAATCAAAAGAAATTGCAGGTCAACTGTTGATTTTGGCCGGTCCCATGGTGGGCGCCGTATCAACGAAAGCAGTAATGCATCTCACGAAACGGGGCGCAAGGCCTTGATGACGTCCCGCCGGCGAGGCGCGAATACTGGGGACAGCGGATCCGGCAAACGACCAGCCGACGCGCCAATCTCTGCCATAATCGCAATTTGCCTCGATTCCCTTGCCTTCTTGTCTTTAGTGCGCCAGGGATCGGTCCCCTGCTGCAAGGCGGCAGGTTATTTACCCATTGAACTCATATGAATGATAAAACCCTCCTTTTGGTTGACGGATCGAGCTATTTGTATCGAGCTTTTCATGCCCTGCCGGATCTGCGCAATGCGCAAGGCGCACCGACGGGTGCCATCTACGGCATGATCAACATGCTGCGCCGTCTGCGAGCAGATTTCCCGGCGGCCTACATGGCCTGTGTGTTCGATGCCAAGGGTAAGACCTTTCGCGACGATCTTTATCCGGAATACAAAGCCCAGCGCGCTTCCATGCCGGAAGACCTGGTCAAACAGATCGTCCCGATCCACGAAGCCGTGCGTGCAATGGGATGGCCGATTCTGATGGTGGACGGCGTGGAAGCCGACGATGTAATCGGCACGCTGGCGGTCCAGGCTGCCGCGGAAGGCATGCACACCATTGTCTCTACCGGCGACAAGGATCTCGCGCAGTTGGTCAACGATCAAGTGACGCTGATCAACACCATGAGCAACGAAAAACTCGACAATGCCGGCGTGGCCACCAAGTTTGGCGTGCCGCCGGAATTGATTGTCGATTATCTGACACTGATCGGCGACACAGTCGACAATGTGCCGGGCGTTGCGAAAGTCGGGCCCAAGACCGCCGTGAAATGGCTGACGCAATATGGCAATCTCGACCAGGTTGTTGCGCATGCGGCCGACATCGGCGGCGTGGTCGGTGAGAACTTGCGTGGCGCATTGGAGTGGTTACCGCAGGCGAAAGTGCTGTTGACGGTCAAAACCGATTGCGACCTTAGCGAGCATATGAAATCGATCAGCGAATCGCTCGTGCATCACCCGGAAGACAAGGACGAATTGCGCGATTTCTTTGCCCGCAACGGCTTCAAGACCTGGTTGCGCGAACTGGGCGGCACTCCGGAACTCCCTACTGCACAGCCGACGTCGAATGCGGCACCGGCCCCGGAACCCCAGGCCAGCCTGTTTGCCGCGCCCGAAGCGCCTGCCGAGACGCGTTATGAAACCGTGCTGACCGCCGCTCAGCTGCAGGACTGGCTGACGCGTATCGATGCGGCTGAATTGACGGCCCTGGACACGGAAACGACCTCGCTCGATCCGATGCGCGCGCAGATGGTCGGCATCTCGTTGTGCTGCGTACCGGGCATTGCAGCCTATATTCCGATGGCGCACAATTATCAGGACGCGCCGCCGCAACTGTCGCGCGACCACGTATTGGCGACCCTGAAAAGCTGGCTGGAGAATCCGGCCAAACTCAAGGTCGGGCAAAACCTTAAATACGACAGCCATATCTTCGCCAACCACGGTGTGGCACTGCGCGGCATACAGCACGACACCTTGCTGCAATCCTATGTGTTCGAATCGCACAAAAGCCATGACATGGAAAGCCTGGCCTTGCGCCATTTGAACCGCGACACCATTTCCTTCGAAGCGGTGTGCGGCAAGGGTGCGTCGCAGATCACGTTCGACCAGGTGGCCATCGAGCGCGCGACCGAATATGCGGCGGAAGATGCCGACATCACACTCCAGTTACATCACACTATGCTACCGCGCGCCACCGAAACTGCGGGGCTGAAATTCATTTATGAAAAGGTCGAATTGCCGACCTCGGTCGTCTTGCAAAAGATTGAACGCAATGGCGTTCTGATCGATCCCGATATCTTGAACACCCAATCGCATGAACTCGGCACGCGTTTGATTGAAATCGAACGCAACGCCTACGAGCTGGCGGGCCAGCCATTCAATCTCGGCTCGCCGAAACAGATCGGTGAGATATTCTTCGGCAAATTGAACCTGCCGGTGGTCAAGAAGACGCCTTCCGGTTCGCCGTCCACCGACGAGGAAGTGTTGCAGAAGCTGGCCGAAGATTATCCACTGCCCAAGGTGTTGCTCGAATACCGCAGCCTGTCCAAATTGAAGTCGACTTACACCGACAAGCTGCCGAAGATGGTTAATGCCGATACCGGGCGCGTGCATACCAATTATGCGCAGGCTGTCGCGATCACGGGGCGTCTCGCATCGAACGATCCCAACCTGCAAAACATTCCAATCCGCACGGCGGAAGGGCGGCGCATCCGGGAAGCCTTCATTGCGCCGCCCGGCAGCGTCATCGTTTCAGCCGACTATTCGCAGATCGAATTGCGCATCATGGCGCACGTTTCGCAAGACGCCAACATGCTGCGCGCCTTTGCCGACGGCATCGACATCCATCGTGCCACGGCGTCCGAGATTTTCGCCGTTGCGGCGGCAGACGTCACCAGCGAGCAGCGCCGCTACGCCAAGGTGATCAACTTCGGCCTGATCTACGGCATGAGCGCCTTCGGCCTCGCCGGCAATCTCGGCATCGAGCGTTCGGCCGCGCAGATGTATATCGACAAGTATTTCCAGCGCTTTTCCGGCGTCAAGCAGTACATGGACGACACCAGAATGTCGGCTAAAGCGCTCGGCTACGTGGAAACCGTGTTCGGGCGGCGCTTGTGGCTGACTGAAATCAACTCGCCCAACGGGCCGCGCCGCGCCGGCGCAGAACGCGCCGCCATCAATGCACCGATGCAGGGTACGGCTGCCGACTTGATCAAGCTGTCGATGATTGCCGTGCAGGATTGGCTGGAAAACGACAAGCTGCAGAGCAAGATGGTGATGCAGGTGCACGATGAACTGGTGCTTGAAGTGCCCGAAGGTGAACTTGAGGTCGTGCGCGTCAAATTACCGCAATTGATGGCGGGCGTGGCGCAATTGAAGGTGCCGTTGATTGCCGAGGTGGGAGTGGGGAAAAACTGGGACGAGGCGCATTAAGGCTTCAAGCGATTGTCTTTTCCAAATCGCAGTGAGGTTTGCTCAATCGCTCCGCCTATGGTCTAATTTGCCACTTCGCAACCGGCTGACGCTAGTTGTTTTTATTGTTGTTTGGGGAAATCATTAACTCGACGCTTGTTTCCATCCTGCTGGCGACCACCATTGCCGGCGTGGTCAGTATTTCGGCTGCGGCCGTGTTTTCGTTCGCGCTGCTGTCGAAGATGGTCGAACGCATGGTCAGCCTGTCGGTCGGCATCCTGCTTTCCACCTCGCTGCTGCATGCCTTGCCCGAGGCTTTCGAGTCCAAGGCTGATACGCGTGCCTTGTTCGCCACCTTGCTGGCCGGCTTGCTGTCGTTTTTCCTGCTCGAGAAGCTGGCGATCCTGCGCCATTCGCATCACCACGAAGGCGATGGTCATTCGCACGAACATGGCCACGACGCGCACGAAGCCGGCAAAGCCGGCTGGATGATCCTGGTCGGCGACGGGCTGCATAATTTCACCGATGGCATCCTGATCGCTGCGGCATTCCTGGCCAATCCCAATCTTGGACTGGTCACGGGCCTGGCCATTATTGCGCATGAAATTCCGCAGGAAATCGGCGATTTCATCGTGCTGTTGAATGCAGGCTTCAGCCGCAAGCGCGCCTATGGCTACAACCTCATTTGCAGCCTCATGGCGGTCGCCGGCGGCCTGCTCGGTTATGCAACGCTTGAGCGCGCCAGCGGCTGGATCCCTTATGTGCTGGTGCTGGCATCATCAGGTTTCATCTATATCGCCGTGAGCGATCTGATGCCGCAAATGCAGCGCCGCGCGACGCTGCGCGAAACGATTCCCCAGATATTGTTGATTGCTCTCGGTGTCGGTGCAGTGTTGCTACTGACGCACGGGCGTTAGTTGCCCGTTGCCACCGGCCGCGCCGGATCGGCACACCATTCGCTCCACGAGCCGGGATAGAGAGCCGCACCCGATAAGCCAGCCACTTCCAATGCCAACAGATTGTGGCAAGCCGTCACGCCCGAGCCGCATTGCATGACGCTGGTTTCCGGCTCGGCGATCAAAGCGCCGAATTCGGCACGCAATTGATCTGCCGGCTTGAAACGGCCGTCGGCTTGCAGGTTGTCCTTGAAAAAGCGGTTTTTCGCGCCCGGAATATGTCCGCCGACCGGGTCCAGCGTTTCATTCTCGCCGCGAAAACGATCGGGCGCGCGTGCATCAATCACTGTCAATGCGCCGGTGTCGAGGTTGCCGAGCAAATCGGCCGCGCTCACGGAACCTACCAGAGATGGCCGCAAGGTCAAGTTGCCGGCGGCAGCAGCAGGCAGGCTGGTCGACAATGCATGACCGGCAGCGCTCCAGGCCGGCAATCCGCCGTCGAGCACTGCCACGACCTGGTGCCCGACCCAGCGCAGCATCCACCACAGACGCGCTGAATACATGCCTCCGTGGGCGTCGTAAGCGACCACTTGCGTGTCGTCATTGATGCCCCAGCGGCGCAACGTGGCGCAGAATACGTCACGTTGCGGCAGCGGGTGGCGTCCGCGGAACTCGCCGTTGGCGCCCGGGCTCTTGTCGGACAAGTCCTTGTCCAGATGGGCGAAGCACGCACCGGCAATATGCCCGGCTTCGTACGCCTGGATTCCGGCATCGGGATTGGCCAGATCGTGGCGGCAGTCGAGCACGACAACGTTCGAATTTGAAATGCTTTGTGCTAATTCTGCGGCACTGATCAATACGGTGTAAGGCATGACGATTGGCTCCTTAAAGAGGGTGAGGCATCCGGCCCACGTGTTTGGCCTTGCAAGGACTCACGCTTCCGTCGCGATCGGGTCGGCTTCCACTTCGTGCTCATGCTTGGCGGCACCGGCACGCCGGCTGGCATTGCGATAATTATAGAACGTCGAGATCACGCCGCTGGCAAGAATCACCAAAATTCCGAGCCAGGAAACCCAACTGAGGACGTCGCTCCAGACCAGCATGCCCCAGACGGTCGAAAAAACAATGCCGCTGTATTGCAAATTGGCAGTGACAAGCGGATGGCCGAGCCGGTAGGCACGCGTCATGGCCATCTGTGCAATGGTGGCGCACAGGCCCACGGCGAGCAGCAGCGCCAGGCCCTTGAGGCTGTGCGCATGCCAGACATGCGGGGCGATGATGAAGCTGCCGGCGAGGCCGCCCAGGCAGCCGGTTGCAGAGAAGTAAAACACCACCCGATATTCCGGTTCGCCCAATTGCCCGAGATGCCGCACTTGCAGATAGGCCAGCGCAGAAAGGACGCCGGAACCAAGCGCAACAAAGGCCGGAAACAATTCGTTGGACTGGAAAGACGGCTGCAGCAACAACGTGACACCGGTGAAACTCATCAGGATCGCCCCGACCAGGCCCCAGGCGAAACGCCCGCGCCCGGTCCACCAGTTCATGCCGAACAGCATGGCCGCCATCCAGATCGGCGACATGTAATTGAGCGTCATGGCAGTCGCCAGCGGCAGCACCGACATCGAATAAAACCACAGCCATAGCGCCGTGACGCCGATGATGCCGCGCCGCAAGTGGTGCCAGGGCAGGGGAGTGTGCAGCGAATCGCCGCGCAGTTTCGACAGACCGGCCAGAAAAATCATGCCGATCAGGCCGCGATACATCACGATTTCAGAAATTGAATAATAATCGGAAGCCAATTTGACGCACACGCCCATGAAAGCGAAGGCGAAACTGGCGAACAGCATCCAGAGCGATTGCATGGCGTCTGGCGTGCTAGTGGATTGGAATCAAGGCAGCGCGATCCGGCGGCGATACCACTCGTGGAAATGCTGCATGCCATCTTCCATCGGCGACTGATAGGGACCGACTTCGCTGGTGCCGCGATCCATCAGGATACGCCGGCCTGCATCCATGCGCAGGGCAATTTCGTCATCCTCGATGCAGGTTTCCATGTAGGCCTGGCGTTCCGCTTCGATGAATTCGCGCTCGAACAGGACGATTTCTTCCGGGTAGTAGAACTCGACCACGTTGGTAGTCTTTTGCGGGCCGTTGGGCCATACGGTTGATACCACCAGCACGTGGGGATACCATTCGACCATGATGTTCGGATACAGCGTGAGCCAGATCGCGCCGTAAGGCGGTGCCTCGCCGTTGCGAAACTTCAAGACCTGTTCCTGCCACTTCTTGTAGGCAGGCGAGCCGGACTTGGCCAGCCCGCTCTTCACGCCGACTGTCTGCACGCTGTAACTCTCGCCGAATTCCCAGCGCAGGTCGTCGCACGTGACGAAGCTGCCGAGGCCGGGATGAAACGGCTCGACATGGTAGTCCTCTAGATAGACTTCGATGAAGGTTTTCCAGTTGTAATCGCACTGGTGTACTTCGACGTGATCTAGCATGTAGCCGCTGAAATCGAGATCTTTGGCCACGCCGAGCTTGGACAACATTTGCGCCACATCAGTGGCGTTGCGCTCGAACAGCAAGCCGTTCCAGTTTTGCAGCGGCGTGCGTGCCAGGTTCAGGCAGGGCGTTTCGTCGAAATGCGGCGCGCCGATCAGCTCGCCTTTCAGGTCGTAGGTCCAGCGGTGCAGTGGGCAGACGATATTGTTGGTATTGCCGCGCCCGTCAAGCATCTTGGCCTGACGATGGCGACAGACGTTCGAAATCAGCTCGATGCCTTGTGGATTGCGCACGAGCATGCGACCTTCGTTTTCAGCCGCCAGCGTGGCGTAATCGCCAACGTTGGGCACCATCAGTTCATGGCCGACATAACGTGGGCCATTACGGAAGACTTGCTGGATTTCCTGTTGCAACAGCTTGTCGTCGAAATAAACGTTGACCGGAAGTTGCGCGTCGGATCGCGCGAGCTTGGCAATAGTAGCCAGATCGGACATCCCCACCCCCAAATTAATTTTCACCAACCTAAAGGAGAAAGAATCCGTAAATACCTATGTTCAAACGAGATGAAGAGGAAATTTCGGACAGAACCCGTAATTATACCCGATTCGAGAATTCTTGCGTTCCGAGCCATTGCGGTTATAAGGAAAGCGGAAGGAAAATGGTGTAAATGATTTTTCCTCCTGCCTCTTGCATGAACCATGGCGCCATTGGATGGTCTTATTGTTGTCGCATTGATAATTTTCGAAAATGGCGGTATCGAGCCTGTTTGTTGTCAACCGCCGCGGCTAAACCCCCTCAGCGCCATTGCATAAGGTGGTTTGATCTAAAATATCGGGCTACACTCACTACATGTCATCTATGCCGAAGAAACCTGCCCCTGCGGATGCGCCTGCAACATTTGAAGAAGCGATGGCCGAATTGCAACAACTCGTGACGCAAATGGAAGCGGGCGAGCTGGCACTGGAAGCCTCCATCACCGCGTACAGGCGCGGTTCCGAACTGGTCAAGTATTGTCAGGCCCAGCTCGACAAGGTGGAAAGCCAGGTCAAGATTCTCGAAGGCGCAATGCTCAAGCCGTTTTCCGTCGACGGTGCTGCCGATGATGACGAGGCCGACGCATGAGCGATCCGGTCGATTTTCAGCAATGGATGAAAACCGTGCAGGCCGACATGGAGTGTGCCCTGTCCGAGTTTCTGCCGGACGTCGCAACCGTTCCAGCCCGCCTGCATGAAGCGATGCGCTATGCCACATTGGATGGCGGCAAACGCGTGCGCCCCTTGCTGGCGTTTGCCGCCGGCGAACTGTTCGGCGCGAATGCTGCGGCTCTTGCGCGCGCAGGCGCAGCAGTGGAAATGATCCACGCCTACTCGCTCGTGCATGACGACATGCCCTGCATGGACAACGACGCGCTACGGCGCGGCAAGCCGACTGTGCATGTCCAGTATGATGAAGCGACGGCCTTGCTGGTCGGCGATGCCTTGCAGTCGCAGGCTTTCCTGATCCTTTCCGCCAAATCGGCGGAAGTGCAGGACTCCGCTCAACAGCTGGCCATGGTCCGTTTGCTGGCGGAAGCCTCCGGTTCCATCGGCATGTGCGGCGGGCAGGCGATCGATCTTGCCAGTGTAGGCATCGCCCTGTCGCGCGATGAGCTTGAACAGATGCATCGCATGAAGACCGGTGCCTTGCTGCGCGCCGCCGTTCTGCTCGGTGCCTGGAGTGGCAAAATCTTGAACGAACAGGAATTGACCGCACTCGATCAATATGCGAGCGCAGTCGGCCTGGCATTCCAGGTGGTCGACGACGTGCTCGATGCCACGGCCGACTCGGCTGCATTGGGCAAGACGGCGGGGAAGGATGCGGCCGACAACAAGCCAACCTATGTCAGCATACTCGGCCTGGAAGCGTCGAAAGCACTGGCCGAAAAATTGCGCGGCGATGCCTGGCGTGCAATCGAACAGTTTGGAAATGGCGCACAACGCTTGCGCGAACTCGCGGATTTGATTGTGCAGCGGAAAGCATAGATGGTATGAGCATGAATCTACTAAAGAAAATCAACGACCCGGCCGATGTGCGCGACTTGTCGCGCCCGCAATTAAAGCAACTGGCCGACGAGTTGCGCCAATACGTGCTCGATTCGGTCTCGCAGACCGGTGGCCACCTGTCGTCCAACCTCGGCACGGTCGAACTGACCATCGCGCTGCACTACGTGTTCAATACACCGGAAGACCGCATCGTATGGGACGTCGGCCACCAGACCTATCCGCACAAGATCCTCACCGGACGGCGCGACAAAATGTCCATGCTGCGCCAGATGGACGGCATCTCCGGCTTCCCGCGCCGCAGCGAAAGCCCCTACGATACCTTCGGCACGGCGCACTCATCAACCTCGATTTCGGCCGCGCTCGGCATGGCCCTGGCCGCCAAGATCAAGGGTGAAAACCGCCACGCCATCGCCGTCATCGGCGACGGCGCCATGACGGCCGGCATGGCCTTCGAAGCCATGAACAACGCCGGCGTACATGAAGACGTCAACCTGCTCGTGGTCCTGAACGACAACGACATGTCGATCTCACCGCCGGTCGGCGCCTTGAATCGTTATCTCGCGCGCCTGATGTCGGGCAAGTTCTATGCGGCTGCAAAGAATGTCGGCAAGTCGGTCCTGCCCGGCCCCATGCTGGAACTGGCCAAACGCTTTGAAGAACATGCCAAGGGCATGGTCGTGCCGGCCACCATGTTCGAAGAGTTCGGTTTCAACTACATCGGCCCGATCGATGGTCACGACCTCGAATCACTGATCCCCACGCTGCAAAATTTGAAGAACCTGCGCGGCCCGCAAGTCCTGCACGTGGTCACACGCAAGGGCCAGGGCTACAAGCTGGCCGAAGCCGACCCCGTGCTCTATCACGGCCCCGGCAAGTTCAACCCGGCCGAAGGCATCAAGCCATCCACCACGCCGAGCAAGAAGACCTACACGCAGGTCTTCGGCGACTGGTTGTGCGACATGGCCGGCGCCGACAAGCGCCTGGTCGGCATCACTCCCGCCATGCGCGAAGGCTCGGGCATGGTGGCGTTTGAAAAAGCCTACCCCGGCCGCTACTACGACGTCGGCATCGCCGAACAGCACGCCGTCACGTTCGCAGCCGGCCTGGCTTGCGAAGGCTTGAAGCCCGTCGTCGCAATCTATTCGACTTTCCTGCAACGCGGCTACGACCAGTTGATCCACGACGTGGCCCTGCAAAACCTGGACGTGACGTTCGCCCTCGACCGCGCCGGCCTGGTCGGCGCCGACGGCGCCACGCACGCCGGCAACTACGATCTGGCCTACCTGCGCTGCATTCCCAACATGGTCGTCATGGCGGCATCGGACGAAAACGAGTGCCGCCAGATGCTGTCAACCGCATTCCACCACCCTGGCCCCGCCGCCGTGCGCTACCCGCGCGGCTCCGGCATCGGCGCAAAAATTGAACCGGCACTCACCACGCTGCCCATGGGCAAAGGCGAAATCCGCCGCCAAGGCAAAGGCATCGCCATCCTGGCCTTCGGCACCATGGTCGCGCCGAGTATTGCGGCTGCAGAAAACCTCGACGCCACGGTTGCCAACATGCGTTTCGTCAAGCCGCTTGATGTGGAACTGGTCAAGCAACTGGCGCAGACGCATGACGCCATCGTCACGGTGGAAGAGGGCGCCATCATGGGCGGTGCAGGCTCGGCCGTTGCCGAAGCGCTGGCTGAGGCCGGCATCGTCAAGCCGATCCTGCATCTAGGCTTGCCGGACAAATTCATCGATCAGGGGGATTGCGCGCAATTGCTGGCGCTGTGCGGATTGGATGCAGTGGGAATTGCTGCGTCGATACGGCAGCGCTTTGGCAAGGGGGAGCCGCGCCTGGTTGTTAACAATTAGACCGGGCGTTCGACGTCCAGCATGAATCTCGGCGGACTGATACTCCTGCTTCCGGAAAAGGCGGATCCCGAAAGGGATAGCGTCGCGCAGGCGTGGGTCGCTGCCGGCGGCAAGGCAGAGAAACTCGGGCGTTTCTGGGACCCACCGGCCTATGATCCGCAACTGGTTCGTCTTTATGGAAACGATGCATTCTGCCTGGTTCTGGGGCAGAAACTTGGGCTTGCACTGATTTCGCCGCCTGACGACCTCCTGCTGTCGATGCCACAGGGCTTGGTCAAGCGTAATTTACAGGTCTTCACACTTGCCACTGCAGCCGAGATTCCTTTCCCTTATTTCGTTAAGCCTCTTGTGCCGAAACAGTTCAAGGCGGCGGTTTACGAAAATCTTGAATCGCTGAAAGTCGAATGCCAGGGCCTGGAGCTGAATACGCTCCTCATGGCATCCGAGATAGTGCAATTCGACGCAGAGGTGCGCGCGTTCGTGCTGGATGGTGAAGTCCTCGATGCTGCAATCTACGAAGGAAACGCCAATCTTCAAGAAGCCCTGGCTTTCGCCGGCATCGCCGCCCGCCATCCGAATTTCCCTGAGACTTGCGTGCTGGATGTCGGCTATATCCCGAATCGAGGATGGGCTGTCATTGAAGCAAATGCTGCTTGGGGTGCAGGGCTGAATGGCTGTATGGCGCAAAAGGTTATCGCTGCAATTAAGCGGGCCGTGCGGGTTTGAGGCCAACTGATTACGTCTAAGTGCCGCAATTATTTCAATGGCGCTCTGAATTCCCTTATGCCGGAGAGCAAAGGCGAATGAGGTGGCACTGCGGGAAGTTGCGCTTTGAGGCTGCCGCTGAAGAGGTGCCGAAATCGGATCAGAAATGAAACTTGTCTGAGCCGAAGGCGAGTTTGTTTCATTTCCCGATTTCGGCACCTCTTCAGCGGGTACCCCGAAGGGGCAGCATCACGCGCTCGCCTTTCTTGGGTTACCTTCTTTGGCGAGACAAAGAAGGTGACTAGCTGCCGGGCTACCCCCGGCTAGTATCCACGGAGAGGCAACGGTCTAAGTTCACACAGAACTCAAAGAGAAAACGCTTTCTTGCGCAAAGCAATCTCAAATGTCGGAATGCGCCTCCGGCTTTTCCAACCTACCGAAAACGCGGAGTCAAGCGGACGCATCCCGCTTGCGCTCCTTCTCCCACAACACATCACTCCCCCCCGCAAACCGATTCAACACCCGCGACAACACAAACAACAAATCCGACAGCCGATTCATATACTGCCGTGGCGCCTCGTTGATCGTCTCCGACACCCCCAGGCTGACAATGCTGCGCTCAGCCCGCCGGCAAACCGTGCGGCAAACATGTGCAACCGCCGCAGCGCGCGAACCGCCTGGCAGGATGAAATCCTTCAGCGGCGGCAAGTCGGCATTGTATTTTTCCAGCAAGCCATCGAGCCGCGCAACCTGCACTTCAGTGATCATCGTATAGCCGGGAATACACAGCTCGCCACCCATGTCGAACAGGTCGTGCTGGATGGACATCAACTCCTCGCGCAAGGCCGCCGGCAAGTCCTCGCACATCAACACACCAATGTGCGAGTTCAGTTCGTCCACGTCGCCCATGGCGTGCACACGCAAGCTGTCTTTGCCGGTGCGGCTGCCGTCGCCCAGGCCGGTTGTGCCGTTGTCGCCGGTGCGCGTGGCGATTTTCGATAGTCGGTTACCCATGATTTTCTCCTGTTTTTTGTGCTTGGTGGGATAGGGTGAGGATACGGCAAAATTGGGCTGGTTGCACGGTTGGGCATGGGCATGTTTGCGCAATCTTGGATACCCCCTCGTCCGCGGGCGGGAGAGGGTTGGGGTGAGGGCAGGTGCCAAGGGAACAGGTTTCATTAGTAAAGGGTAGCGTGCCCACGCTGCATGACCTTTGGTTTGAGTGATTTGCTCCTGGCGACCGCCCTCATCCCCGGCCCTTCTCCCCTGTGTCCCAATAGGGAGGGAGTGCTCGCTTGCAAGCGAGCACCGTTCCGTCGGCGAGTGACTCGTCACTCGAAACCCCGACTGTACCGCCCACGGGAGAAGGGAGAACTACATCGTTGATCCGGGACGTCGCGTTATCAAAGCAGACTGTTTCCCGCTGCCGGAGTAAAATTGCTTCCATAATGGAGACAGCATGAATCACCGACTTCCCACTCCACCGCGCGATGCGACATTGCCGGCGACTTTGGTCACCGCGCTCGACGCCCTGTTTGGCGAACGTTTTTCGACCAGGCAGGCCGTGCGCGATCACCATGGCCGCGACGAATCGTTCTACGATCCGATGCCGCCCGATGCAGTTCTCTACGCCCAATCCACTGAAGAAGTTGCCGAAGCGGTCAAGCTGTGCGGCAGCCACAACGTGCCCGTCATTGCCTACGGCGCCGGTACCTCGCTCGAAGGCCATGTGCTGGCGCTCAACGGCGGGCTCACGATTGACCTGTCGCAAATGAACCAGCTGGTTGCCCTGCATGCGGAGGATTTGACCGCGACCGTGCAAGCCGGCGTCACGCGCAAGCAATTGAATACCGAAATCAAGGATAGCGGCCTGTTTTTCCCTATCGATCCCGGTGCCGATGCGACACTCGGCGGCATGGTCGCGACGCGTGCTTCCGGCACCAACGCCGTGCGCTACGGCACCATGCGCGAAAATACCCTGGCCCTGACTGTGGTGACCGCCGACGGCCGTATCGTCAAAACCGGCACGCGGGCGCGCAAGTCTTCGGCTGGTTATGACCTCACCCGGTTGTTTGTCGGCAGCGAAGGCACGCTCGGCATCGTCACCGAAGTGAGCGTCAAACTTTATCCGCAACCGGAAGCGATTTCGGCAGCGATCTGTTCCTTCCCGAATACAGGCGATGCGGTCAAGGCGGTGATCGCCACGATACAGATGGGCGTGCCGGTGGCACGCGTTGAATTCCTCGACGAAAACGGCGTGCGCGCAATCAACATGCGCGACAAGCTCGGCTTGCCGGAGCAGCCTCTGTTATTGTTCGAGTTCCACGGCAGCGAGGCCGGCGTGCAGGAACAGGCGCAACTGGTGCAGCAGATCGTGGCCGAACATGCGGCAACGGGCTTTGAATGGGCCACGCACCCGGAAGACCGCTCGCGCCTGTGGGCCGCGCGCCACAATGCCTATTTCGCCTTGCTGCATCTGCGGCCCGGCTGCCGCGCCATTTCCACCGATTGCTGTGTGCCGATTTCGCAGCTGGCGGAATGCATACTCGATACCAAGGCCGACTGCGAAAAGAACGGCATGATTTATTCCATCATCGGCCATGTCGGCGACGGTAACTTTCACGTGCTGATGCTGGTTGATCCAACCGACGCGGCCGACGTGGCTAAGGCGGAAGGCATCAATGCACGCATGGTGACGCGCGCGCTCGACATGGACGGCACCTGCACCGGCGAGCACGGTGTGGGCATGCACAAGATGGACTTTCTCAAGCAGGAACATGGCCCCGACGCACTGGCCTTGATGCGTACTTTGAAGCATGCCTTCGATCCGAAAAACCTTCTCAATCCGGGGAAAATAGTCTCATGGGAATAAGCGCAGTCGCGGCTGAAAAAATCGAGCAGGGGAGTGAGCGCGAGCGACAAATCCTGATTGGTGCATTGCGTGCCGTGTTGCCGGAACGTTCTGTGCTAATTGCCGAAGAAGACACCCGTCCCTATGAATGCGACGGCTTGGCTGCGTATCGCCAAATGCCGCGCGCGGTAGTGCTGCCGGAATCCGAAGAGCAGGTGATAGCACTGCTCAAGACCTGCCATCGGCTCGGCGTCAAGGTGGTGCCGCGCGGCGCCGGCACAGGTTTATCGGGTGGCGCCATGCCGATCGAACATGGCGTGGTGTTGTCCACGGCGCGCCTGAACCGCATCGTCAAGCTCGATCCGTTTGCCCGCACTGCGATCGTTCAGCCTGGTGTGCGCAATCTCGCCATTTCGGAAGCTGCCGCACCGCACGGCCTGTACTATGCGCCTGATCCGTCTTCGCAAATCGCCTGCACAATCGGCGGCAATGTGGCGGAGAATTCCGGCGGCGTGCATTGCCTGAAATATGGTTTGACCGTGCATAACGTTTTGCGCGTGCGCATGGTGACGATGGAAGGCGACGCGCTCGAACTCGGCAGTTCTGCGCTCGATTCACCGGGCCTCGACCTGCTGGCCGTTTGTATTGGTTCCGAAGGCATGCTGGGCGTGGTCACCGAAGTGACCGTGAAACTGATCCCCAAACCGCAACTCGCGCGCGTCATCATGGCCTCGTTCGACGATGTCGTCAAAAGCGGCAATGCCGTTGCTGCCGTGATCGCTGCCGGCATCATTCCGGCGGGTCTGGAGATGATGGACAAGACCTCGTCGCGCATGGTCGAGCCCTTCGTGCATGCCGGCTACGACACCGAAGCCGAAGCCATCCTGCTGTGCGAATCGGACGGCATGCCCGAGGAAGTGGAAGAGGAAATCGCGCGCATGACGGAAGTGCTGAAGGCCTCCGGCGCGAGTGCCATCCAGGTGTCGAACACCGAAGCCGAGCGTCTGCGCTTCTGGTCCGGGCGCAAGAATGCCTTTCCGGCAGCAGGACGAATTTCGCCGGACTACTACTGCATGGACGGCACCATCCCGCGCAGGAAGCTGGCACAGGTGTTGATTGGCATTGCGGCCATGGAAAAGAAATATGGCCTGCGTTGCGCCAATGTATTTCATGCCGGCGACGGCAATCTGCATCCGCTGATTTTGTTCGATGCCAACATCGCCGATGAATTTCATCGCGCCGAATTGTTCGGTGCCGACATTCTCGAATTGTGCGTCGAAGTTGGCGGCACTATCACGGGCGAGCATGGCGTCGGCATCGAAAAAATCAATTCAATGTGCGTGCAGTTTTCGCGACCGGAGCTGGATGCTTTTTTCGCCGTCAAGCGCGCCTTCGACCCGGCCATGCTGCTTAATCCCGACAAGGCCATACCGACTCTCCATCGCTGCGCCGAATACGGCAAGATGCATGTACGCGGCGGGCAATTGCCGTTTGCCGATTTGCCGCGATTCTAATCATGGAACAAATTCTCAAGAGCTTTCAGGAGCAGATAGCCGCCGCATCGAGCGAGCGCCGCGCACTGCGCATCGTCGGCGGCGCCAGCAAGGACTGGTACGGCAATCTGCCGCGCGGCGAGGTGCTCGATACGCGCGCCTACAGCGGTGTCGTGCACTACGACCCGACCGAACTGGTGATCACGGCGCGTTGCGGCACGCCATTGACCGAAATCGAAGCGGCGTTGGCCGAACATAATCAGATGCTGGCTTTCGAGCCGCCGCATTTCGGCGCCACTGCGACGGTTGGCGGCATGGTCGCCTGCGGCTTGTCCGGGCCACGCCGCCAGGCAGCCGGCGCGCTGCGCGACTATGTGCTCGGTGCGGTGCTGATGGATGGCAAAGGCGAGGTGCTGCACTTCGGTGGGCAAGTCATGAAGAATGTCGCCGGTTACGATGTCTCGCGCCTGCTGGCCGGCTCTCTGGGCATGCTCGGCCTGCTGCTCGAAGCCTCGATCAAGGTTTTGCCGCGACCTGTCGCCGAACGTTCTGTGCGCATTGCCGTGCCGCAAAACGAAGCGCTATCGCTGGTCAATCATTGGGGTGGCCAACCCTTGCCGATTTCCGCCACGGCCTGGCATGAGGACATGCTCACAGTACGGTTGTCCGGCGCCGGCGCGGCGGTGGATGCGGCAACGCGCAAGCTCGGCGGTGAAACTGTCGCGGATGCAGATGCCTACTGGATGGCGCTGCGCGAACAGACGCTTCCCTACTTCGCCGGTGCGCAAGCCCTGTGGCGTTTGTCGCTTCTCTCGACCACGCCTGGGCTGGATCTGCCCGGTGCGCAAATGATCGAATGGGGCGGCGCGCAGCGCTGGCTGCGCGGCGATGCCGCCATGGCGGAGATACGCGTTGCGGCGGAAAAGGCAGGCGGTCACGCCACGTTGTTTCGCGGTGGAGACAAGAGCAAGGGTGTGTTTCATCCACTTGTGCCGGCCGTTGCACGCGTGCATGGCAATTTGAAGGCTGCTTTCGATCCGCAAGGCATTTTCAACCCTGGACGCATGATTGCGGAATTGTAAAGAACAATGCAAACCAACCTGGCAGACTTCATCAAGAACACGCGCGAGGGCGAAGAAGCCGATGCGATCCTGCGCAGTTGCGTCCATTGCGGCTTTTGCACCGCCACCTGTCCGACCTACCAATTGCTCGGCGACGAACTCGACGGCCCGCGCGGACGCATTTACCTGATCAAGCAGGTGTTGGAAGGCAAGCAGCCCACCGTCAATACGCAGCAGCATCTTGATCGCTGCCTGACATGCCGTAATTGCGAGACCACTTGCCCTTCAGGTGTGCAATATGGCCGTCTGCTCGATATCGGGCGCAAGGTCGTTGAACAAAAAGTGCCACGTCCACTGGCGCAGCAAGCCTTGCGCACTGCCATGACCATCGTAATGCCGCGCAAATGGCTTTTCACGCCGCTTGTGAAAACCGGGCAGATGCTGCGACCAATGCTGCCGGCCGAACTGCGGCGCAAGTTGCTGCAGCACGTGCCGTCGGGAACCTGGCCGAAGCGGCAGCATGCACGCAAGATGCTGCTGCTCGACGGTTGTGTGCAGCCGGGCCTTGCACCCAACATCAATGCCGCTACTGCACGCGTGCTTGATGCGCTGGACGTGCAGCTTGTGGTCGCGCCCAAGGCCGGCTGTTGCGGGGCCCTGCGCTTTCACCTCAATGAACAAGAAGCGGGCATGGACGATATGCGGCGCAATATCGATGCCTGGTGGCCGTATGTGGAGCAGGGTGCGGAGGCGATCGTGATGACGGCTTCCGGCTGTGGCGCGACCGTCAAGGAGTACGGCCATTTGCTGGCACACGATGCGCAATATGCAGTAAAGGCGGAACGCATTTCAGGCTTGTGCCGCGACCTCAGCGAAGTGCTGGAACTTTTTGCGCCCGTGCTGCAGGAGAAGCTGCAAAGAACAAAAAGGCCGAAGGTTGCCTACCATCCACCATGCACGCTGCAACATGGTCAACAAATTCGCGGCAAGGTCGAAGGCGTGTTGCGTGCAATGGGAGTGGAAGTGCAGCTTTGTGCCGACAGCCATTTGTGTTGCGGCTCGGCCGGCACCTATTCAATCACGCAACCCGAGCTATCGACCAGGCTGCGCGACAACAAGCTGGCACATTTGAATGCGACGCAACCCGATGAAATCGTGTCGGCCAATATCGGTTGCCTGGTGCATTTGCAGTCGGGTACCGAGACACCAGTGCGGCATTGGATCGAGTTGGTTGATGAGGCGTTGGTCGGTAGTTCTTGATGGTGGTCTTGAGGCGAGGAGACTGGCTGAAAATTAAGCAACTCCCCTCGCCGGCAGGCGGGAGAGGGGTTCTTACTCCGCCAACAGCTTCTCAATATCCCCCATCATATCCATCGGCGTGGTCGTCGGTGCGTAACGCTTGTACACGCTGCCGTCTTTTTTGACCAGGAATTTGGTGAAATTCCATTTGATTGCTTCGCTGCCGAGAATGCCGCGCTTTTCCCCTTTAAGGAATTTGTAGAGCGGGTGGGCATTGTCGCCATTGACATCAATCTTGGCGAACATGGGAAAGTTCACGCCGTAGTTTTTTTGGCAGAACGCCCCGATTTCCTCGGCGCCGCCGGGTTCCTGGCTACCGAACTGGTTGCACGGGAATCCAAGCACTTCCACGCCCTTGTCCTTGAATTGATCGTAGACCTTTTCCAGGCCTTCGTATTGCGGCGTGAAGCCGCATTTGCTGGCGGTGTTTACGATCAGCAAAACCTTGCCGCGATACTGATCGAAATTGACGGGTTTGCCGGCCAGTGATTCGGCGCTGAAGTCGTAGATGGTGCTCATGGTTATACAATCCCCAAATGTTCGGTGCCCTTGCTCAAGTCGCGAGTCTTGGCATCCTTGCTGCGCAGTTTGATTGCCAGACGCAAATCGTTGACAGAGTCGGCGTTGCGCAGGGCGTCTTCGTACGAGATTTTGTCCAGTTCGTAGAGATCGAACAGCGCCTGGTCGAAAGTCTGCATACCGAGTTCGCGCGACTTCTTCATGATCTCCTTGATTTCATGGACGTCGCCCTTGAAGATCAGATCGGAAATCAACGGCGAATTGAGCATGATCTCAACAGCGACGCAGCGGCCCTTGGTATCGCGCAGCGGCACCAGGCGTTGCGAAATCATGCCCTTCAGATTGAGCGACAAGTCCATCAGCAACTGCTGGCGCCGTTCTTCAGGGAAGAAGTTGATGATACGGTCTAGCGCCTGGTTGGAACTGTTGGCGTGCATGGTGGCCAGGCACAAGTGACCGGTTTCGGCGAAGGCGATTGCATAGTCCATGGTTTCGCGATCGCGGATTTCACCGATCTGGATCACGTCGGGCGCTTGGCGCAGGGTGTTTTTCAGTGCCACGCCCCAGCTATCGGTGTCCGAGCCGACGTCGCGCTGTGTGACGATGCAATTGCGGTGCGGATGGATGTATTCGACCGGATCTTCAATCGTGATGATGTGGCCGTGGCTGTTTTCGTTGCGGTAACCGAGCATCGCCGCGAGCGTGGTCGATTTGCCGGAGCCGGTTGCGCCGACCATGATGACCAGGCCGCGCTTGGTCATCACCACGTCCTTGAGAATTTCAGGCACGCCGAGCTCTTCGATTTTCGGGATAGCGGTGGTAATGGTACGCAACACCATGCCGACCTTGCCCTGCTGGATGAAGGCCGAAACACGGAAGCGGCCGAGGTCGCCCGGGCTGATGGCGAAATTACATTCCTTGCTCGCTTCGAATTCGGCCGATTGCTTGTCGTTCATGATCGCCCGCGCCAGTTCCACGGTGTGATTGGCGCTGAGCGGCTGGTTCGACACCGGCGTCACCTTGCCGTCGATCTTGAAGGCGGGCGGGAAGTCCGTTGTGATGAAAAGATCCGAGCCGTTCTTGCTTACCATCAGGCGTAGCAAGTCGTACATGAATTTTGTTGCCTGGTCGCGTTCCATGATGCTTCCTAACTAGGTGAAATACTTGATTCGGTTAGCCGGGGAAATTTTCCGGGGTTTTGGCGGAATAGCGCGCAGTCGCCGCGGAGATGACATTACGTCGGACGAGGTCTGTCAAATTGCTGTCCAGCGTTTGCATGCCCATGTTCGCGCCGGTCTGGATGGCCGAATACATTTGCGCGATCTTCGCTTCGCGGATCAGGTTGCGGATAGCCGGTGTGCCGATCATGATTTCATGCGCGGCCACACGGCCCGAGCCGTCCTTGGTCTTCAACAGGGTTTGCGAGATCACGGCCTGCAGCGACTCGGACAACATCGCGCGCACCATTTCTTTTTCTTCGCCCGGGAACACGTCGACGATACGGTCGATAGTCTTGGCGGCCGATGACGTATGCAGCGTGCCGAACACCAAGTGGCCGGTTTCCGCGGCCGACAGAGCCAGGCGGATGGTTTCAAGGTCGCGCAACTCGCCGACCAGAATCACGTCCGGGTCTTCACGCAGCGCGGAGCGGAGAGCGGCGCTGAAGGAGTGGGTGTGCGGGCCGACTTCGCGCTGGTTGATCAGGCATTTTTTCGAATCGTGCACGAATTCGATCGGGTCTTCGATGGTCAGGATGTGTGCGTATTCGTTTTCATTGACATGGTTGACCATGGCAGCGAGCGTGGTCGATTTGCCGGAGCCGGTCGGGCCGGTCACCAGTACCAGGCCGCGTGGCTTGAGCGACAATTCGGCGAAGATACGCGGGCAGTTGAGTGTTTCGAGGCTCAGGATTTTCGAAGGAATGGTACGCAGCACGGCGGCGGCGCCGCGATCCTGGTTGAATGCATTAACGCGGAAGCGTGCCAGGCCCGGAATCGAAAAGGAAAAGTCGCACTCGAGATTTTCTTCATAAGCCTTGCGCTGGCCGTCGTTCATGATGTCATAAATCATGCCGTGCACGTCTTTGTGCTCCAGCGGCGGCAAATTGATACGACGCACGTCGCCATGAACGCGGATCATGGGAGGCAGGCCGGAAGAAAGATGCAAGTCGGAGGCGTTATTCTTGACCGAAAATGCCAGTAGTTCGGAAATGTCCATTTATAATCCTTGAGCTTGAAATATTTGCAGCGGCGCAGGCCGCGGCCCGAATTGCATACGGCGTCGATTATGATCTGGAATCGCGTCCGATAATAAGTCTTTTGATTATGTCCTCAATCCCGGAAAACTTGCAAGCCGTGCATGCACAGATCGATGCGGTAAAAATGCACTCAGGACGCAATCTGCAGAATCCGCCCGATATGGGACCGGTTCACCTGCTGGCGGTATCCAAAACCTTCGGCCCGGACGCCGTGATTGCCGCCGCGCAGGCCGGGCAGCACGAGTTTGGCGAAAATTACCTGCAGGAAGCCCTGGACAAGATGCGTTTGGTGCATGAAATGCATCCCGATTTGTTGTTGAAATGGCACTTTATCGGCCCAATCCAAAGCAACAAGACCCGTCCGATTGCCGAACATTTCGATTGGGTTCATACAATCGAGCGCGAAAAGATCGCGCAACGTCTCTCGCAACAACGTCCAGCGCACCTGCCGCCGCTTAATGTTTGCCTGCAAGTCAACGTCAGCGGTGAGGCAAGCAAGAGCGGCGTGGCACCGGAAGAGCTGCCGGCGCTGGCCCTTGCCGTTGCAACGTTGCCCAATCTGAAGCTGCGCGGTCTGATGGCTATTCCCGAGCCGGTTGACGATTTTGAACAACAACGCCTGCCGTTTCGGCGTTTGCGCGAAATGTTTGACCAATTACGCGGCGAAGGCCTCGATCTCGACACCTTGTCGATGGGCATGTCGGCCGACATGAGCGCAGCCATTGCCGAGGGCGCGACCATCGTACGCGTCGGTACCGCTATTTTTGGAAAGAGAAATTATGCACAGTGATTTGAAAATTGGCTTTATCGGCGGCGGCAATATGGCCACCGCGCTGATCGGCGGCCTCGCCGGCAAGCTGACGGCAGCGGGAAATATTCACGTGATCGATCCCAATGCTGATGCGCTGGCCAAGCTGCGACAGCAGTTTGGTGTGACCATCGCGGGCAATATTGACGCTGCCATCGCCGATGCCGATGTGGTGGTGCTGGCAGTCAAGCCGCAGCAAATGAAAGAAGTTGCGGCAGCTCTGTTGCCGCACATCGGTTCGCAACTGGTGTTGTCGATTGCCGCGGGCATCCGGGCGGCCGATTTGTCGCGCTGGCTGGACGGGCACAAGGCCATTGTGCGATGCATGCCGAATACGCCGGCATTGATCGGACAGGGCATTACCGGCATGGTGGCCACCGCCGGCGTGAGCGAAGCACAGAAGCAGGCCGCCGAAGCGATCATGCGTTCGGTCGGTGCCACCGTCTGGCTCGACAACGAAGGCTTGATCGACCCCGTGACGGCTGTGTCCGGGAGCGGGCCGGCCTATGTGTTTTACTTCATCGAGGCGATGCAGCAGGCGGCGCAGGAAATGGGGCTGACTTTGGAGCAAGGCACCCAACTAGCCATCGCCACCTTCACGGGTGCGGCACAATTGGCGGCGCAATCGAGCGAATCGGTGTCTGTGTTGCGCGAGCGCGTCACGTCGAAGGGTGGCACCACCTATGCCGCACTGACCAGTATGGAGCAAAGCGGGGTCAAAGAGGCAATCGTCAAGGCTTTGCATGCCGCCGCCGCGCGCGGCAAGGAGCTGGGCGACGAGTTCGGAAAGGCGTAGTGCGCATGTTGTAGCGGCATCTAAAGATAGCTTAACGCAATACCCGCAAACACCGCCGCGCCGAGCCAATTGTTGTGCTTGAACGCAGCAAAACACGGCATGCGCTCGCGCCCGCGTATCAGCGTGTAGTGATAGATTGCACAGCCGAGCGCTACGGCCATCCCGAGCAGGAACCACGTGTGCAGCCCATATTGCCAACCGACCCACAGGGTAATCGTTCCGCTGGCCGCATAGCACAGCATGACGGCTGCCACGTCGTAGCGCCCGAAAGTGATAGCCGAGGTCTTGATGCCGATCTTCAAATCGTCGTCGCGGTCGACCATGGCATATTCGGTGTCGTAGGCTACGGCCCACAAGATATTGGCGACCAGAAGAATCCAGGCGAATGGCGGTACGCTGTTTTGCACGGCAGCGTAGGCCATCGGTATGCCGAAACCGAATGCGATGCCGAGATAGGCCTGTGGAATCGCGAAGAAACGCTTGAAATAAGGATAGCTGGCAGCAATCGCCACGGCTGCGACAGACAATTCCCTGGTCAGGAGATTGAGTGGCAGGATCAGGCAAAACGCCAGCAAGGCCAGAACTGCCGCCACGGCGACGGCCTCCCAGGGTGCAATTTGACCGGACGTCAGCGGGCGTTCGGCGGTGCGCTTCACATGCTTGTCGAAATCACGGTCGGCGAAATCGTTGATGGCACAGCCGGCCGAGCGCATCAATACCGTGCCGACAGTGAAGATGGCAAACAATTGCCAGCTCGGTGCGCCGTTTGATGCGAGCCAGAGTGCGCCCAGCGTCGGCCAAAGCAGCAACAAAATGCCGATTGGTTTATCGAGGCGCGTCAGCCGAATGTAGAGGGTGAAGCGATTCATTCCAATTCAAGCGGCGACTGCTGCATGATCGAGCATGGTCACACCCGGCAAGTCGCACGCCATGATGGCTTCGCGTATCGCTTCGATGGCCGGGCCGCGTGTGAAACTCTTGCGCCAGGCGATCACGACGCGGCGCGACGGGGCAGGATCGGCGAATGGAACGTAGCGCAACATGCCGTCGGAATTGAGCACGCGCGGCACCGAAGCACGCGGCAAAACCGTGATGCCGATGCCGGACGCCACCATGTGGCGTATGGTTTCCAGCGAGGAGCCTTCAAAGGTGCGGGCAATGCCGTCACCAGTGGTCGAGAAGCGCGACATCTCGGGGCAGACTTCCAGTACCTGATCGCGGAAGCAATGCCCGTTGCCGAGCAACAGCATCGTTTCCGATTTCAATTCCTGCGCCTGGATCGTGGCTCTGTCGGCCCACGGATGGTGCTTGGGCAATGCGACGACAAACGGTTCGTCATACAGGTCCTGCACCGTCAAGCCCTGATCGGGAAACGGCAAGGCCATTATCGCCGCATCGAGCTCACCCTGGCGCAGCAGCTCAACGAGCCGGACGGTGAAATTTTCCTGCAACACCAGCGGCATCTGCGGCACGCGCTCGATCATGTTCTTCACCAATTGCGGCAGCAGATAGGGCGCGATGGTGTAGATGATCCCAAGGCGGAAAGTGCCCACCAGCGGGTCCTTGTTCTGTTTGGCGATTTCTTTGATGGCGGCAGTTTGCTCGAGCACACGTTCGGCCTGGGCGACGATTTGCGCGCCCAGCGGCGTGGTCGAAATCTCCGTGCCGCCGCGTTCGAAGATCACAACGCCCAATTCATCTTCCAGCTTCTTGATGGCAACCGACAGGGTGGGTTGCGCAACATAGCAGGCTTCGGCAGCGTGGCCGAAATGTTTTTGGCGCGCGACGGCAACAATGTATTTGAGTTCGGTAAGGGTCATGCTCTTTGCTGAACCAATTGTTTGGCGTGGACCTGTATTCTATAGCCTTAGGCGGCTTCATGCCCAATACCGCGCAGGATCGGCTCGAATTGAGGCCGGCATCAAACCTTGAGGAAGTCTTCGCGCGAGCCCAGCCAGCGAGCCAAGTGGCTCTCCACCGTGGCCGGATCGTCACGCAGCAGGTTCTGCGCGGTGTCGCGCGCCAGCTCCACCAGCCACTGGTCGGTCTCCAGGTCGGCAAAGCGCAGCATGGCCTGGCCGGATTGGCGCGCCCCAAGAAACTCGCCGGGGCCGCGAATTTGCAGGTCGGTGCGCGCAATTTCGAAGCCATCGCTGGTTTCGCGCATGGTGCGCAGTCGCTGCTTTGCCACCGGTCCCAGCGGTGCCTGGTACAGCAGGAGGCAGGCGCTGGCCGCCGCACCGCGCCCGACACGGCCGCGCAATTGATGCAGTTGCGACAGGCCGAAGCGCTCCGCATGTTCAATCACCATCAGCGACGCGTTCGGCACATCGACGCCGACCTCGATCACCGTTGTGGCAACCAGCACATGTATCTCGCGTTGCGAGAATGCCTCCATCACACTCTGTTTCTCTGCCGGTTTCAAGCGCCCATGCACCAGGCCAACCTGCAGATCGGGCAAGGCCTCGGCCAGCATGGCGTGGGTATCGGTTGCGGTCTGCAATTGTAAAGCTTCCGATTCCTCGATCAGCGGACAAACCCAGTAGACCTGGCGGCCTTCTGCGGCAGCGGCATGCACGCGCTCGATCACTTCGTCGCGTCGGGTTTGATCGATGACGCGCGTTGCGATCGGGGTGCGGCCCGGTGGAAGCTCGTCGATGACGGAAACTTCGAGGTCGGCATAATATGTCATGGCCAGCGTACGCGGGATGGGCGTGGCTGACATCATCAATTGATGCGGCACGGTAGCGTTTGTCTTGTCCGCTACATCGCCGCCGGTGTCGACCCCCTTGTTGCGCAAAGCAAGGCGCTGACCTACGCCGAAGCGGTGCTGTTCGTCGACGATCACCAGTCCCAGTCGTGGAAATTGCACAGCGTCCTGGATCAGGGCATGGGTGCCGATGACCAGTTGCGCCTCGCCGGACTCGATCAGGGCCTGAGCCGCCAGTTTCTCTTTTTTCTTCAGGCTGCCGGTGAGCCACGCGACCTTGACCCCGAGCGGCTCCATCCAGGCGGCAATTTTGCGGAAATGCTGGTCTGCCAGGATTTCGGTCGGCGCCATCAATGTCGCCTGGAAACCGCTGTCGATTGCCTGAGCCGCCGCCAGTGCGGCCACGACAGTCTTGCCGCTGCCGACATCGCCTTGCAACAAGCGCTGCATCGGAAACGCGGCGCGCAAGTCGCGGCGAATTTCTTCCAGCACGCGCTGTTGAGCCTTTGTTAGCGAAAACGGCAGGGCGGCAAGCAGCGCGGCCGACAACTTGCCGACGAGCGGCAGGGCCGCGGCATTTTTCGCGCGTCGCGCCGCCTGGGCACGCTTGAGGGACAGCTGCTGTGTCAATAATTCGTCGAACTTCATTCGCACCCATGCCGGATGCGAGCGGTCTTCCAATGCGCCTTCATCGACATCTCTGCCGGGATTGTGCAGCAGGCGCACGCTGGCTTCGAATGGCCAGAGCTGCAATTGCGCGCGCAAGTGCTCGGGCAGGGTATCGTGCCAGCCGATGCGTCCCATCGCATCCGCAATCAATTTGCGCAACACCGCTTGCGGCAAGCCTTCGCCGGACGGATAGACCGGGGTCAGCACCGTGGGCAGGGGGGCGCCTTCCAAAATGACCTTGTAAGCCGGGTGCACGATCTCGGGACCGAAAAAACCATGCCGCACTTCGCCGCGCGCCCGTACCCGCGTGCCTTCGGCCAGTTGTTTGGTCTGGCTGCCGTAAAAATTGAGGAAGCGCATGGTCAATTGACTGGATTCGTCCGCGATCGTCACGACCAGTTGGCGGCGCGGCCGATACATCACCTCGCATGCGCTCACAACCCCCTCGACCTGCGCCGCCTGGCTCATCATGGCCGCCTGGCGAATCGGCACGACTTCGGTTTCGTCCTCGTAGCGCATGGGCAGGTGCAGGACGAGTTCCATGTCCGAGCGCAAACCCAGTTTGGCCAGTTTCTCATTGATTTTGCCCGCCCGCGTCTGGGGTGCAGTGTTTGCGTGCCGGGCAACTTTTTTGGGTTGGGCCATGCCTAAATTATACTGTACATAAATACAGCCATGTTGCAATTGCATGCAATTGAAAGTTTGCCTGGGGTGCCCAACCCCCGGACGCTTTGCATCCGGCTCGGGTCAGGCTTGTACCGGCGCGGTGATGTCGTGGCTCAGCCTGCGCAGAATTTCCCTGAGGCTGGCGTTGGCGTCGTCCATTCCACAATGTTTGTCCTTGAGTCCCAAGGCGTTGAGCGCCCGGCGTGCCGGTATGGCAGCTTCCGCGCCGCCTTCGGGGTGGTCCAGGGCCAGTCTCGCGAAATCCTCCGCCCGCGCACCGTCGCCCTCTGCGGCAGCGAGCTCCGCGAATGCCGCGATCACCAGTAACTGGCGCCTGACCGAGCGCGAATCGATGGCGCAGCGCAGTGCCATATTCAACGCGGCACGCATTGCCTCATGATCGCCGGTCGCCAGGTGAACGTGCGCGCTGTGCACCTGGCATAGCGCTTCCCAGTCGTAGGCGCCGGCCTGATGAAGTATCTCCTGGGCTTCGGCAAGCTTCACCTGCGCATCGCGATATTGCCCCAGTGCCGTATCGACTGCGGCGAGATGGGTCAGGCCGAACGCGTAGTTGAGCCGGTCGTCATTGGACCGCGAAAAGGAAATCGCCTCGTTCAATTTCTCGATGGCGTTGATGTAGTGGCCGTCGCGATATTCGAGCATGCCGAAAAAAATCAGGGCGATAGTACGCCTTCTCCCGTCGCCTTGTTCGTCGAGCATGCGCACGCATTGCAGCAGGCTTTCGCGCGCATTGTCCTGCTCGCCGCGTTCGAGAAACACGCCGCCCAGGGTTAGCAGGCAGAGCGCATGCTCTCCCGGCATCGCGGCATCGCGCGCAATGGCCAAAGCCTTCTGACCGAGAGTCAGCGCCTCGTCGTGGCGACCGCGCCGGAAATGCGAAGCGGCCAGCCACGCCTGGCAAACCGCGGTCGTCGTGATGGAATCGATTTTCTGGGCCGCCGCCAGACCGGCTTCAAAAGCGCGCACCGATTGTTCGGCCTGCCCGGACCAGAAATACAGTTTTCCCTGGGCTGTAATGGCCGGTGCGTAGTTCGGCAATGTTTCGATGCCTTTCTGATTCAGCACCAACTGCGTCCAACGCAAACCTTCCAGGATAAGTCCGCGCCCGATCCAGAAATTGGCCAATGCAGAAATCATGCGCAGGCCGTGTTCCGTCCGGCCTTCGTCGATCGCCGCCGAGAGCGCCGCGCGGAGGTTGTCAAGCTCGCCGCCGATTCGCGCAAACCAGAACACTTCGTTCGTGGTATGCCAGTGTGTTGCCGACTGCTCGACCAGATCGAGAAAATATTCGCCATGAACCAGACGCAGCTTGCGCCAGTGCTGCGGATGCGTCGATAGCTCGCGCTGCGAATATTGGCGTAGCAATTCCTGCATGTTGTAGCGCCCGCTGTGGTTGCGCACCAGGAAGGATTTGGTCACCAGTGCCGACAGGAAGAACGGCGAAACTTCGGCGACCTTCTGGGCAGCGGCCAATTCGAAACCGCCGCGACATACTGCCAGCGCACTGGCGCCGCTACGCTCGGATTCGCTTAATTGCGCCCAGAAATAGTTGATCACCGATAGCGCGTTGGCCTGTTGCGGGTCTTTTTCCAGTTTTTCCGCGATTTCGGCGCAGCCAAACACTGTCACCCACGCCGCAGCAAGTCGAATTGCGAGCGGCATGCCGCCAACTGCACTGCAAATGCGCGAGACATGCACGGCGTCCGCATCGGCAAGCACAAATTCGGCGAAGGCCTTGCGCGCATGCTGGAGAAACATGGTCTCGGCATTGCCGGGCAACTGCTGCGCCTGTGCTGCAGAATGGACCGCATCGGGGCTTGCCGAGTCGAGGCCGCTTATTTGCAACACGCGTTCGGCCGGCAATTGCAAGGGCTCGCGCGCGGTGATCAGGAGGCGCAGGTTGGGCGACGCCTGAACCAGGTCCTCAACCAGGCTCAGGTCATGCAGCATGGAATCGAAACTGTCGAGGATAAGCAGCATGCTGGCCTTGCTCGTACGATTGAGCAGCAAGCGGCGCGGTGCAACGCCGCCTTGCAGGCGCAGGTCGATTGCCTGCAAAATGGCCGGCAGCATCAATTCATTCGACTCGATGCCGCTTAACTGGACCAGATGGACGCCGTCGGCAAATTCCGTAGCAAGTTCCGCAGCCGCCTGCAAAGCGAGATGCGTCTTGCCCATGCCGCCTGGCGCGACCAGCGTCAGCAGTCCGCCGACTTTGAGCCGCTGCTTGATGACCGCCAGTTCCTGCTCGCGACCGATCAACTCGTCGCCGACTGCCAGCCAGGAACGAACCTTGGAATCGGTGCCCACAGGCTTGGCACGCAAGGTTGCCTTCCATTCCGGGTTGATCGACCAGGCTTCGGTATTCGGTGCCAGCAGGTTCAGATCGCGCATGCGTTGCAGGTTGGCGCGCATCAGTCCCGGCAAGCCGCTGCATAGCGCATGGAATTCATCAACAAACGCGCCCGGTGCCTCCCATTTGAGCATGCCGCGCAGCCACAGACGCGCGCTTTCCATGCTCAAAGGCAGTAGCGTGGTTTCGGTATCGACACCGCAGTCGAGCAGGTGAGCGAGCGCGCCGTCTGCGCACGCGATGACGCCGACCTGCACAATGTCGCTGCTCGCAACGATCTCGTGCAGCAGCGTCAGGGTCGATTGGTCGATCTGGTCGGCACCGTCAACCAGCAAGATCAATCCCGCCGCATTGCGGGCGGCCAGCAAGGCGTTCAGTTCATCGACCAGGCGCCTGGTGCCGCGCAGCGGATGCGGCAACTCGCTCCACGGCCCACCGCTGATGCGCGCTTCCAGGATAGGCGCATACATGCGCATGGCGTAGCCGGCGCGGCCATGCAGGCTCAGGACCGTGTAGCCCATCAGCGCCGCGTGACGGCCGGCTTCAATAATGGCGCGGCTGCGCCCACTGCCGAACGGGCCGCCGATGCGCAGGCGGGCGCGCTTGCGCGCCGGCAGCGATTCGAGAAAGCCGCGTATGTCTGCCAGCGCGCCTTCCCGTTCAAGCATTCTGCCGCCATGTTGTTCTTCGGCGGAGAAAGCCGTCGAGGCGGTGAGTTCTTCGCGGTCTGTGGTTTGCAGCTGATTTCTTCCCTGCCGCTTGGACAGGTAGAGACGCGCGTCGGCGCGTGCCAGCAACGCGTCGAGATTGGCGCCGGTTTCCTCGATAGACGCAGCGCCGATCGACAGCGTCATGCTCACCGGCGGACTGCCGTCGAATTTTTGATCGCGCACGGCATGAATCAAGCGTTCGATCAATGCCTGCGCCTGATCCAGATTGGCATCCTGCAGGATCAGTACAAACTCGTCGCCGCCATAGCGGAACAATTTGTCGCCGTTGCGCAGGGTGCGCTGCATGCGCAGGGTAACCTCGCGCAGGATCTCGTCACCGCGCGCATGGCCGAAAGCGTCGTTGATACTTTTGAAATGATCGACGTCGATGATCGCCAGCGTCAATGCTGCCTTGTGCTCTTGCGCGCGCGCCATGGCTTGTTGCATCGTGGCGGCAAAGCTGCCTCGATCCAGTGCGCCGGTCAAAGTGTCGCGCGTTGCAATTTCGTCCATATTGGCGGTATCGGGCTTGATAGTCGAGTGTCGGGTGCAACTGAAAGGCGTGGTGCCCTTCAAGAGAGTTGTCGCGGAGGCCAAGATTACTTTGTTTATGCGGCCTTGGGCGTTTTTCTTGTTATTTTACAATCCATGGCAGATCCGGCTCAATCAAATATAGATACGAGCGTTGCATTCAAGGCCATTTTGCAAGCTACGCCGAGAGGGCGGGAGCAATATCCTGTATGTTCAAGCCGCAAAGCATCTCATTACGATATTTATCCGCGTGAAGCGTAAAATACGCGGTTTTCCATGTCAATTCCGTGAGCCCGTTCCCGCTCAGCGCCCAGAAATGCTGAATGTGACCGGCTTGGATTGCTTTACCCGTAGCGCAGTATGCACACTCTTTCCGATTTCGATTTCGATTTGCCTCCCGAATTGATCGCCCAATTTCCTTTGGCCGAGCGCACTGCTTCGCGCCTCTTGCAGGTCGACGGCAACCAACTGCATGATCGGCGTTTCGTCGACATCGTCGATTTGCTTGATGAAGGCGACCTGCTGGTATTCAACGACACGCGCGTGTTGAAGGCGCGCTTTTTCGGCGTCAAACAAAGCGGCGGCAAGGTCGAAGTGCTGGTTGAGCGCATCCTCGACGCACGTACGGTGCTGGCTCAGGTGCGCGCTTCCAAATCGCCCCCCGCTGGCGTGGTCATCCGATTGGCAGAGCAATTCGATGTTGTGGTTGGTGAGCGGGCCGGCGAGTTCTATACCCTCACGTTTCCCGGCGACGTATTCGAATTGATTGAAGCGCACGGGCGGCTGCCATTGCCGCCCTATATCGCGCATGCGGCCGATGATTTCGACGAGCAGCGTTACCAGACCGTGTACGCCAAGGCACCCGGTGCGGTAGCGGCGCCGACGGCTGGCCTGCATTTTGACGAGGCGCTGCTCGCACGCCTCGCGACCAAGGGCGTCAAGCGCGCCTTCGTCACCTTGCACGTCGGCGCAGGCACCTTCCAGCCGGTGCGCCATGAGAATCTGGCCGAGCACAAGATGCATAGCGAGTGGTATACCATCCCGGCCGAAACGGTTGATGCCGTGCAGTTGGCCAAGGCGGCAGGGCGCGCCGTGGTGTCGGTCGGCACCACCAGCCTGCGCGCGCTCGAATCGGCTTCGCAATCGGGGGTATTGCAGGCAAGCAGCGCCGACACGGTCTTGTTCATTACACCGGGCTACCGCTTTCACACTGTCGATCGCCTGATCACCAATTTCCATTTGCCGAAATCGACACTCCTGATGCTGGTGTCGGCCTTTGCCGGCTACGACGCAATGCAAAAAGCGTATGCCCATGCGATCGCGGCGCGTTACCGATTTTTCAGCTATGGCGATGCCATGCTGCTGACCAACAATAAAGCCACCTCATGAAATACGAACTCCTGAAAACCGACGGCAAGGCGCGCCGCGGCCGCCTCACCCTGAATCATGGTGTGGTGGAAACACCGATTTTCATGCCGGTGGGTACCTATGGCTCGGTGAAGGCTATGTCGCCGCTGGAATTGGGCGAGATCAATGCGCAAATCATTTTGGGCAATACCTTTCACCTGTGGTTGCGTCCGGGCGTGGACATTATCGGCAAGTTTGGCGGCCTGCACAAATTCATGGGCTGGGACAAGCCCATCCTGACCGATTCGGGCGGATTTCAGGTCTTTTCGCTCGGCGACATGCGCAAAATCAGTGAGGAGGGCGTCAAGTTCGCCTCGCCGATCAATGGCGACAAGCTATTTCTCTCGCCCGAGATTTCGATGCAGATTCAGCGCGCCCTGAATTCCGACATCGTCATGCAATTCGACGAATGCACGCCCTATGAAATCGATGGCCGCCCGGCCACCGCCGACGAAGCGGGGCGCTCGATGCGCATGTCCTTGCGCTGGGCCAGGCGTTCGCAAAACGAATTCCGCGAAGGCGAAAACCCCAATACCTTGTTCGGCATCGTACAGGGCGGCATGTTCGAGGATTTGCGCGACGAATCGCTCGCGGGATTGGAGGAAATCGGCTTTGAAGGTCTGGCGATCGGCGGCCTGTCGGTTGGCGAGCCGAAAGAAGACATGATGCGCATCTTGGCGCACATCGGTCCACGCATGCCGGCTGACAAGCCGCATTATCTGATGGGCGTTGGCACGCCGGAGGATCTGGTGGCCGGGGTAGCCAATGGCGTCGATATGTTTGATTGTGTGATGCCGACCCGGAATGCGCGTAACGGCTGGCTGTTTACCCGCTTCGGCGACCTGAAGATCAAGAATGCCCGTTATAAAGATGACACCTTGCCATTGGATGAAACCTGCCAATGTTATGCCTGCCGCAACTTTTCACGCGCTTACTTGCATCATTTGCATCGTGCCGGGGAAATTCTCGGCGCGCGTCTCAATACCATCCACAACTTGCACTATTACCTGCAATTGATGCAGGAAATGCGGGATTCTATTGATGCAGGGCAATTTCAGGCCTACGTGGTGCGCTTCCAGAGCGAGCGCAGCCGTGGCGTTTAGCCGAAGGGGCGTCTCCTGCAGGCCGATTGTGATCAATTGGCGCCGGTTCCATTGACTTTGAAGGAAACGCCGCAGGCAATGCTAAAATGCGCGGTTATTCCGTGTCTTTGCGGCGTCTTTCGGCGCCCATAGCCAAATTTAACTTACTAGGAGCACAGCGTGGCACAAGGATTCGATACTAATTTCCTCATCACCATCGGCGTCATGATGGCCGCCATGTACTTTGTGATGATTCGCCCGCAGATGAAGAAGCAAAAAGAGTTGAAGGCAATCATCGACGCGGTGGCCAAGGGCAGCGAGATCGTCACGACCTCCGGCATACTCGGCAAGGTTGTTAAAGTGAAGGACGACTACCTGACAGTGGAAGTGGCTGCCGGCGTGGAAATCATCATGCAGCGCAATGCCGTCGTCAACGTCCTGCAGACCGGCACCATCAAATCGATCTGAGACGCAACACGACCACGCCGACTTTTTGTGTCGGCGTTTGTTTTTGATCCCTTATTTGCAGCAAGCCTATTGGAACGCTGAATTGCCATGAATCGTTATTCTCTTTGGAAATACATCCTGATCGTCGTTGCCGTGGTTTTGGGCGCACTGTACACAACGCCGAATTTCTTCGGCGAAGCGCCGGCGCTGCAAGTGACCAGTGGCAAGGCAACCGTCAAGGTGGACACGGACATGCCTGCCCGCATCGACCAGATTCTGAAAAAAGGCGGCCTCAAGGCCGACGAAGCTTTCTTTGAACGAAATGGTGAAATTGGCACGGCGCGGGTCCGCTTCGCCGACAGCGACAGCCAATTCGCCGCCAAGAGCCTGCTCGACAAGGAATTGAATACCGATCAGAACGATCGCACCTTCAACGTCAGCTTTAATTTGTTGCCCAATACGCCACACTGGCTTCAGGCGGTTCACGCGCTGCCGATGTCGCGCGGCCTCGACTTGCGCGGCGGTGTGCATTTCCTGCTTCAGGTCGATACCAGCGCCTATTTGCAGAAGCGCCAGCAAGGACAGGAATCGAGCATACGCAGCATGCTGCATGACAAGAGCATCCACTATGCAGGGTTGACCCCAACGGCGTCCGGTCTGGAAATCATGTTCCATGACGACCAGACGCGGCAACAGGGCAAGGACCTGATTCGGGCCAAGTTGCCGGAATTGACTTTGACGGCAGGCGGTTCCGGCGAAAACCTTACGCTGGTCGCCAGTATGAGCCCGCAGAAACTGAAAGAGGCAATTGACGAGGCTGTTGCGCAAAACATCATCACCCTGTCCAAGCGCGTCAATGGTCTGGGCCTGACCGAACCGATCATTCAGCGCCAGGGCATCGACCGCATTGTGGTCGAATTGCCTGGCGTGGCCGATGTCGCGCGCGCTCATGACATCATTGGACGCACCGCGACGCTGGAAATGCGCATGGTCGACGAATCGATTCCACGTGGTTCGGAATTGTCCACGCCTGTGCCGTCTGAATCGCAGTTGTTTACGGTCGGGCGCGATGTGCCTGTGGTGCTGTACAAAGATCCGATCATGACGGGCGACTATATTTCTTCGGCCGATGCACGGCCCGATCAGCAGAATGGGCAGCCCGTGGTATCGATCGACCTGAACAGCGAGGGCGGCCGCAAGATGTTCGAGGCGACGCGCGGCAAGGTTGGCAAGAAGATGAGTATTGTGTTGTTCGAAAAAGGCCGCGGTGAAGTATTGACGGTAGCAACGATTCAGCAGGAACTCGGCGCCCGTTTCCAGATTTCCGGCCAGCCTTCGATGGAGGCGGCCAATGATCTGGCCTTGCTGCTGCGTGCCGGCGCGCTGGCTGCGCCGATGGAAATCATTGCGGAAAGCACCGTCGGCCCGCAACTCGGTGTGGAAAACATCAAAAAGGGTTTCGATTCCACGCTCTACGGTTTTGCTGCCATTGCCGCGTTCATGATCGTCTACTACCTTGTATTCGGTTTCTTCAGCGTGATGGCGCTGGCGATCAACCTGCTGCTGCTGGTCGGTTTGCTGTCCGGCATGCAGGCCACCTTGACCCTGCCCGGCATGGCTGCGATTGCGCTGGCGCTCGGTATGGCGATTGACGCCAACGTGCTGATCAATGAACGGGTCCGCGAGGAACTGCGCGCCGGCAACTCGCCGCAGATGGCGATCGCGAATGGTTTCGACCGCGCCTGGGCGACCATTCTCGACTCCAACGTCACGACCCTGATCGTCGGTCTGGCCTTGCTCGCCTTTGGCTCGGGCCCGATACGCGGCTTTGCCATCGTCCATTGCCTCGGCATCGGCACCTCGATCTTCTCGGCAGTGTTCGTGTCGCGTGGCATTGTGAACCTGTGGTACGGTCGCCGCAAGAAACTGACGGGCGTGAAGATCGGCCAGATCTGGAAACCGAAGGAGGGTTAAGCCCCGCTTTGCTGCATCACGGGTTTTAACCAATTCCGATAATTATCAAATACTGGATTTAGCATGGAATTTTTCCGTATCAAAAAAGACATACCTTTCATGAAGCACGCGCTGATCTTCAACGTGATCTCGGCGGTCACGTTCGTTGCGGCGGTGTTCTTTTTGTGGAAAAACGGCCTGAATTATTCCGTTGAGTTCACCGGCGGCACGACCATGCAGGTCGTCTACAAAAAGCCCGTGAACAATGAGTCTATCCGTAACACGGTCGCCGCAGCCGGCGTAAGTGACGCGGTGATTCAGCAGTTCGGTACGGCGGAAGACGCATTGATCCGCCTCCCTGCCCGAGACGACAAAGGTCGCCAGGCCTTGGTCGACGCCGTGTTCATCGGCTTGTGCAAGGCCGAGTCCGGCATCATTGAAAAGCAGGCCAATGACAAGGGCGAGCAGGTTCAGGTTTGCCACGATGCAGCAAAGAACGAACCGGTGGTGTTGCAGGGCGTGGAACAGGTTTCTGCCCAGGTCGGCCAGGAACTTTACTCGGACGGCCTCAAAGCCCTGGCCGCAGTGATCTTCGGCGTCATCGCCTATCTCGCGTTCCGCTTCGAATTGAAGTTCGCAATTGCCGCCATCATTGCGAACTTGCATGACGTGGTCATCATTCTCGGCTTCTTTGCCTTCTTCCAGTGGGAGTTTTCCTTGCCTGTGCTCGCCGGTGTGCTGGCAGTGCTCGGTTACTCGGTCAATGAGTCGGTGGTTATTTTCGACCGGATTCGCGAAAATTTCCGCAAGATGCGCAAGGCCACTGTCGTTGAGGCAATCAACAGCGCCATTACCAGCACCATGTCGCGTACCGTGATCACCCACGGATGCACGCAGATGATGGTGTTGTCGATGCTGATTTTCGGCGGACAAACGCTGCATGGCTTTGCCATCGCGCTGACGATCGGCATTTGCTTCGGTATCTATTCCTCGGTTTTTGTAGCTGCGGCGCTGGCGATGTGGTTCGGCGTCAAGCGCGAAGACTTGCTCAAGCCGGTCAAGGAAAAAGACACGACCGGCGGTGCCGTGGTTTGATGGTGTGAATGACCGAGGGCCGTGACAGGCATTGGTCGGAATTGAAATTGGCAGGCCGGGACTTCAGCGAGTCCTGGCCTGTTTTGTTTTTCCGCGCAGTTTTATAGTGCGACGACGTGGAATTTGATGACCACTTCATCTGCCACAGTCGACGTATCCCTCCATTCGCCATCGCCGATGTTGTAGGTCAGGCGTTTGATCGGCAAGCTGCCGTCGAACACTGTCATGCTGCCGTCTTTCTTGACCGCGAGCGGGAAGCTCACATCGGTGGTTTTGCCCTTGATGCTCAATTTTCCGGTGACGGTCAGCTTGCCGGCGCCTTCGGATTTCATCGAGGTCGATACGAAGCTGGCCTTGGGAAATTGCGCACTGTTGAACCAATCCTTTTTCGTGATTTCCTGGTTGTATTCCGGATCGCCCAGGTCAAAGCTGGCGACGTCGATGTCGACGCTGGCTTTCGATGCTTCCGGCTTGGCCGCATCGTAATCGATCTGCGCGGAAAACTTCTTGAACTTGGCTTCGACGGGGACGTTCAATTGCTTGAAGACGGCGCCGACCGTACTTTTTGAACTGTCGGCTTTCAGTGCCGCAGCATAGGCTTGCGCTGCCAATACGAGTGCCGCAGCGCTCGCTGCCACATAAAGTGCGGGTTTGAGTTTCATTGGATCGGTCCTTTTCATTGGTTGAGTGATCACGGCAACATGCGCTTGAGAATGCCGTCCCGATCGACGAATTGATGTTTCAATGCGGCCGCAACGTGCAGGATGAACCCGCCGAGCAGGATCACATTGAGCGTGTAATGCACTTCCCTGAGAATCGGTTTCCATTCCGGATTTGGATCGATCAATACCGGCATCGGAAACAGCCCCAGGTAGACGACCGGGACACCCGCAGCAAGACTGTAAAAGTAGCCGGTAAGCGGGACGGCAAAAATCAGGAAGTACATCAAGCCATGCAAGGCGCTCGCAGCGCGCTGCTGGAACCTGCTCATGGTGTAGGGGTAAGGCGGCGCCGGATTCCACAAGCGCCACAGCAGGCGCAGGCAAGCCAGACCGAATATCGTGCAGCCCAGCCATTTGTGCCAGGAAAAATATTTAAGTTTGGCCGGGCTGAAGCCGTGGATGTTGACCATGGTCACGCCCAGCGTAAAGGCGGCAATGATCAACAGGGCAATCAGCCAATGCAGCAGGACGGCAATTTTCGTGTAACGCAGCATGGTTTGCTTTTTTGATAAGAAGTCTGAATTAGAACTACTTTACCAAATTATCTGCTGCGCTGCTTGCCGCCGGTCAATCCGCGAGGATGCCGACGGCCGTGCGACTTAGATTTTTTTGGCCAGTTGCGCCGCGATGCCGATGTAGTTCGCCGGTGTCATGGCCATCAGGTGATCCTTGGCGTGCTGTGGAATATCGAGCGTCAGGACGAATTCGCGCAATGCGTCCTTCGAGATGGCTTTGCCTTGTGTCAGGGCTTTCAGCTGTTCATAGGGGTTCTCGATGCCGTAGCGTCGCATGACGGTTTGCACCGGTTCGGCCAACACTTCCCAGGTTGCATCGAGGTCTTCGTGCAGGCGCGTCGGGTTGACTTCGAGCTTGTTCAAGCCACGCAGACAACTGTCGTATGCCAGCAACGTGTAGCCGAAGCCCACGCCAATGTTACGCAATACGGTCGAGTCGGTCAGGTCGCGCTGGAAGCGTGATAGAGGCAATTTTTCCGCCATGTGCTTCAAGACGGCATTGGCCATGCCGAGATTGCCTTCCGAATTTTCGAAATCGATCGGATTGACCTTGTGCGGCATGGTCGATGACCCCACTTCGCCGGCCTTCGGGCGCTGCTTGAAGTAGCCGATTGAAATATAGCCCCAGATGTCGCGATTCAAGTCGATCAGGACCGTATTGACGCGTGCCATGGCGTCAAATAACTCGGCCATGTAGTCATGCGGTTCAATCTGTATCGTATAGGGATTGAAACGCAAACCGAGGCTTTGCTCGATCACGTTGCGCGAGAAATTCTCCCAGTCGAAATCGGGGTAGGCGGAAAGATGGGCATTGTAATTGCCGACCGCGCCGTTCATCTTGCCCAGGATTTCCACTGCAGCGATACGCTGCGCGCCACGCTGCAGGCGCGCGACCACGTTGGCGATTTCCTTGCCCAGGGTGGTAGGGCTGGCCGGTTGTCCGTGGGTGCGCGATAGCATCGGCAAGTCGGCGTTGGCGTGCGCCAGTTCCTGTAGCCTTGCGATCACGGCCTCCAAGGCGGGCAGCATTACAGTGTTGCGCGCAGCCTTGAGCATCATCCCGTGCGAGGTGTTGTTGATGTCTTCCGAGGTGCAGGCGAAGTGGATGAATTCGGAAGCGGCAACCAGCTCCGGCACGTCTTTGACTTGCTCCTTGAGCCAATATTCGACTGCTTTGACGTCGTGGTTGGTAACTGCTTCGATAGCCTTGATGCGTTCGGCATCGGCTTCGCCGAATTCGCCCGTGATCTTGTCCAGCAAGGCACTGGCAGCCGCTGAAAACGGCTGGATTTCTGCAAAACCGGCTTGCGACAAGGCTTTCAGCCATGCAATCTCGACCTTGACCCGGTGGTGCATGAAGCCGGCTTCGGACAGCAACGGACGTAACTTGTCGGTTTTGGGTGCATAGCGGCCGTCAAGCGGGGAAAGGGCAGAGAGTGTGGTAAGTGGCATGATGAGAGTCAAGAAGTGTTGCAAAAAAGCTGCACCTGCGGGCTGCTATGTGCGTAGACGGCTATTTTACCATTGGCCGGGTAGGCTAAATCAGGCTTTGAACCGTTATCCCTGCATGGAATCACAGCCGGGGCCAAATCGGCCAATGTTATAATCGCTTCGAAATCATTATCTAAATGTCTATGAAACTTATTGGTTCCCTGGCAAGCCCCTATGTCAGAAAAGTCCGCATTGCAATGGCGGAGAAGAAGCTCGACTACGATTTCGTGCTGGAAGACGTCTGGGCTGCCGATACAACAATCCAGGAATCCAATCCGCTGGGCAAGGTCCCCTGCCTGATCATGGAAGATGGCGGTGCGATGTTCGACTCACGCGTAATAGTCGAATATCTCGATACCCTGACCCCGGTAGGCAAACTGATCCCGCCAAACGGACGCGAGCGCGCAGAAGTGAAATGCTGGGAAGCCCTGGCCGACGGCGTGGCCGACGCAGGCGTGCTGATTCGGCTGGAAAAGACGCAACGTCCGCAAGCCCAGCAAAGCCCCGCCTGGATCATGCGTCAAACCGCCAAGGTTCGCGCCGGCTTGACAGCGTTGGCGACCGGCTTGGGCGACAAGCCCTTCTGCGCTGGTAATCACTACACCCTGGCCGACGTCGCGGCCGGCTGCACACTGGGCTGGCTGGCTTTCCGTTTTCCGGAAATCGATTGGCGCGCCGATCATCCCAATCTGGCCAAGCTTTACGAAAAACTCTCGGAACGCGTTTCGTTCAAAGACACCGCGCCACAATAACCTGCCTAACTGACCGGCTGGAACGAGTCTGATCGCGCCAGCGGCCAATAGGTATGAAACACCTCCGGCAGGCGCGTAGGTGCGGCCTGTTCCAGCAAGGCGCCCGGCGCAATAAATTCCAGCAAGGTTGAGGCCAGCGCCACGCGGTTGGGCGACAACCTGCGCACGATGTGATGCGGGCGAAGCGCCGACGGATGGTGCAGGCCGACTGCCGCAATCAATTCAGCCAGGGCCTTCATCGTATTCTGATGGAAATGCGCCACGCGTTCGGCCTTGTCCGGCACCACGAGCGCGCGCTGCCGTAGCGGGTCCTGGGTCGTCACGCCGGTCGGGCATTTGCCGGTATGGCAGCTTTGCGACTGGATACAGCCCAGCGCAAACATGAAACCGCGCGCCGAATTGCACCAGTCGGCACCGAAAGCCAGTGTGCGGACAATGTCGAAAGCCGTGACAATCTTGCCCGACGCGCCAATCTTGATCTTGTCGCGCAGGTTGGCGCCGACCAGCGAGTTATGGACCAATAACAAGGCTTCCTGCAAAGGAACGCCGACGTGATCGGTAAATTCCACCGGTGCTGCGCCGGTGCCGCCTTCGCTGCCGTCGACCACGATGAAGTCCGGCAGGATGCCCGTTTCGAGCATTGCCTTGACGATGCCGAAGAATTCCCAAGGGTGGCCGATTGCGAGCTTGAAACCGGTCGGCTTGCCGCCCGACAGTTTGCGCAGGCGCTCAACAAATTGCAGCAGCCCGACCGGCGAATCGAACGCCGAGTGCGAGGCGGGCGACACGCAATCAATACCCGGCGGCACGCCGCGCGCTTCGGCGATTTCAATGCTCACCTTGGCGCCCGGCAGGACCCCGCCGTGCCCTGGTTTTGCGCCCTGCGACAGCTTGATCTCGATCATCTTCACTTGCGGCGTGTTGGCATTATCGACAAATTTCTGTTCCGAGAAACTGCCGTCCGGATTGCGGCAGCCGAAGTAGCCGGAGCCGATTTCCCACACCAGGTCGCCGCCGGTTTCGCCCGGTATTTCCGGACGATGGTAGCGGCTGATGCTGCCTTCGCCTGTATCGTGCATGAAGCCGCCCATTTTCGCGCCCTGGTTCAAGGCGCGAATCGCGTTGGCGGACAAAGCGCCGAAACTCATCGCCGAGATATTGAATATGCTGGCGGAATAAGGTTGGGCGCTGGCGCTGCCGATGGTGATGCGGAAGTCGTGATGTTCGACCTTGGCCGGTGCAATGGAGTGATTGACCCATTCGTAGCCGGCTTCATAGACGTTGAGTTGCGTGCCGAACGGGCGTTTGTCGAGTGCCTGTTTGGCGCGCTGATAAACGATGGCGCGTTGATTGCGCGAGAACGGATTTTGCTCGGTATCGTCTTCAAGGAAATACTGCCTGATCTCGGGCCGTATCAATTCGAAAAAGAAACGGAAGTGGCCCAGAATAGGGTAGTTGCGCAGTATCGAGCGTTTGGTTTGCGTGACGTCGCCAATGCCGACCGCCATCAATGCACCAGACAAGAGTACCAGCCACCAGCCGGCATGCAACAGCACGGCAATCGCCAGCGACAGGATGAAGACGAACGCAACAATAATGAGGGTCAGGTAACGCAACGGGGATTCCTGCATGGCTCGCTCCTTGTTGGCTTATCCCTGCACGCCGCGAAAGCGCGGTGTCGAGATGGCCTTTATGTGGTGAGTCGCAGTGTACAACGAGGACCGGATATTTTGCTAACTGGCCGCTCAAGGCCAGCCGGGGCCAGGCGTCCCGTTATGCCGTCGTGCCTGAGATTATGCCGCCGCCGAGGCAAACTTCGCCGTCATACAATACAGCGGATTGGCCCGGCGTGACCGCCCATTGCGCCTCGTCAAAGGCCAGCGAAAAATGGCCCGGGATCGACGCGTCGAGCCGGCAAGCGACGTCGGCCTGGCGATAACGCGTCTTGGCGTGCAGTTGTTCCAGCTTCGGCGCGCTGCCGACAATCCAGCTGGTTTGATCCGCGCTCAGGGAAGGCGATAGCAGCCACGGATGATCGTGGCCTTGCACGATATAGAGCGTGTTGCTGGCCACGTCCTTGCGCGCCACATACCAGGGTTCGCTATTGCCATCGGCCGGCTGGTGCGATTTGATGCCACCCAGGCCGATGCCCTTGCGTTGCCCCAGCGTGTAAAAACTCAGGCCAACATGTTCACCGACGATGTCGCCATCGGGCGTCTTCATCGGCCCCGGCTTGTACGATAGGTAGCGATTGAGGAACTCGCGGAACGGACGCTCACCGATGAAGCAAATGCCCGTCGAATCCTTCTTCGTCGCATTCGGCAGCTTCAGCTTTTCGGCAATCTTGCGCACTTCCGTCTTGTGGATTTCGCCGAGCGGGAACAAGGTCTTCGACAATTGCGCCTGGTTCAGGCGGTGCAGGAAATAGCTCTGGTCCTTGTTGGCATCGAGCGCCTTGAGCAACTGGAAGCTGCCGGCATCGGCTCCTTCCGTGAGCTGCCTCACGCGGGCATAGTGCCCGGTCGCGATCAGGTCGGCGCCGAGATTGACGGCGTGGTCGAGGAAGGCTTTGAATTTGATTTCGGCATTGCACAGCACGTCGGGGTTGGGTGTGCGGCCGGCCTGGTATTCGCGCAGGAATTCGGCGAACACGCGGTCTTTGTATTCGGCCGCAAAATTGACCGCCTCGATGTCGACCCCCACCACGTCGGCCACGCTGGCAGCATCGATCCAATCTACCCGTGTCGAGCAATACTCTGAGTCGTCGTCGTCTTCCCAGTTCTTCATGAACAGGCCGATCACTTCATAGCCTTGTTCCTTGAGCAGCCAGGCCGAGACCGACGAATCAACGCCGCCCGACATGCCGATCACCACTTTTTTCTTAGCCACCAGGTACTCCCGGCACGCTTTCGTGGGTAAATAACAGCGACAGCGGTGCCCGTTGCCCGGCGAGATAGTCGTCGATACAGCGCATTACCAGCGGGCTACGGTGTTTTTCCCTGCAAGCCAGCAATTCGTCGTAAGTCATCCACACGGCGCGCAGAATGCCGTGATCGAGAGGCTGGTCATGCACGGCACCGACTTCGCCGCAAAACGCAAAGCGCAGATAAGTTACATCCATCCCGGTGCGCGACGACAGGTAGCGCGACATATACATGCCAATCAATGCCTGTGGCATGAAGTCATGGGCCGTTTCTTCCAGGGTTTCACGCACCACAGCCTGGGCCAAAGTTTCATGCGGGTCGAGATGGCCGGCCGGCTGGTTGAAGCGGATGCCGTCGCTGGTTTCTTCTTCGACCAGCAGGAAGCTGCCGCTGCGTTCGATAACGGCGGCCACGGTGACAGAGGGTTTCCAGACTTCGCTCATGTTTGACCTGCAAAAAAGACCCGGCATTTTACCGTGACTGCGGTTCTGCGTCTGGGTTCGTTTCGGCAACCTGGGTGACCGTTGGTGTTCAGTCACATTTGTGCCAAGCGGTAGAAGTTGTCAATATCCTCAATTTGCGAACAAAATCGGTACAATCCTGCGTCGTTGGGCAATTTTCAAATGTTAATCCTGCCGTTCTGCTGAATTTTAGTGGGAATTCTCAAAAACGAACGGTTGTTCTTTTTTGGGATTTCCGTGTAAGATCGAAGCCCGGCGCGGTTGGCTCCATTTTGGCTTCGCCCTTTGGCGTTCCCTGTCAATCAACTATAAAAAGTCCTATGCAACGTATCATGTTACGCGCCAAGATTCATCGTGCTACTGTCACGCAGTGTGACTTGCACTACGAAGGCTCATGCGGGATCGACGAGAATCTGCTGGAAGCAGCCGATATCCGCGAATTCGAAAAAATCGAGCTTTATGACGTCAATAACGGCGAACGGTTTTCCACCTATGCGATTCGCGGCAAGCGCGGCAGCGGCGAGATTTCGCTTAACGGCGCGGCGGCACGTCGCGCCCACCTAGGCGATCTCTTGATCATCTGCACCTACGCGCCGATGGATGAAGCCGAGGCGGAAAAATATCAGCCTAAGATCGTTTTTGTCGACGACAAGAATCAAATTACAGGTTTAAAGAAGTCACAATAAACCGCAACAATTGCGTTCCGCGCAGTATGGAGTGCACAACAGATCGATTTCCCGACTCGCCGCGAGCGAGTGCAGACAAATAGGAGTTTGTATGCCGCTGAAGATAGGAGTGCCGCAGGAAGTTTTTCCCGGCGAGAAGCGTGTTGCGACCGTGCCGGAAGTGGTCGAGAAGTTGATCAAGCTCGGTTTCACCGTGGCCGTGCAATCGGGCGCGGGCGAAGCAGCGAATTTCAGTGATGACAGCTACCGTGCCGCTGGCGCCGAAATCATCGACGGCGCCGCAGCGTTGTGGACGGCATCGGACATTGTGTTCAAGGTGCGCGGCCCGAATCAGGACGAAGTCGGCCTGATGCGCGAAGGCGGCACGCTGGTCAGTTTCATCTGGCCGGCGCAGAACCCTGAACTGCTGCAGCAACTGGCGGCCAAGAAAGCCACCGTGCTGGCCATGGACAGCGTGCCGCGCATGTCGCGTGCGCAGAAAATGGATGCCCTGAGCTCGATGGCCAACATCGGGGGTTATCGGGCCGTGATCGAGGCGGCGCACCATTTCGGCCGCTTCTTCACCGGCCAGATCACCGCTGCGGGCAAGGTGCCGCCGGCCAAGGTATTTGTGATCGGCGCCGGCGTGGCCGGCCTGGCTGCAATCGGCACCGCCGCCGGCCTCGGCGCCATCGTGCGAGCAAACGATACGCGTCCGGAAGTGGCGGATCAAATTACCTCGCTGGGCGGCGAGTTTGTCCCGGTCGATTTCAAGGAAGTGGGCACCGGTGTTGGCGGTTACGCCAAGGTGATGAGCGAAGGCTTCCTCAAGGCCCAGGCCGCCGTGTTTGCCAAGCAGGCTGCCGAGGTCGACATCATCGTCACGACCGCGCTGATTCCCGGCAAGCCCGCACCAAAGCTGATTTCGGCTGCGATGGTCGAGTCCATGAAGCCGGGCAGCGTCATCGTCGACATGGCTGCAGAACAGGGCGGCAATTGCGAGTTGACCGTGCCCGGGCAGGTCGTGGTCAGACATGGCGTCACCATCATCGGCTACGCCGACTTGCCGAGCCGCTTGGCCAAGCAGGCCAGCACCCTGTATGCGACCAACCTGTTTCGCCTGTCCGAAGAATTGTGCAAGACCAAGGACGGCATCATCAACGTCAACATGGAAGACGACGTCTTGCGCGGCACGACCGTGGTGAAGGAAGGTAATGTGACCTGGCCGCCGCCGGCGCCTAAATTGTCCGCAGCCCCACCGCAGGCGGCCAAACCTGCCGCGATGCCGGCCAAGGCGCCGGAACATGGTGCACCAGGCGCGCCGGCCTCGGGGCAAACAACGGCCATCATCTTCGGTGTCGGCGCTGCACTGTTCTGGTTTATCGGCGCCAATGCACCCGCTGCTTTCCTCGGCCACTTCACCGTGTTCGTATTGGCGTGCTTCGTCGGCTATATGGTGGTGTGGAACGTCAAACCGGCCCTGCATACGCCGCTGATGAGCGTGACCAATGCGATATCCAGCATCATCGCCATCGGCGCCCTGGTGCAGATCGCGCCGCCTTTGGGTGCGAGCCTGGAACAACCGGATCAATGGGTGCGCTGGCTGGCCTGCGGCGGCATTGTGCTCGCCGCCATCAACATGTTCGGCGGCTTCGCCGTGACCCAGCGCATGCTGGCCATGTTCCGTAAATAAGAGAAAAGGTAAAAGAGCCATGTCAGAAAGCTTAGCAACCGTCTCCTACATCGGAGCCACCATATTATTCGTCCTCTGCCTGGGCGGGCTGTCAAATGCCGAGTCTTCCCGGCGCGGCAACCTGTACGGCATGATCGGCATGCTGGTCGCCATGCTGGCTACGATCTTCGGCCCGCATGTCACGACACCGGGTCTGCCCTGGATCATCGGCGCCGTCGCAGTTGGCGCGGCAATCGGCGTCTATCTGGCGCGCACCGTGCAAATGACCCAAATGCCGGAGTTGGTCGCCTTCATGCACAGTATGGTCGGCCTGGCTGCCATGCTGGTTGGTTTCGCCAACTACATCAGCCCCGAGGCATCGTCCATGGCTGGAGCCGAACGCACTATCCATGAAGCCGAAATCTATATCGGCATCCTGATTGGTGCCGTCACGTTGTCCGGTTCGGTCATCGCATTCGGCAAGTTGTCGGGCCGCATCGGCGGCAAGACCTTGCTGCTGCCGGGTCGGCATTTCCTCAACCTGATCGGCTTGCTGGTCGTGATCTATTTCGGTTACGCCTTCCTCAACGCCGCCACGCCGCAGGACGGCATGACGGCCTTGATCGTGATGACCGTGATTGCATTGTTGTTCGGCGTCCATATGGTGATGGCGATCGGCGGAGCCGACATGCCGGTGGTGGTGTCGATGCTCAACAGCTACTCCGGCTGGGCCGCGTCGGCCACCGGCTTCATGTTATCGAACGATTTGTTGATCGTGGTCGGTGCCCTGGTCGGTTCGAGCGGTGCAATCCTCTCTTACATCATGTGCCGCGCGATGAACCGCAATTTCTTCAGCGTGATCGCCGGTGGTTTCGGCAGCGCAGGCGGAACACCGGCAGCCAAGTCCGGCACGGCCGAGCCGGCGGGCGAGGTGGTTTCCATCACGGCTGCCGATACGGCGGAGCTATTGCGCGACGCCAAAGAAGTCATCATCGTTCCGGGCTACGGTATGGCCGTGGCACAGGCCCAGCACACGGTCTACGAAATCACCAAAGTGTTGCGCGAAAAAGGCGTGCATGTGCGTTTCGGCATCCACCCCGTAGCGGGCCGCATGCCGGGACACATGAATGTATTGCTGGCCGAAGCCAAGGTGCCGTATGACATCGTCTTTGAAATGGACGAGTTGAACGAAGACTTTCCGGATGCCGACGTCGCCATGGTCATCGGCGCCAACGACATCGTCAATCCGGCGGCACAGGAAGACCCGACCAGTCCGATCGCCGGCATGCCGGTGCTGGAAGTCTGGAAAGCCAAGACATCCATTGTCATGAAGCGCAGCATGGCGTCGGGCTACGCCGGCGTCGACAATCCGCTGTTCTACAAGGAAAACAACCGGATGCTGTTTGGCGATGCGAAGAAGATGCTCGACGAAGTATTGGCAGCACTGAAGGCCTGAGCGACATGCAATGCAAAGCGGCAGGCGACCAATGTCGCCTGCCGTTCCCGTTCTTAGGTAAGGAAAATCCTGCATGACTTTTTTCGGCATAGGCGTTCACATCATCGTCGCGATATTTTTTGCGATTCATGCTGTGCGCAACGGGCGCCCTCTCTATTGGCTGCTGATTCTGTTCAGCTTCCCAGGCCTGGGGAGCCTGGTGTATTTCGTCGTCGAATATTTGCCTGGCTCGCGGATGAATCGCGGATTGAATCGCGGTTTCAGCAAAGCCGCTTCCTCTGCCGTAGGCTTGATCGATCCCGCGCGTGAAGTGCGTGAGGCGCGCAATGCCTACGATCTGTCGCCTTCGGTGCAAAATCGTACGCGTCTGGCCAAGGCCTTGCTGGCACGTGGAGAAATCCATGAATCGATCGCGCATTTCGATGCTTGTCTCGCGGGGCCATTCGGCAAGGACCCGGACTTGCTGTACGACGCTGCGAGCGCCAAGTTGCTGGACGGTCAGTCGCAGCAAGCGTTGGAGTTGGCAAAATTATTGCGTTCGGTTGTGCCGGATTCCTTCGCCGAGCGGGCAACGTTGCTGCTTGCCGACTGTTACCTGGCGGCCGGAGACCGCAACGCCGCCGGCGTGGAATTTGCCGCCGCCGCCGGGCGTTTCGGCAGCACCGAGGCGAAGGCGAGATATGCGATCTGGGCCGTGAGCGTCAACGATATGGCACTGGCGAAACGGCTGTACGAAGACATCGCAAGCCTGGAACGGCATTGGAACGCCCATGCGCGTTCCTTGAACTGGCCCTTGTTGTTACAGGTAGAGAAAGCGATCAGGGCCGCGGAAAGCCAGCAACGCTAGCGCGAACCAAACATCATCTGTTCCGCCAGCGCTGACTTTGCCGGTTTGAAAATATCAACAAGCCCGAGTGCGGCGCCCAGGGCCGATTGCGACGCGGCGCCGTCCGGCGCGCTGGCAAAGATGCGCGCCAGCGTATCGGTCAAACGTATGGTCGAGAAACGATCCGCCTGGCGGCGCGCGATGAACCGTTGAACCGCATACGGAGCAGGCTCGTCGCGCAGACATTGCGCCAGCACGACTGCGTCCCGCAAACCGAGGTTAAGGCCTTGTCCAGCCACGGGGTGCAAAGTTTGCGCTGCGTTGCCGATGGCCAGCGTCCGTGCTGTCGCGCTTGCCTGTGCGTTCAAGCCAAGCACGAAACTGAAGCGCGGCGTTGTGCGGATAAATCTGCCGACACGCATACCAAACGCTACGCCCAGTGCGGCGAGAAATTCGGCATCCGGCAAGGCAAGCAAGGATAATGCGTGGTCCGGACGCGTGCACCAGACCAGCGCATAACCCTCATCTTGCGGCAGCAAGGCCAGCGGGCCGTCTTCAGTGAAACGCTCGAACGCGCGATGGGCGATCGGCGCGCTGCTCCAGACCTGCGCCACAATTGCCGTCTGTCCGTAGTCGCGCCGCACGCTCTTTTCAGTTTGTTGCTCAAACAGCCCACCTTCTGCCTGGATCGCCACTCGGCATTGCAGCGCGGCGCCATCGGACAGACGTAATGTCGCACGATCGTCCGATTCTTCCAATGAATCGACCCGAACCGGACGCAACATCTGAATGCCGCTTTGCGCAACGCGTCGATCAAGCGCTGCAACCACATTGCCGTAGCGCGCAACGTAACCGAGCGCAGGCACATCGAGTTCTTCCCGGTCGATGAGGGTGCGGCCGAAATGCCCACGGCGCGAAACATGGATTTGGTGGATCGCATCGGCAGCAATCGGCCACGCGCCGAGCTGCTCGAGGATTTGTCGGCTGCCGTAGGAGAGTGCAATCGAGCGCGGATCGGCTGCAGCCTGATCGGCACCCTTGGCATCGATGAGTGCGATTTTTTCGGCTGAGACGCCTTGCTGCGTGAGCAGTTGCGCCAACGCCAAGCCAACCGGCCCGGCACCGCAAATTGCGATGTCGACCGGGTTCATCCGCGCTGCATCACCGCTTCAATTTCCGCGATGGTTTTCGGCGCGTCCCGGCTCAACACGTCATTGCCGTCCGCCGTGACCAGCACGTCGTCTTCAATGCGTATGCCGATGTTCCAGAATTGTTCCGGCACACCTTCCGCCGGACGCACGTAAATGCCGGGTTCGACCGTCAACACCATGCCTGGCCGCAGTATGCGCCACGGCTTTTCATCGTTGGCTGAAGGCTCGCCTGTCTCCCGATAATCGCCGACGTCGTGCACGTCCATGCCGAGCCAGTGGCTGGTTCGGTGCATGTAGAACTGGCGGTAGTCGCCGCTCGCGATGGCTTCGTCGATCGTCACATATTTTTCCTTGTCGAGCAGGCCCGTATCGAGCATGCCCTGCACCAGCACACGCAAGGCGGCGTTGTGCGGATCGATGAAACGCTTGCCTGCCTTTGTGGCGGCAATCGCTTCCGTCTGTGCAGCCAACACGATTTCGTACAAGGTTTTTTGCGCTTCGGTGAACTTGCCGTTGGCCGGATAAGTGCGCGTGATGTCGGACGCGTAACTGCCATATTCGCAGCCGGCGTCGATCAATACCAGATCGCCGTCCTGCATCACGGTCGAGCCGGCGCGGTAGTGCAACACGCAGGCATTGCTGCCGGCAGCGACTATTGATGTATAGGCCGGCGCTTCCGAACCGTGGCGGCGGAATTCATGCAGCAATTCGGCCTCGATTTCGAATTCTGCCAGGCCGGGGCGCGAGGCGCGCATGGCGCGCGCATGCGCGCCGGCCGAAATCTCGGCGGCGCGCCGCATCGCCTGAATTTCACTCTCGTCCTTGAACAGGCGCATCTCGTCGAGCATGGCAAACAAATCGTGGAATTGCGTCGGCGCACTGACGCCTGCGCGCGATTGGCGCCGCACGGCATCGAGCCATGATTGCACCTGCGTTTCAAACGCCGCATCGCGCCCGATACCGTAGTACAGCGCCGGCATGTCGGCCATCAGGCTCGCCAGTTCCTTGTCGATTTCCGAGATCGGGAAGGCGGCGTCGAAGCCGAAATTGCTGCGCGCACCTTCGGGGCCATGGCGAAATCCGTCCCAGATTTCACGCTCCTTGTCTTTTTCCCGGCAAAACAGAATCGAGCGCGCATCCGAGGGCGACGTTTTGCCGGCTACCAGCACCAGGACCGCTTCCGGCTCGTCGAAGCCGCTCAGGTAAAAGAAATTGCTGTCGTGCCGATAGGGAAAATCGGCATCGCCGTTGCGCATGGCTTCGCGCGCAGTTGGAATGATGGCGATCCCGCCACCCTTGGCTTGCATCTGTGCAATAAGCTTGGCACGTCTGGTTGCATACTCGGTCATGTAGTGCGTCTTCCGTTGAAAGGGGTATTCAATTGGGTCAACTGTTCGGGGGTACCGACGTTGTGCCATTCGCCGCGATACAAATCGCCGCCGACCTGGCCGCGATCTGCATACTCGCGCAGGATAGGCGCGAGCTTGGCGTGTTGCCCTGGATTGATGGCATCGAAAATTTCGGGGCGATACACGCCGATATTGCCGAAAGTGTAGCGCGGCTCGCCTTCATTGGCGATTGAATAGGCATGCAAGGCAAAATCGCCCTGCGGGTGAAATTCAGGATTCTTGACGAGATATAGCCAGGCCACGTCGCGCTTTTCGGCTGCGTGCGGGTTGCCCCACACGTCATTATCTTCCAATACGGTTTTGACTTGCTCGAAATCGAAGTGCGGGCAGTAAATGTCGCCCGATACGGCGACGAACGGATGCTCACCCAGAAGATGGCGCGCCTTGGCGATGCCGCCGGCCGTTTCCAGCGGCTGTTCCTCCGCCGAATACTGAATTTGCGCGCCGAATTTTTCTCCGTTGCCCAAGGCTTCTTCAATCATATGCCCAAGGCGGGAATGGTTGATGACGATCTCGGTGATGCCTGCGCGAACGAGGTTCAATACCTGCCAGACGATCAGAGGACGCCCGCGCACTTTGAGCAAGGGCTTGGGGCAGGTGTCGGTCAACGGCCGCATGCGTTCTCCGCGGCCGGCAGCGAATATCATTGCTTTCATGTCGACGCGCTCAGAATGTATATCCTACCGTTGGTGCATTGCCTTCAAGCTGATCGAGCAGCAGCACCAGCGGCTTCAATGCCTTGTAGCGATTGGCCGCATTGCGTATGTAGGTCATCACCAGCGGAATGTCCTTCAGATACGCGTCCTTGCCGTCGCGATGGTATAGGCGGGTGAAAATCCCGAGGATCTTGATATGGCGTTGCAGGCCGGTAAATTCGAAGTCGCGGTAAAAGGTGTCGATATCGGGCGCCACAGGCAAGCCGGCGCGCTTGGCACGTTCCCAATAGCGGATTGCCAGATCGAGCACGATTTCCTCGTCCCACTGGATGTAGGCATCGCGCAACAACGATGCGACGTCATAGGTGATCGGGCCGTAGCGCGCATCCTGGAAGTCCAGAATCCCGGGGTTGCCGCTTGCCAGCACCATCAGGTTGCGCGAATGGTAATCCCGGTGCACATACACTTGCGGCTGCGCCAGGATGTTTGCCAGCAAGGCGTCGAACACCTTGTGCAAGGCCTTGTCCTGCGCCTCGGTCAGGGTCAGGCCGAGATGTTTGCCGATGTACCATTCGGGAAACAGCATCAGTTCGCGCAGCAGGAACTCCCGGTCATATTCCGGCAGCACATCGGGCTGGCTGTGAACCTGGATCAGCACCAGGGCATCGAGTGCATCAATGTACAACTTGTACGCGCTGTCATGATTCAACTCGTGCAGGTAGGTGGTGTTGCCGAGATCGCTGATTAATAAAAAGCCGTGTTCGACATCTTGCGCTATGATGTGCGGCACCGAAACACCTGCGGCGTCGAATAATTGCGCTACCTGGATGTAGGCGGGTACATTTTCCCGTTCCGGCGGCGCGTCCATGGCGATGTAACTTTTGCCGCCGGCTGCGTCCAGCCGGAAATAACGGCGAAAACTGGCGTCGGCCGAAGCCGGGCGCAAGGAATCGATTTGCAGTTCGAGTGACGGTAATCCGGCCAGCCAGTGGCTTAATTGCGTAAATCGGGGGTCTTGGGGGAGGTGTAATGACATCAAGTGACCTGAGTAATGCAGTTCTAAACAGTGAGTTCCCATATAATAAGGGATTCAACCTAAAAAATCGCCTGATATGCTGTTCACGATAGGCACTACACCCTGATTTCATGACCTGGTTCCCGGCATTTCCCGCTTTGCCCCGCTTGCTCCCCCTGACAGCCGCCGTTTTGGCGGCTTTGTCTGCGCCTGCGTGGGCGCAACAGCAAGCACCTGAGCAAGCGGGAGCGCAACAACCGGCTGCCGCAAGCGCAGGCACCGATGATGCCGCGAAACCACTCAATGGATTGGCCAAGCCGCCGTTGATGAGCACGCCACCGGCCAGCCGCAGCCGCAAATCGGAAAAAAACTGCGTCCAGACTGCCGAGGCAGACAGCATGAGCGGCAGCCCCGACCGCGTCATGTATCTGAATGACAACGTCGAGTTGACGCAATGCAATACTGCCGTGACGGCAGACCGGGCAATCTACCGGGTGGTTGAAGACCAGATTGAGGCGTATCAAAATGTCCGCCTGACGCGTTTCGGCGACCTTTATACCGGCGACGAGTTGAAGCTGCGCATGGATACCGGGCAGGGCTACATGCTCAATCCGACTTACCATTTGTCGAGCAACAATGCGCAAGGCGAGGCAAAGCGCATCGACTTCGAGACCGAGGACAAGGCCAAGGTCATCAACGGCACCTACAGCACGTGCGAGGCACCCGACCCGGACTGGTACCTGAAGTCGTCGACCATGGACATTGACCGTGGTCGCGACACCGGCACGGCAACCCAGGCTGTGGTGTACTTCAAGGATTGGCCGATACTTTGGGCGCCGGAAATGCCGTTCCCCCTGTCGGACGCGCGCAAATCTGGTTTCCTGCCGCCTACCGTCGGCGGCTCCAACCGCGGCGGTATCGTTGTTGAGACACCGTATTACTTCAATATCGCCCCGAATCGCGATCTGACATTGTCGCCGACGATCATTACCGAACGCGGCATCCAGATCGGTGCCGACATGCGCTATCTGGAGCCGAGCTACAGCGGCGAAACCAAGCTCGAAGTGCTCCCGCATGACAAGGTGACGGACACCGACCGTTGGGCAATCAGTTCCGTCCATTCGCAAGTGCTGGCGCCGAACTGGAACCTGAACTGGAACCTCAATGCCGCGTCGGACGACAATTACCCGAACGATTTCACGCGCTCGATCACGGCCGCTTCACAGCGACTGCTTGGGCGCGATCTATCGCTGACCTATACCCAGCCCGATTGGCAGATCAGCCTGCGCACGACCGGCTACCAGGTCTTGCAGGATCCGCTTTCCCCCATCACGCAGCCCTATGACCGCTTGCCGCAATTGTTGTTGCATGCGGGACGGCAGGATGTTCATGGATTCGACTGGTCATTCGATGCCGAGGCGGTGCGATTCTGGCAGCCCGATGCCGTCGTGGGTGACCGCTACACGATGACGCCGCGATTGTCGCTGCCGTTCGTGACGCCGGAAGGGTTTATCACCCCGAAATTGTCGTTCAATCTGACCAAGTATGAATTGCAAAACCAGCCGGACGGCACGCCTTCGCAGATCACGCGCTCGGTGCCGACCGCATCCCTCGACAGTGGCTTGATATTCGAGCGCGATACCGATTTCCTCGGCCGCACACTTACCCAGACCCTTGAGCCGCGCCTGTTTTATGTACGCACGCCTTACCGCAATCAAAGCCTGATTCCGAACTTCGATAGTGCCGACGCGGATGTCAGTTTTGCCCAGCTGTTTAGCGAAAACCGATTTGTCGGCGGCGACCGTATCGGCGATGCGAATCAGGTCACCGCTGCTGTGACCACGCGCTTCATTGAAGCAAACGGCGAGGAGCGCGCGCGTTTTGCCATCGGCCAGCGTTATTCGTTTATCAAGGAGCAGGTTACCTTGCCGGGTGACTTGCCGAGCGCGAACAGTAATTCCGACTGGCTCTTTTCCGCTGCCGGCAAATTTACGCCGCAGTTGAGCGGCAGTGCCGATTTCGACTACAGCGAAACCAACCACGGTTTGAATCAGGCAAACTTCGTGATGCGCTGGCAACCGGCACCGAAGAAATTGCTGAATCTGCAATACATTCGCGACTTGCCGAACCAAATTCAACAGTTCGACACCTCCGGACAGTGGCCAATTCTCGACCGCTGGTATGCTGTCGGACGTGTCGATTATTCGATTCCCGACCATAAAATTGTGCAGGGATTGCTCGGTTTCGAATACAAGGCCGATTGCTGGGTATTCCGTTTCGGCGGTCAACATACGCAGACGGCGACCAATATCAGTTCGACCTCGACTTTTTTCCAGCTTGAGTTAAACGGATTGGCGCAACTCGGGTCAAACGCACTGGAAGCCATGCGCTTGAACGTGCCGGGCTACCAGCCCGTCAATCAGGCGGTGCGGCCGAGTAATCGATAAAGAAGATTTTCATGAATTTTTCACAACATAAGCAAATGGGCAAGACTATGATCCGCAATTACAAGCTGGCGCTTATTCTCCTGTGTGGAGCGCTCGGTAACGCGCAGAGCGCCTGGGCACAAGGCACGGCGGCGGAAGCAGCACCTGCAGCGGCGCCGGCTGTAGCCGCTGCGCCTGCCAAGCAACGCGTCAAGCCCGAGCTCGCCGACGCCATTGTGGTTGTGGTCAATGACGATGTCATCACGCGCAACGAACTTGCCCAACGCATGACTTTCATCGAACACAATATGAAGTCGCAAGGCGTGGCATTGCCCCCGCCGGCAGAATTCCGCAAACAGGTGCTCGATCGAATGATCATCGACCGGGCCCAGTTGCAATTGGCCAAGGAAGACGGCTTGCATGTCGACGACTTGATGCTCGACCGTTACCTGTTGCGTATCGCCGAAGGCAACAAGATGAGCATGCAGCAGTTTCGCGATCAGATCGAGCACGATGGCACGCCATTCGGCCGGTTTCGCGAATCGGTGCGCGATGAAATCCTGATGCAGCGTGTGCGTGAGCGCGAAGTGGAAGGCCGCCTGCAAATCACGGAATCGGAAGTGGACAACTACATCGCCGCGCAAAACGGTACCGGGGCCGCCGCGCCGCAAGAGCTGCAACTGGCCCATATCCTGGTCGGCATTCCAGAAAATGCGACGGCTGAACAAATCAATGCACGGCGCAACAAGGCGGAAGATTTACTGCGTCAACTGAAGACCGGCGCCGATTTTGCCAAAATCGCCGCGACTTATTCCGATGCGAGCGACGCGCTGCAGGGTGGCGACCTTGGCTGGCGCAACCAGGACCGCCTGCCGCAATTGTTCCTCGACGCTGTCGGTCAATTGAAGGAAGGTCAAATCTCCGGCATTGTGAAAAGTGCCAACGGCTTCCACATCGTCAAGCTGGTCGGCAAACGCGCCGTCAGCCTGGTGCGCAGCAGCGCGTCTGCCGCACCTGCCGTGTTGCAGACGCATGCGCGGCACATCCTGATCAAGGTCAATCAAGTCGTGACGGCCACCGAAGCGAAACGCAAATTGCTTGAATTGCGCGAACGTCTGGTCAACAAGGCGGCAACGTTCGAGGATCTGGCCAAGCTTTATTCGAATGACTTGTCGGCCTCCAAGGGCGGCGACATCGGCTGGATCTATCCTGGCGATACCGCCCCTGAATTCGAAAAGGCGATGGACGCGCTGCAGCCGGGCGAAATCAGCGAGCCGGTGCAAACGCAGTTCGGCTATCACCTGATACAAGTCGTCGAGCGCAAGAGCGACGACGTGTCGAAGGAAAGGCAACGCCTGTTGGCGCGCGCCGCAATCCGCGAGCGCAAGCTCGACGAAGCGACGCAGGATTGGCTGCGCACCTTGCGTGACCGCGCCTACGTCGAATTCCGCCAGGATGACAAGTGATCGTTGCACGATCATGAACAGGCCGCGTCTTGCCATTACTTGTGGCGAGCCGGCCGGCATAGGGCCTGAGATTTCAATTCGCGCCGCGTGGCAATTGCGCGCGGAAGCGGATTGCGTATTAATTGGCGATGCGGCCTTTCTCGCAATGACGGCAAACGCCGTCGATCCTGCCATACAACTGGTCGCGCTGTCGTTGCAAGCCGTGCGCAACGACGGCTTGCCCAATTTCGGGCCCGACCGCATCGCCGTCATCGATTGCCCTTTGGCCGAGCCTGTTGTGCCCGGCTCCCTCGATAGCCGCAACGGTCGCAGCGTGCGGCAAACGCTCGACGTCGGCATCGAAGCGGCGCAAGCCGGCTGGGTTGACGCACTGGTGACGGCGCCACTGCAAAAAAGCACCATCAACGATGCCGGCGTACCATTTACCGGTCACACCGAATACCTGGCACAAATGACGGGCGCCGCACAAGTCGTGATGATGCTGGCAGGCGGCACGCCGATGCTGCGCGTTGCGCTGGCCACCACCCATCTGCCGTTGAAGGATGTGGCCGCCGCACTGACGGAGGATGGCCTGTTGCACATCCTGCGCATCGTGCACGCCGATCTGAAGAGTAAATTCGGCATTGCACAGCCGCGCATCCTCGCAACCGGCTTGAATCCGCATGCCGGCGAGGGTGGCTACCTGGGGCGCGAGGAAATCGACATCATCGCGCCGGCTATCGCCGCTGCGCAGCATGAAGGGATTGCCGTGACCGGTCCCTACCCTGCCGATACGCTGTTCCAACCCAAATACCTCGAACAGGCAGACTGCGTATTGGCCATGTACCACGATCAGGGCTTGCCGGTATTGAAATTCGCCAGCTTCGGCCACGGCGTCAACATCACGCTCGGCCTTCCCATCATCCGCACCTCGGTCGACCACGGCACCGCCCTTGATTTAGCTGCCAAAGGCGTCGGCATTGCCGATCATGGCAGCATGATTGCGGCAATCCGCACGGCCGCGCAAATGGCACGGTCGGTGTCGGAAACAGGAACAACATGAAACACATCGCACGCAAACGCTTCGGGCAGAACTTCTTGACCGATCAGGGCGTGCTGCACGATATCATCCGCGTCATCGATCCAAAAACCGACGACGCCATGGTCGAGATCGGCCCTGGGCTGGCAGCGATGACCAGTCTGTTGCTCGAACGGCTGCGACAGTTGCACGTCGTCGAACTCGATCGCGATCTGGTAGCGCGCCTATCCAAACAATTCGACCCAGCGCGCCTGATTGTCCATTCTGCCGATGCGTTGCAATTTGATTTTTCCCAATTGCCGGTGCCGGCAGGGAAAAAACTCCGCGTCGTGGGCAATTTGCCTTACAACATCTCCAGCCCGTTGCTATTCCATCTGGCACAAATTGCCCCGCTGGTCGAAGACCAGCATTTCATGCTGCAAAAGGAAGTGGTGGAGCGCATGGTTGCCCCGCCCGGCAGCAAGACCTACGGCCGGCTGTCTGTCATGCTGCAATGGCGTTATCACATGGAACTGATGTTCATTGTGCCGCCAACAGCGTTTGACCCGCCGCCACGCGTTGATTCTGCAATTGTCCGCATGATCCCGCTGGCCAAGCCGCTCGCCTGCGAGCAGGTGAAACTCGAGAATGTGGTGCAACAGGCATTTTCGCAGCGCCGCAAAGTCATCCGCAACTGCCTGGCCGCGCTGTTCACGGAAAGTCAGTTGATTGATGCGGGCGTCAACCCGCAGGCGCGTCCGGAGACGGTCCCCCTCGAACAATTTGTCGCTCTGGCGAACCTTGTGCCTTAATGCGCACTAACTACGCTGCAACCTTACTAATCGATTAAAGGGGTCACGAGACTTCGCGAATATTGAGCACAACAACGCTGAGGGTTCCGCGTTGATCTGCCTACATCCCATGATACTTCATGCTTGTTCCGCACCAAACAACCGGAATGCGATGCGACGCGCAATTTGCCCCGACATGGCGTAGCCCATTCA
>DATBQE010000030.1:0-11357 GCA_036561005.1 Burkholderiaceae bacterium | reverse complement strand
ACCGTGCCGGTGATGACGTTGATGTTCTGTGCGGCGGATGTGCTGCCGGCGTTGCTGGCGTCGCCGTTATAGACGGCGGTGACGCTGTGGCTGCCGGCTGTGGCGAAGCTGGTTGCGAGCGTGGCCGAGCCGGAGGCGATGGTGCCGCTGCCCAGGCTGGTGGCGCCGTCATAGAAGCTGACTGTGCCGGTGGGGCTGGTGGCGCTAACGGCGGCAGTGAGGGTGACGCCCTGCCCTGTGCCGATCGGCGGGGTGCCGCTGTAGCTTAGGGTGGTGGTGCTGGCATTGAGCACTGTCAGACTCTTGGCCGCCGAGGTGCTGGTGGCGTTGTTGCTGTCGCCGGCGTAGACGGCCGTGAGGCTGAACGTTCCTTTGGCATTGAAGGGCACCGAGAGCGTGGCGCTGCCGCTGGTCAAGGATCGCGACCCCAGGTTGGTGGCGCCGTTCATGAAGGTGACGTTGCCGGTGGGGCTGGCGCCGACCACGGTGGCGGTGAGCACGACGGTCTGCCCTTTGCCGACCGGGGACGCGGGACTGAGCGTGAGGGTTGTGGTGGTGGATGTGAGCGCGAGCGCCGGCGCAGCAAAGCCGCACATCACAAGCACAATCAATAGTCCGCGCAACAGGTGGACAAAAGACGAACGCATTCCCCTAACGTACGCTGTTTGCATACGCCCTCACTTTCATTGCTTAAATTTTTGGTAAAGCGTCAGAACGCATTGGCGTGCCGGCGCGCAATAGGGTTAGCCCTATCATGCGAGACGGGTCGCAGAATGTGTTCCGTACTTTCGATTTTTACTGCTGGTTTTTTTGCTGCCGCTTCAAAACGATCGATTTGTACTTATCGATTTGCTATTGCCGCGACGGCGTGATGCTGACAATTTCGAGGACAATTTCGCGAAGCAGTTTCCCCGCTTCATTGCTTGCCTTTTTGACGAGGCAAGGCGATTCCCTGATGTATTGCTTTATTATTGATTGTCGAAACTCTGTTTGAGTTTTCTGTAACAATTCCCTTACTACTTCCCTCGGTTTGCAGGATGCCTGAAACAGTGTCTTGCGTCAATCGGTTGGCAGCAAACTTACAAATTTTTTTTAGGGTACGAACTCTAATCACTTTGCATCTGGTTTTCTGCCTCATGCAGTAAAGCCAAAAATATCAGGGAATACCGTGATTCGAACGCTCGTGCATTCTCTTTCGTCCATTATTAACTGGCAGTTTGACCTCAATGCCGGCACCGTCATGCTCCGGCCACAACACTTAGTCCGGCAAGGTTCCCTTTATTTCGAACGAGATTGTTTCCAGTGTCCCGCGCTGCACGGTTTGCTGATGGGCCAGAAAAACTTTGCTCCAACCGCTCTGGTTACCCAGCGCATCGAGATAAGCCAGTAAGGCCGCAAGATTTCGCGCCTCGCCTTTGAGTACTATCGTTCTGTTCAGTTTGTCGGGACGGAACTCCAGCAATTCTATATCCGGCGTCGCGACTTTCTCGACGACCTTGAAGACACCATTCCACGGGAAATCGCGCTCCAGTCTTAACTGAGCCCATTTCTTTTGCTCCATTTGTTCTTGCTGGTTCGGTGCAGGGACGACTTGCGCAGCCTGCTGCGCGGCGAGTGCGGTGCGTAAGGCTTGAAACTGTTCCACGGACTGATGCCGCATGTATGCAAGTGTCCCGGCCCCTGCTGCGAGCGCCAGCAATACCAATGAGGCAAGCCATAACAGGGCCGTGCGGCGCGGCTTGGGTCGAATAATATTTTGAAGTGGATTCATGGACTGCCCTCGCCTATTCCCAATCGCGGTAGCCGACGGCTACAATCTTCACACCCGGGAAAATTGACTCCACCAATGCTGCAGGCGGCGCTTGCAGGTTGTAAGACCAATAGGCGATCTCGTCCATGATGTTCCCTGCCGATTCATGCGCACCTTCATGCGCCCCTTTTACCCGCAGCATTAGCCGGTTACAGGATTCGTCTGCAAACTGCGCAATCGGCTCGACGTCGCGCGCGATGAGGTTGCCATCTCGATATACCAATGCGGCAAGATGCGTTTTTTCGTGCAGCAGAAGCAGGAACAAGCCGCTCTTGCTGGACAATTTCACGCGGCTGCAAGCCGCGGCCGATATAGGCAAGATGGTTTCGATATCGACTTTCTTTTCATCCGCGACCGCAACGATGGTTTCCAACCAGCTCTTGGGAAATGCATAGGCGAGCCCTGTCGCGCCATAATGGCGAAACTCGACATGCAGGACCCATTGATGATCAATCTTGATGCCCAGTTTTTCGAAATAAACCTGGGCGTAGCTATGCAACTCGTCTTCTTTGCGCAAGCCTTCCTGCCATGGCAAGGTTGTGATGGCGGCTACGGTATCGGATACGGTCAAGGTGATCTTCGCGCCCTTTTTCAGCGGCGGCGTTTGCTGTGCCAATAGCGCACTCAAGGCCATTGAAAGCGCGATTGGCGTCGCATTTTCAGGCGCACAAGTTTGCCACTCCGCCACGCGCCCACGTTGCAAACGCATAAGTCCCGGGAACAAGCCGGCATATACTTCTTGAGGCCAAAGATTAGGCAACAAACGTGACACGATTGACCTCCTGCAGTGTAGTGTGGCCTTCGCGAACCAGTTGTAGCGCAACGTCACGCAGGAAGCGGGTACCTTCCTTGCGCGCCTGCTCTTTCAGCGCGCGAATGGAGGCACGGTTGACGATCATTTCGCGTATTTCATCGGTGAGGCGCAACACTTCGGCGACGGCGCGGCGGCCTTTATAGCCGGTGTTGCGGCATTGCGTACAGCCACGGCCAGCATGGAAATGGTAGGTTTCAGGATCGGCGATACCCGATTCTGCAAGCAACTCGGGTTCGACTTCCACCGCTTCGTTGCAGTGCGGGCAGTTTTGCCGTAACAGGCGTTGCGCGACCACGCCGGTCAATGAAGAAACAAAATTGTAGGGATCCACACCCATGTGCATGAAGCGGCCGATCACGTCGAAGGTATTGTTGGCATGCACTGACGTAAATACCATGTGGCCGGTCAGGGCCGATTGCACGGCAATTTGCGCGGTTTCGGGGTCGCGAATTTCACCGACCAGGATTTTGTCCGGGTCGTGCCGCAAAATCGAACGCAGGCCGACGGCAAAGGTCAGGCCTTTTTTTTCATTGACGGGAATTTGCAGCACGCCCGGCAGCTGGTATTCGACCGGGTCTTCGATGGTGATGACTTTGTCTTCGCCGTGGTTGATTTCCGTGAGCGCCGCATAGAGGGTGGTGGTTTTACCGCTCCCGGTGGGCCCCGTGACCAGCATCATGCCGTAGGGTTCGGATGCGAGACGGCGCAAAAGCTTGATGGTTTCCTTGTCGAATCCGAGAGAGTCCAAGGTCAGACGTTGCACGCTGTCGATCAGTGCCTGCTTGTCGAGGATACGCAGCACGGCGTCTTCGCCATGGATGCTGGGCATGATGGAGACGCGGATGTCGATGTCGCGCCCTTTTGCTGCCACACGGAATCGCCCGTCTTGCGGCACGCGTTTTTCGGCGATGTCGAGTTCGGCCAGCACCTTGATGCGGGCGATGGCTTGTTCGCACAAAGCCGGATTGTTGACGCTGGCGATGTGGTTCAGTACGCCATCTATGCGGAATTTGATGACCAGGCCCTGAGGCAGGGATTCAAGGTGGATGTCGCTGGCTTCGAAACGCAAGGCATCGAACACGGTTGAATTGATCAGGCGCACCGCCGGGCTGGCTTCGCCCTGAATCGATGTGAGGGTCAAATCGGCGCTGCTGTCGCGCGCCAGGTCCTTGACCTGGTCTTCCAGTCCCACGGCATCGGCCACGGCGCTGAAGGCCGATTCGTGAAACTCCAGTTTGGCATGGATGGCCAATGGGTCAACCAGGTGGATTTGACTGAATGTCAGCGACAAGCTCGTGAGCCAAGCGCCCAGATGCGCTTCGAGGGGGAGGCCGATGGCGGCGTGCCATAGGCCGTTGGCGTCCTGGCCCATGATTGTGGTGCGCTCGACCATATCGGCATAGGAGACTTGCTCAAATGCCGGTTCGAATTGCCATCCGCCGGCCGTGTCCAATATGGCATACCCGGTCACCTTGCCGACGTGCGCCAACACTTCCTCGCGCGATGCGCCGATGCGCTCGACGAGTACAGTCAACCAGTCTTTTGCCGCACTGGAGGCGCGCTTGGCATCGGCAATCGCCTGCAATGTCGGCATAGGAAAATTGCGCGAAGCAACCTTTGCAGATTCAATATCCGCATCGCCTGGGGTGCTACTGTTTTCTTCAATTTCCATCGCTACCATCACCTATACGGCGTTTGCCAGATCGAAGATCGGCGAATACAACATCATCACGATCGCACCGATCACCAGGCCGATGCCGACCATCAACGCCGGTTCGATCAATTTGCCGGCGGTATCGATCCAGGTCGCCATTTCCTGATCGTAAAAATCGGCGATACGCTCCATCATTTCATCGAGATTGCCCGACGATTCACCTGCGACCAACAGGCGTTGCGATACTTCAGTCGATAGGCCACATTCGGCCATGACGCTGGACATGGGCTTGCCTTCGCTTACTGACTTGGCCGCGTTTTCCACATCCGCTTGCATGGCGGTCGGCAATGACCGAGAGGTCATGTTCATGGCGGCGAGCACACTGACGCCGCTGCGCAGCAACATGCCGAGCGTGCGATACATGCGCCCCAGTTGCAGGATCCAGATTTTTTCGCCAATGAAGGGGATGGCCAACACGTAGCGGTAGAGCGTGCCGCGTACGCGCGGGTGCAAAATCATGACGACGATGGACAACATGCCCAGCAAGAGACCGGACCAGGCCAAGGCTGTGTGTTCACGCACAAAGCCGCCCCATATCTGCACAAAGCCGGGCGCCGTATGCTTTTGTGCGGCGACGTCGTCAAAAACGATGGAGAAGCGCGGCACGACGTAGAGCATCAGGAAGGCAATCACGACGAAGCTGACGCTCAACAGGATGGCCGGGTAAATGGCCGCAGACACCAGCTTGCTGCGGATTTCATCGACCTGGCGTTGATACTGCATGAAGCGTTTGATGGACGCACGCACCGTGCCGGTCGTTTCACTGGCCCGGACCATCGCGACGTAGAGCGGCGGAAAGATGGAAGGCAGGCTGGCCATGGCCTCGGACAATTGCTTACCCTGTTGCAGACCTTGCAGCAAGGTATCATAAATTGCCCGATGCTTGCCGCGCCTGTCGTTGTGGCCGAGAATATCGATGGCATCCACCACCGGTTGGCCGGCATCGAGTAGCGAGTGCAACTGCTGATTGAAGATCATCAGATTAAATGCTGCCTTGCGCGATGGCTTCCAGCCACTGCGCGACTGGCGCACATCGAGCAGGCGCGCGCCGGCCGATTCGACAATACGCCGCGCCTCGTCGATGCTTGCGGCATCGACATCGATCAATTCGACCGCCATCTGGGCGGTCAATACTTTGGCACGAAAGCGCATGCTCTTCGGGTTTCTTCGCTGTTGTAGGTTCGCTCAGTTACTAATGTCGGCGTTGGTGCCGGTGCCGCCGGGCTGGCCATCGGCACCGTAGGAAATCAGGTCATAGTCCTTGCCTGCCGTCGCACTTGGAATCGTGTAAACGTAGGCATTGCCCCATGGATCGGGTGGAACGGGTTTCTTCAAATAGGGACCGTTCCATTTCGGTTCGCTTGCCGTACCAGGTGGGGCAAATAGCGCCGCCAGGCCTTCTGCCGATGTCGGATAATGGCCGGTATCGACACGAAATTGATCAAGCGATTGATTCAGCGCTTCAATTTGGGCAGCCGCAACCTGGGTCTGCGATTTGCCGATTTCGCCGAAATATTTGGGACCGACGAAGGCGGCAAGCATGCCGATAATCAGTAACACCACCAACAATTCCAACAGGGTGAAACCCTTGCGCCTCATTTTTGCTGTCGCCTGCATTCTCTTCTTCATGTCATCTGCTCCTGTGCACTACTCAGTTTTGACCGGTTGGGCCGGTTGATTGGGTTGATAGGTAAATTGCCACTGCTGATAACTTGTTGCACCAGTGAAGCTTGTCAGTGCGACGGGAAACCCTGCGATCTTGATCGGTTGCTGCGTCGACAGAGAATACACGCCCATGATGCCGCCACTGGGGCCGGGCACGATGCCCCAGGTCGAGCTTGCCGTCATCGGGTCCCAGTAGAGCCGCCGCAATGGACGCTGCAAGGTCGTGGTACGGCTGTCCTGCAAAAGCGACTGCAGATCGGGAGGGTACGCTTTGGCCGTGCCTGGCGAATTCTCGTAATAGGTCAATATGGCCTGCCGGTAGGCTTGACCCACATATAAAAGTTGCGCTTCCTTGTCGCGCCTGTCCTTGGTCAATGAACGTTCGACTGCCTGCAAGGAGACGACGGTCAATGTGGCGACGAGAAAAAGGGCGATCACGTAGGTGAAGCCTTTTTGGCTGGTTTTTTCTTGGAGCATGCTCGTCGATCTCATGGTCACCAATCCTTGAGCCACGTGCCATCGCGCGCCATATTCGGTGCGCCGCTATGGACATCGAACACGGCGCCTGCGCTACCGGCCACAGGTGCGACAACAATCCAGCTATTGGCGCTTTGGGTGAAGGGATCAACCGGAATGCGACGCAGGTAATTTTGCGTCACGAGATCGCTCAGGGTGTTCGGATAGGCGCCTTTGTCCGAGAAATAGTGGTCGATTGCATCGCGCAGCACGTAAAGGTCTTCCTTCAAGACGTTCTCTTGAGCGGTCTCGATATTGTTGAAATAGCGCGGCACGGCAATCGACAGAATCGTCGCCAGGATTGCGAGCGCCACCAGCAATTCGATTAGAGTGAAACCTTTAGTTCGCATTGGCTCTACCACTCGTTGTAAGGAATGCCGTTCAAGCCGACTTGGGTCGACATGGAATGGACGTCAAATACATCGTCGCCGGCGACGGGGTTGTCCGGTGGTGAGTCATAGCTGCGCAGGCCCCAGGTGGAAATCGCCGCCGTGGTCAGATCCGGATAAAACGGATCGCGCGGTATGCTGCGCATGAAATAGAGCTGCGGCCCGCTTGGATTGTTGGCGTTTTGCACGCCGCCAACCAGGGCGGTCAGGCTGGGCGGGTAGCCGCTCTGCCCTTTATTTATGGTAATGCTGCCGCTGACCGTGGCCTGTTTGTAGGCATCGATGGCGTTACGCATGTTCATCAATGCGGCGCGCAGTTGCGCCTCTTTCTCGCGCGTGATGCTGGTCTGGATAATCGGCATGGCTACCGATGCCAGGATCCCGAGTATGGCGACAGACGCCAGCAACTCGATGATCGTGAAACCGGCAAGGCGGCGCAAACTGATCAAGCGCTTCATATTATTGGACAACCTCGATCTTGTGCGCAATGGGCAAGGTCAGCCGAGTCATTGGCTGAGCGCCGCCGATTGGGGTCAGACCGATCAAGCTGATATTGGCTTCATTGGTCGGCTGTAATGCCTTCAGTTCGATCGTCAACAGGGTTCCGCTGCCTTTCGCGCCGGCAGGATTGTCGCTGCCGCCGCCGACAGAAACTCGTCCGCTTTGCTTGTCGATGGCCTGATTGAAGCTGGATTTGCCAGACTTGCCGAAGAAATCGCCCTCCTTGATTGCGATGACTTCGAACTCTGCCGGATTGAACGCCAATTGAAGCGGGACTGTTTTCAATGGATCAAGCGCATCGATATCGAGTTCCAACGAAATGGTTTCGCCGACCTTGGTCTGCGCCGGGCCTTTCCAAAACACTTTAAGATTGCCGGCCTGCGTCATGTTGGGAACGGTTGCAGGTGGCAATGTGGGCACATTGGCATTTGAAGACGAGTTTGGTGCTGTGTTCGGCTGCGGCTGATTTGACGTTTGCCCGCTAACCTTGCGCACCGCGCCCGCCCCTGCCTGTGCCGGTGTGTTTTCAATCTTGTGCAACTGCAACGGCTTGGTGCGCAGGGCGGCTTCAGTGCCGGACCAGAACGATTCCGCCGACGGGTCCTTGCGTTGTATATTGCGAATCAGATGCGGGGTGATGGACAGGACGACTTCGGTTTTTTCCGCGTTGTCATTCTGGTTGGAGAATAAGCGGCCGAGCAAGGGTATCTCGCCCAGGATCGGCAGACGGTTTGCATTGGATGTGTCGGACTTGCTGATCAGGCCGCCAAGTATCTGTGTTTCGCCGTCTTTCAGGCGTAGCGCGCTGTTGAAGTTGCGGGTGCCGATTTGGTAGGCTTGCGACCCGTTGCTGGTGGTGATCGTCGACACCAGCGAGCTGACTTCCAGACCCAGTTTCAAGCTGATCTCGTCATGCAAGTGAATCTCGGGCTCGACATCGAGCTTGATGCCGACGTCGATGTATTGGATGTTTTCGGCAACGAAGCCGGTGGCCGACGATGTGGTGGTGACAACAGGAACCTTGTCGCCGATCAGGATCTTGGCTTTCTCCCGATCACGTACCCGGATGCGCGGATTGGCCAGCAGGTTGACATCGCTGTCGGTTTTCTGGAAGTTCAGTGTGGCGGTGGGCAGCGTAACACCGAGCAGGCTTGAATTGATGTGGCGCAAATCGTTTAACGGAATTGTCTGCGTGCCATTGGTGGCGCCGGTTCCCGTGCCTGTGCCGGGCGTTGTCGTGACAATTGACGGCAGCGGTGTAATCGTCAATTGGTTACTCAATTGGATGCCCAAGTCCTGCGCACGCGAGCGGGTGATTTCCAGCACTTCGACATCGAGCATGACTTCGGGTTCATCGACATCTTGCAAGGCAATCAATTTGTCGGCCAGGATGATCGTGTCGGGGTTCTCACGCAGGACCAGCATGTTGGCTTTTTCATCAACATAGACGTCCTTGATCTTCAGGACGGTCTTGAGCATGGACGCGGTTTGCTTGACGTCGGAGTTGGCGATGTAGAAGACTTTGACGACCAGGTCTTGATACTCCTTGGTCTTGGCGGCATTGTTCGGATAGATCAATACGCTGGTGTCGTTGAGAATTTTTTTGTCGAGCTGGCTCGTTGTCAGGATCACATCTACCGCATCTTCAAGCGTGGTTTGCTTCAGGAAGACAGTTGTACGCTGGTCGCTCTTGACATCATGATCGAAGATGAAATTGATGCCGGTTGTGCGCGATAAGGCTTCAAACACATTCTTGATGCTGGCATCGCGAAATTCCAAGTTGATCGGCTTTTTGTAGACCGCACTCAGGCTGGGTGTCAGCAGCAGTTCCTTCGACTGTTGCGCCTCGATCTCATGCTGCACAGCTTTGGCTTCCGGCTGTTCCGGCACCCGTTCCAGCGCGCGCGCCACCCATTGCTGAGCCAGGACGACATCGCCGCGTTTCAACGCTTCGCGTGCCTGGGCCACATCTTCGGTCGCGCGGGCAGCTCGCGCTATCATGTCCAAACCGGCGATCGCCTGAGGATTGTCTCTATCCACCTTCAGCAAGATGCGAAAGTATTGGTCCGCTTCCGCATTTTTTCCGGCGGCAAATTCGGCTTCGGCCAGCGCAGAAAGTTTTTGTGCCGCCTTCTCCTTCGAAACCAGGTAATCCTGCCGAAATCGCACATCTTCCGGTTCAAGCTCGGACGCCAACTCGAGTTCCTTGACGGCGTCGACATAAGCGCCCTTTTCCATCGCCGATATGCCGGCGCGATGATGCTGCCCGGCGGCACAACCAGCGAGCTCTGCGGCGATCATCGCGACGAGCGCGATTCTGACAATTCGGTTTATTAGACTTGCTTGCATGGGATTATTTGTCTGGTGCCGGTATCGGCAGGGTCTGCTTTTCGCCGGTTGGCAAGTGTTCAAATTCGATGCGCTCCGCATTAATGCTTACTACCTTATATGTGCTGTCAAGAGTCTCGCCGACCTGGGGAATGTAGGTCTGCTCGCCCTTACTCAAGTAGATCAGCTGTTGCGCGCCGTCAGCGCCGTCGTCGAGCCGGCCCATGAATTTGAACGGCAACGGCGGCGGCCCGGCTGGCGGTGGCGGTGCAACTGGCGCTTGTGCGACAGTCGGTGCCTTGACTGGTTCGGGCGGCGGTGGTGGTTGCCACCCGCGTGGCGCGAAGGGATCCAGGGCTTCGCTTTCTGGAACATCTGCCATCGGCAACGTCGCAGTAGTTATCGGTGTAGTAGAAACAGGCTTCGGCGCACGGTAACGCGTTTTTTGAGAAACGGTCAACTCGTTGGTCGGGTAGAAGCTGGCAATTGCTGTTATCGCCGCAACCGAAAGCAGCACAGCCCAACGCATGCGTGCGCTCTTGTCCACGCTTTTATCCACCGCTGGGCTTTCGGTAGAATGCAGAAAAGATCAGATCGCACGTGGGTTCGAGCGTGGTGATGTCGTCGCGCGTGCAAACGATCGAATCGAGCGATGCCTGCGGCAGTTCCGCATGAACTTGATCGAGAAAGCGCCGTATTGTTGGGTACCCTGATGAAACCGTCAATGTGGCGCGGTAGCGCAGGAATGGTTGATTTGCATTGTCATCGAGGGCAAACGAGACTTCGTCTAATGTCAGCTTTGTTTCTCCGGCGAGATGATTCAATACCTTGACAAGACTTGTGTTATCGAATTCGGGCAACTCGCCACGCAACGCCTTCTGTTGATCAGCGCCTTGTGGAGATTGCTTCAGCATTGCGCTCAGCAGACTCGATTCCTGCTTCAATTTGTCCTTTTCTCGTGATTGGTCGACGAACAAAGCGAGCGTCGTCAACAATCCGGCAAGAGAGAGAAACAACACGGAAATGGCGAGCGGACGTGCAATGAATGCACGTTGAAAATGAAATCGGCAGTATGAAACCCATTGCGACAACATATCGATCCACTTTACGTTTATACCATTTAGATCGCTCCGCACCAAAATCCGGAATGCCCGGTGCACTTAAATCAGGTACGACCTCTTCACGAATCAAACAAATAAATAGTCCCTCTCCCCAGGAACTCGGGCCTTACTTATTTGATCATCGAGGTGGAGTCTGCTCAACGCAGGTGTCGACATTTACCGCACAGGATTGCCAATATTTCGCAAAGCAAATCTACCTGGAAGCAGCACAAAGCGCTTCGCATCGGAAGATGCCTGGTCGAACAACAAGCAAGGGGAATGTGTGCGGGCCAACGAATAATTATTATATTTGACTCTCCGAAAACGCCCAGTTAAGGACAGTTTCGGTTGCAGATAGTACTTGGCAGCATGAGGGAAGTCAATTATTTCCCAGCAACCGAGAAGCGATGAGCCAAAAACTTCGGGAAAACATTCAAATAACTTGCCAAAAAGAACCAAATCGCACAACCTCGCGGCTGAACATATCAAATAATCAATATAAGCCAAAGGAAAATGGAAC
>DATBQE010000029.1:0-25101 GCA_036561005.1 Burkholderiaceae bacterium | reverse complement strand
CGCAGCCACCGCAGCTACCACAGGAGCCGCAGCTACCACAGCTACCACAGGAGCCGCAGCTAGTGCACGAGGTGCAGGACGGCGTCGGAGTGGGCGTGGGGGTCGGCGTCGGCGTCGGCGTCGGCGTCGGGGTAGGCGTCGGCGTCGGCGTTGGAGTTGGAGTCGGCGTCGGAGTTGGAGTAGGTGTTGGAGTAGGAGTCGGCGTGCCGCTGGTGCATGTGCCGCCAGGGCTGTACAGGCTCGCCACAGTCGGATTCCAGCCGGCGCCGGCATAGTCGGTCTGCGCCACCAGTGCGGTGTAGTTCGCACCCTTATAGGTCACGACTTCGCCGGCGGTGTAAGTGCCGCCATCGACCCACGCCACGCATGCCGGCACGGTGGCCTTCACGTTTCGCGTCAGAGCCTTTTCGCTCGTGTTCATTGAATCCTGCGCACCGCCACCGCAACCGGCAAGCACGCTACCCATCAAACCCAAGATCAAACCACTGGCTGCACTCGTTTTCATAGACTACTCCTCTGTAATTTTATCGTTGTGGGGTTTGGCTTTGAGTGGAGTCCGTTCCGGTCTCCGCTTCGCTGCAGGCGCAGCAGCCAACCCTCTTTTTTATGCAGACTTCCGTTTACTTGAAAATCCACCTCGGCACAGACTCCACGCAAAAGCGGTTTGCTTGGCCGCCGCGACGATGTGTTGTATTCGAGAATGCAATTCCCTCAGAGCAACGTCAAGTGGTTTGCAAATTCAGGCGGCGAACTAATACCACTGGAATGCAGCGGAAAAAGCGGTATCGCTCCGCATTGCCACTCAAAACGATAAATACTGTTAAATAACATGGCACACAGCTTGCGCGCGCCGGGGATGGTATTACCAATCTGCTAAACCTTGGTGCCAATATGGGCGCGCGCCATAGAACCACTCAGATGTTGCGAAACCGCGCCTTGCGAAAACCACTTCGCGCAACATCTCGAAATGGTATTAGCGCGCAAGCAGGGCACGCCTGCACACATTGTGCCAATTGCCGCAATTCTCGCTGCACTTTAATCCGCTGCCGGCGTGCATCGGCGATGCCTGCAGCCCTCCCTGATTGCGCGTGTTTTCCGGCACTTGCGGCAGTTCGCGCGTGGTTCGGATTCAATTCGTGCAAATCGGCGCACCCGTCGATGCAGACCAGTTGCACTTTTTTCACAAGTGGAATGGCAGGCAGCCGATTCGCCGCAGCCGGCACTATCTGGTGCCGCTTGGAAACGTTACCAAATAAGATGCACCTTGCGCGAATGAAGTAACCAAAAGTGGTACGTGCAATTGGTTGGCGTTTGGTGCGCAAACATTGGCCCGTCATAGACAGTGAACATCCATGTGGTATGCAACTGGCCGGATGCCGTTAAAACCACTTGACCATCGTTTTGTGCGGTTCCATCCTGCCATGGCGCCGCAAGAAAACGTTCGGTACGACATGTGGAAACAAGGCCTTCCCGGAAGCGCGACATGGCCCACTTTAAAAAGGCAGCGCCAAAAGTCGTGGTGCGATCGATGCAGATTTGCGCCGCAGATTGATAGAGATACCTATAACAGAGCGATTGAGGAGAGAGTGATGAGACAACGCGTAGCGAGTACCCTGGCTTTGAGTTTGATCGGCGGCATGTTGGCCGCATGCGGCGGGGGCAATGGGAGCGCAGAGGATACGGCAAACGCCAACCTCAAGCACGTGCCGAAAAACATCAAGGCCGCGACTGCATGCACGGCCTGGGTGGAAGGCGGCACCTATACTGCCGGCCAGGTCGTGAGCTATAACGGCGCCACCTACACGGCTCTTGTCACGCAAACCGATTATGTGGGCACCGGCTGGAACCCGACGGTGGCAAGCCTGTACAGCCCAGGCGGCTCGTGCAGCGGCACACCCGCCCCTACCCCGGCACCTACGCCAACGCCGACACCTACCCCCACTCCGACACCAGCACCTACCCCGACTCCGACACCCGCGCCAACGCCAACGCCAACGCCAACGCCAACGCCGACCCCCACCCCCGCGCCGGCACCGGGCATCAATTCCGGCGCACTCTATACGCTGGTCAATCCCAACAGCAACCTCGCGCTCGACGTGACCGGCGCCGGAACGACCAATCTCACCAATGTCGAAATCTGGGCCCAGAACGGTTCGCCGGCACAGGTCTGGCGCGTCACGGCCAACAGCAACGGCACCTATACACTGGTCAACCCCAACAGCAATATGGCGCTCGATGTTTACAGCGCGGGCACTGCCAACGGCACCAATGTGGACATCTACACGCCAAACGGCACCGCCGCCCAGCAGTGGACCTTCCAGGCCAACAGCAACGGCACCTATACACTGGTCAACCCCAACAGCAAGGCTGCGCTCGACGTGGCAGGCTGCGGCACGAGCAACGGCACCAACGTAGAGATCTGGGCCAACGGCGTAGGGGTGTGCAGCGGCGGCGCGGGCCAGCAATGGCTGCTGCAGCCGGCCGGCATCACTTCCGGTGCCACGTATTCCATCGTCAACCCCAACAGCAACATGGCGCTCGACGTCTATAGCGCCGGCACGGCCAACGGTACCAACGTCGAAATCTATACGCAGAACGGCACCGCCGCCCAGGCGTGGCAGGTTGATGCCAACAGCGACGGCACCTACCACCTGATCAACACCAACAGCGGCGCGGCGCTCGACGTGGCCGGTTGCGGCACAGCCAACGGCACCAATGTGCAGATCTGGGCCTATGGCGTGGGCGTGTGCAACGGCGGTGCCGGGCAAAAGTGGCGCATCAACCCTAACGCCAACGGCACTTATACGCTGGTCAACCCCAACAGCAACGGCGCACTCGACGTGGCCGGCTGCGGCACCACCAATCTGACCAATGTCGACATCTGGGCCAACGGCGTCGGCGCATGCAACGGCGGTGCAGGACAGCAGTGGACGTTCAAGTCCGCCACACCAACCCCGACCCCGACACCGACTCCTACGCCAACCCCAACGCCGACACCCACCCCGACGCCGGTAGTAGACGGCTACAAGCTGGTCTGGCAAGACAACTTCGCCACCGATACGCAAGTCGACACGAGCAAATGGCAGATCGAAGTCAACGACAGCGGCGAAGGCAACAACGAGCTCGAATACTACACATCGCTGCCGCAAAACATCTTCCTGCAAAACGGCAACCTGGTAATCCAGGCGCTCGCGGGCAACTACACCGGGCCGGACGGCCAGACACGCTCGTACACATCGGGGCGCATGCACACCCTGGCCAACTGGACCTACGGCCGCTTCGAAGCGAGCATGAAACTGCCGGCCGGCCAGGGCACATGGCCGGCCTTCTGGATGATGCCGGCCAACAGCGTCTACGGCACCTGGCCCGCCAGCGGCGAGATCGACATCATGGAAGCCATCAACCTGGGCGCGGCCGGCGGCAACAACCTGTACGGCTCGATCCACTTTGGCTCACCGTGGCCGAGCAACCTCTACACCACAGTCGAGTACACCCCAGGACCGAGCATGACCGGCGGCTTCCATACCTATGCGGTAGAGTGGGACCCGGGCCAGATCCGCTGGTACTTCGATAACGTGCTGTATTCGACACAGACCAACTGGTCGTCGTCAGGCGGCGCATATCCCGCACCGTTCAACCAGGGCTTCTACATCATCCTGAACCTCGCCGTGGGCGGCAACTGGCCGGGTAACCCGAACAACAATGCGATTTTCCCGCAGCAGTTGCAGGTGCAGTATGTGAAGGTGTATCAGAAGTAATTGCAGGAAGAGGCCGGCGCAGGTCGGCCTCGATTTGATGCAGAATGCGCCCGGTCGATTCAATTCGACCGGGTTTTCGTCAGGTGCCGCCCTACCCTATAATTTCGCATCGTGCCTACTGAGTCAGCTTTACTTCAACGGCGCCCTATCGTTCAGCCCCAAGCCCTCAAAAATCAGCGGCATGCTTTTTTCTATCCGCGACACCCGCGTTGCAGGCTGCTTGGCCCCGGCATAATGCAGGATGTAGGCGCGTTGCCGGCCCGGCGTCAATTTCTCAAATGCCTTTTTGAATGCCCTGTCTTCGTCGAATTTATTCTGTAATTCCTCAGGCATGGCGAATTCCTCGGTCTTTTTCATTTCCACTTTCAGACCGGCTTTCTGCACTGCCATCGCTTCGCGGATATAAGCCTTCACCACTGCTTTCAGCTTGGTGATTTCCTGCGCGCTGGTGAAGCGCAACTGGCGCGCCGACTGCACGTTCTCGGTCTGCTGGACCAGGATGCCCTTGGGGTCTTTCATCAGAGCGCCCTTGAAGAACAGCAATGCGCAGTATTCCCTGAACACGTGGATCAAGACCAGGTTGGTTCCCTCGTAGGTATAGCAGGGACAGCCCCACTTCAATTCCTCGGTCAGCTTGCAATCGAGGGCGATCGCTCTAAGCGTCTCGATTTCCTCCTTCCAGGTTTTTGCTTTATTTATGTAGGCATCCACTTTGGGGTTCATAGGCGTCTCCGTTATTGGTGTTTTGGCTTTGGCGCTTTTTGTCTCGGTCCATCCGGCATTCTAAACGCTCGTACCTGTTTTGCCGATTGCATGAGGACAAATTGATCGACCGGTAAGGACCACAAGCTTGGCGCCGGCGCACAGCCCGCGCGCTGCGGGGAGGCATGCTTATCATTGCCCAATTGTAAAATCCACCAACCTGTCAAAGTTAACAGGTTGCTCTTTTGTAAATAAAAAAATATTATCTTCACAACCATTCCAGACACAGAACATCAGTGAATCCGGAAGCATGGCTCCCATCCGGCGCCATACGCCAATACAAGCGCCACCTCCCCACTCTTCAGCAAGATCCTGCACCACCTTTCCACGCGAACCGACGGCCTGATCGTCGGTTCCCGTGGACGTTGTTCCAAATCTCAACGTCGCTTTCGAATGGATCCAATGGACAATTCATCGGATAAGGCCGAACAGGCCGATACGGCATCAGGCACGCGCTTCGGCGCCAATGCACCGCAGATTTCGCTGCCCAAGGGCGGCGGTGCAGTGCGTGGTGTGGGTGAGAAATTCAGCGTCAATCCGTCCAACGGCACGGCGTCGATGAGCATTCCGCTCGGGGCTACGCCGGGGCGGGCCGGCTTCGGGCCGCAGTTGTCGCTCACCTATGACTCGGGCGCGGGCAACGGGCCGTTCGGCTACGGCTGGAGCCTGGGCCTGGCCAGCATCAAGCGCAAGACCGATAAGGGCTTGCCGCGCTATAACGACGGCGCGGGGCTGGCCGAGGCCGATGTGTTCATGATCTCCGATGCAGAAGACCTGGTGCCGGTGCAGAACGCAGACGGCACAGTCGCAGACGTGAGCATAGGCAGTTATACGGTGCGCACCTATCAGCCGCGCATCGAAGGCAAGTTCAGCCGCATCGAGCGCTGGAGCGATACTACCTCTGCCGCCATCTACTGGCGCACCATCTCGCGCGACAACGTCACGTCGGTCTATGGCCGGGATGCAAAAAGCCAGATCACAGACGGCAAACACATATTCTCGTGGCTGATCTGCGAAAGCCGCGACGACAAGGGCAATGCGATTGTCTACGAATACGCACAGGAAAATTCACTCGGCATTGACCCCGCCCTGTGCTGCGAGCGTAACCGCAGCGACGCCACGCGCTGCACGCATCTCTATATTCGCCGCATCCAATACGGCAACAGGCAATCGTGCCTGGTGCAGCCCGATCTGACGCAGGCGCAATGGCTGTTCCAGCTGGTATTCGACTATGGCGAGGATTACTGCGAAGCCGCGCCGACGCCGCTCGGCGAGACCGCACAGGTGTTGGCCTGCGCTGCCGGGCCCGGTGTGTGGCCGGTGCGGCCCGATCCGTTTTCCAGCTACCGTGCGGGCTTCGAAGAACGCACCTACCGGCGCTGCGCGCGCACGCTGATGTTCCATCAGTTCGACGAACTCGGCAGCGCGCCCTGTCTGGTACGCACCAATGAATTCGCTTACGACGACCTGGACTATACCCAGGCAGTAGCCATCGATGCCGAGTTGGCGCACAAGGGCAGCACGCACTTTGCCTCGTTCATCCGTTCGGTCACGCAATCGGGCTACCTGAAGAACGACAGCGTGCCAGGACAACAGAAAAACGGGCAGACCTACCAGACCTATTTCAAGCGCCCGCTGCCGCCGGTGGAATTCGATTACAGCCAGGCGCTGATCGCCGACGATATCCGCCAGATCGCGCCGGACGACGACGGCAACCTGCCTGTCGGCATCGATGACAAGAATTATCACTGGACCGATCTCGACGGCGAAGGCTTGCACGGTGTGCTGGTGCAGCAGGGCGGCGCCTGGTTTTATAAGCGCAACATCAGCGCCTTGCCCACGGCGGCGGCCGGGTCTGCCGGGTCTGCCGGGTCTGTCACTTCCGCCAACGCACCCGATGTGCGTTTCGCCCCGATGGAATGCCTGCGCCAGGCTCCGCCGCCGCGCCTCGGGCAAGGATTGCAATTGCTCGATGTTTCCGGCTCCGGCATGCTCGACGTGGTGGAACTCGATGCACAGCGGCCCGGCTATTTCGAGCGCACTACCGACGGCGGCTGGGAGCGCTTCAAGGAATTTTCCGCATTGCCTAATATCGACTGGCAAGACCCCAACCTGCGCTTCATTGATGTGACGGGCGACGGCCTGGCCGATGTGCTGGTGACGGAAGACGACGCTTTCACCTGGTATCCCTCTTGCGGCGCCGAGGGGTATGGGCGCGCCGGCAAGGTGCAGCGCGCGCTCGACGAGGAAAAAGGCCCCTGCGTGTTGTTTTCCGACGGTACGCAATCGATCTATCTGGCCGATATGTCCGGCGACGGATTGACCGACCTGGTGCGCATACGCAACAGCGAAATCTGCTACTGGCCCAATCTCGGCTATGGCCGCTTCGGCGCCAAGGTGACGATGGATAATGCGCCGCTGCTGGACCGTTCAGAGGATTTCAGCCAGTCGCGGCTGCGCCTGGCCGATCTCGACGGTTCCGGCACGACTGACCTGGTCTATCTGGCGGCAGACGGCGCGCGGCTGTATTTCAACCAGTCGGGCAATCGCTGGAGCGCACCGCGCCTGCTGGCGCAATTTCCGCGCGTCGACTCCATGGCCACCGTGCAGGTGCTCGATCTGTTCGGCAACGGCACATCCTGCCTCACCTGGTCCACGCCGCTGGGCGACGCGGTGGCGCGCCGCATGTTTTACATCGATTTGATGAGCGGGCAAAAGCCGCACCTGCTGGTGTCGGTGAAGAACAACCTGGGCCAGCAGACCGACGTGGAATATGCCCCGTCGACACGCTTCTACCTGGCCGACCGCTATGCGGGCAAGCCATGGATCACGCGCCTGCCCTTCCCCGTGCAATGCGTGGCGAAAATGACGGTCAGCGATCTGTGGCGCCAGACCGCGTTTGCCACCACCTACAGCTATCACCACGGCCATTTCGACGGCACCGAACGCGAGTTCCGCGGCTTCGGCCGGGTCGAGCAAACCGACGTGCAAAGCTTCGGCACATTTGCCGCCGCCAACAGCACCAGTCCTTATATCACCGCGGACAAGACGCTGTACCAGCCGCCGGTCAAAACCATTACCTGGTATCACACCGGCGCCTATCTCGACCAGGCGCGCATCCTGAAGCGCTATGAGGGCGAATATTTCCCCAATTGGCTGGGAGACTTGCCGGGCAAGCCAGCAGTCGATGCCGTCTTTACCGAAGCCGTGCTGCCGGAACCGGGCATTGCGACGCCCGGCATCGGCGCCGACGAATGGCGCGAAGCGGTGCGGGCCTGCAAGGGCATGGTGTTGCGCCAGGAAGTGATGGAACTTGATGTGAACGCGCTGGCGCAGGGCCGCGACCTGCCGGTGCGGTTCTATTCGGCCGCCCAGCACAATTACCGCATCGTCATGCTGCAGCCGCGCGGCGCCAATCAACACGCCGTGTTCCTCACCGGCGAAAGCGAAACGCTCACCTATCACTACGATCTCGATTTGCGCGCAGCGCAGCTGCAGCCCGATCCACGCATCGAACACAGCCTCAATCTATCGTTTGACGAATTGGGCAACGTGCAGCAATCGCTGTCTGCCGCCTACCCGCGCGTGCGGACGTTCCAGAACGCCTTGCTGCAGCAGTCGCAGGTGAACGCCGTGGTGGCCATGCAGCAGGAGCGCCGCCTGACTTACAAGGAAATGCGCTACACCGGGGACGTCATCGACACCTTCGACCCGGCGCACCCGGCCATGATGCAGTTTTACCGCCTGCGCCACCAGTACGAAGTGCAAAATTTCGAGCTGACCGGCATCGCGCCGGCTGCGGGCTTCTATTACACCGTGGACGATCTGCGCCGCTATGCGTTAAGCGCAATCTACCCTTCACCGGCCGCCGCGCCCGTGGTGGTGCCTGCCATCGCCTTCCAGCAATTGCCTCCGGACGCCACACCGCACAAGCGCCCAATCGACCATAGCCGCACGATCTTCTTCAAGGACGATCTGAGCGGCGCGCTGGCGCTGGGCACCATGGGCAAACTCGGGCTGGTTTACCAGGAACTGAAGCTGGCGCTGACCGACGACGTGCTCAATACCGTGTTGGTCAATGCCGCCGGCAATATGGCCGACCAGAATGTGCCGGGCGGCGCTACCGTGCGCGCCAGGCTGCAGGACAATAGCGCCAGCGGTTACCTGAGCGGCGCGGCCCTGGCGCAATTGTTCAGTGTTGCAGCGGCGGGAGAATACTGGATCGCCGGTGGCGTGGCCGGTTTTGCGGCCAACGCCGCGCAACGCTTCTATCAGGCGGAGCGCTACACCGATGCCTTCGGCAATCAGACCACGCTGGCCTATGATGCGGCCTATAACATTTACCTGCAATCGAGCACGGATGCGAAGGGTAACAACACCCAGGTAGCGCAATTCGATTTCCGCGTCATGAAGCCCGCCCTAATGCAGGATTGCAACAACAATCTGTCGCAGGTCGCGTTCGATATCCTTGGCCTGCCTGCCGCCTCGGCATTGAAGGGCAAGGGCAGCGAAGGCGACAACCTCGATGCTGTTACGCCGGCCCAGATCAACCCCGGCCCTGCAGCACTGGCCGCATTCTTCACCGGTAACTACGATGCGGCCCTCGCCCAGCAATTCATCGCCGGCGCCGGCACGCGCCACCTCAATTATTTTGGGGAAACGCAGGCTGCCGACGGCAGCACACTGTGGGGCCAGCACCCCGGCGCGGTGTGCAGCATCGTGCGCGAGCAGCATGCGGCGCAACTCGCTGCCGGTGCGCAGAGCCCGCTGCAAGCGGCATTTGAATATGCCGATGGTTCCGGCACGGTATTGGTCAGGAAATCGCAGGCAGAACCCGCGCCAGGCAACTCCGGGCTGCGCTGGATTGCTTCGGGCAAGACCATACAGAACAACAAGGGCAAGCCGGTCAAGCGCTACGAACCCTATTTCAGCAGCAACGAACATCGTTACGAGGAGAGCGTCGAAACCGGCGTCACGAGCGTAATTTATTACGACGCCGCCGACAAGGTCGTGCGCACCGACAATCCCGACGGCAGCTACAGCCGCGCGGATTATTCGCCGTGGCAACTGACCTCTTACGACAATAACGATACCGTGCTGGAACCGGGCAACCCGTGGTATGCGCAAATGACGGCAGGCAGCGCCAGCCCCGAACAGCAGCGCGCCGCGCAACTGGCCGCCGTGCATGCGAACACGCCGTCGGTCACCATCTACGACAGCCTGGGCCGCAGCGTGGCCGCGATCGCGCAAAACAGGCAGCAATATCCGGGCGATGCGGCACCATCGGCGATCCTGGCATTATTCTCCGTGACGAAACTGGATTCCCAAGGCCGCGAATTGTGGAAGCGTGACGCACGCAACAATCTCGTCACGCAAAACATCGTGCCACCCATGGCCGATGGGCAGGCCACCGACGCGCAAACCGGTTATGTCCCGGCCTACGACATGGCCGGCAAGCTGTTGTTCCGCCACGGCATGGATGACGGCGAGCGCTGGACGCTGGTCGATGCGCTGGGCAAGCCGCTCGTCACCTGGGACTTCAACCAGAGCCGCGACAACAAAGGCATGGCAAGCGACGAGCAGCGCCAGTATTACCACCGCTACGACGCCCTGCACCGCCCCATCGAGCAATGGTTGACCGTGAACGCGAATGAGCAAACGGCTATGCCGCAAATGATTGTGCGCACCGTCTATGCCGACGCCGGCGGCGGTCTGCCGAATGCGCAGGCCAATAACTTGTGCGGCCATGTGGTGCAGTTGTTCGACCCCTGCGGCCTGGTGCAGACCAACAAAATGGATTTCAAGGGCGGCATACTCGAAACCCAGCGCCAATTGACGGCCAATTACAAGGCCGCCGTCATCGATTGGCAAAACGCATCGAATGCAACACCCGACCCCAATCTTGAGACCGAAACCTTCTTCCGTATCACCGAATACGACGCTCTCAAGCGCCCCACCCGCCTCTACAATTGGCACAGCGGCACAGGCGCGCGCGTGGCCGTGCACGAGCCGCACTACAACTTGCGCGGCCTGCGCCAGAGTGAAGACCTGGTGATCGGCGCGGTGAAGACGGCGGGCGGCTACACGGAAGGCGGCGGCAGCACCCGCAGCCACGCCGTCACCGATATCGAATATGACGTCAAGGGCCAGCGCCAGTCGCTCACACTGGGCAACGGCAGCATTACGCGCTACCAGTACGACGCACAAACCTTCCGCCTGCTACAGATGCGCACAACGCGCCCCGGCTTCGACCCGGCCTTTCCCGAACCGGCCGGGCAATTGTCCGATGCGAAAGTGTTGCAGAACCTGTTCTACACGTATGACGCGGTCGGCAATGTCACCCAGATCCGCGACGATGCCTTTGCCCCTGCCTATTTTGCCAACCAGATGGTCGATGCGCAAAGCCTGTATACCTACGACGCGCTATACCGCCTGATTGCCTCGACCGGGCGCGAGAACGGCGCAGCCGCCGGCGCGCCGGTGCAGATCGAAGGTGCGCCCGGCACGGCAAGCTTCCCGGTGACGGCCGCCAACGCCTTGCGCAATTACGCGCAGCAATATCAATACGACGTTGCCGGCAACATCACGCAAATGCGCCACAGCGCCGGCAGTCTCGGCAGTTGGACGCGCGCCTACCAATACGCCAACACCAGCAACCGCCTGGCCAACACCAGCACCGGCGACCCGCTGCAGGCCGTCACGTATCAGTATGATGCGCACGGCAACATGTTGAACGTGGCCAATGTGGCCGCCGGCGCCTACACGCAATGGGATTACCGCGACATGATTTCCGCTTTCAACGGCATCGGCGGCGGCTGGACTTATTACAATTACGATTCGGCCAAGCAGCGCACGCGCAAGGTCAACGAGAACTCGGACGGCACGCTAAAGAAATGGGAGCGGATCGACCTCGGTGGCCTGGAAATCTATCGCCGTTACAGTGGCGGCAACGTCGTGGTGCAGATCGAATCGGTGCACATGATGGACGGCGACAAACGCCTGCTGCTGGCGGAAAACGTCTTGCAAAGCAACGACGCCGGCTTGCCGGCCGGTGTGCTGTACCGTTACCAGTACGGCAACCACCTCGGCTCGGCGGTGCTCGAACTCGATGCCTCGGCGCAGGTGATCTCGTATGAGGAAACGCATCCCTACGGCACGGCCGCCTACCATTGCATGCAGAACGGCGTGGAGGCCAACCCGAAGCGCTACCGCTACACCGGCATGGAGCGTGACGAGGAATCGGGCCTCGATTACCATGGCGTTCGCTATTACCTGCCATGGCTGGGCCGATGGTCGGGCTGCGATCCGAAAGGGCTGGCCGACGGCATGAACCTGTATGCCTATTGCCGCGCCAACCCGCTGGCCTATTCGGACCGGACGGGCACCGATTCGAAACCGGAAAATCCGAATTCGCCGCCGCCGCCGGCCCCGACGCCCAAAGGTGACAGCCCGCAAAAATATCACTGGGGCGGCAAACTGCAGGACACGCCGCCTGTCGCCGACAACAAGGCACGCGTGCCGGAAACACCCGAGGACTTTGCTGCGCTGAAGGCGCGCATCGGTCCGATCTTCCCTGACCTGCGCTACTCGCTGGACCCGACCCGAGCACTGGGCCCGACTGATTTTCAATTCAAGCCCAAGTTCGATCTGACGCTGCGGCCGGACTTTACCTTGCCAAGCGGCCCGCCGTTTCTGCCAACGGCCACGCCGCTCGCCGATCCGCAAATCCCACCCGACCCAAGCGGCACGCCATGGTACGCCCCTTTGTCCGGCACCACGCCGAGCGATCCGGACCGGGAATCGCCACCGGCAGTCGGTTGGAAACCAAGACTTGAAGTACTCAATTTCTTTGCCAAGAAAATCAATACCTCCTGGGTAGACACCTCGCTGGCGTTGGGATTCGGCGTTGCGCATGGTACATCGACCCTGGGCTTTGGCATTCTCAGCGACAAATCGGGCTTGAACGTTTCGGTTTCGGGCAACAACCCGGAAACGTCGGACCCAAGCTATCTGATTTCCGACATCCGGCACAACAATACACTGCTCGATTCGACGCCTGTGTATCGCCTGGAGCCCGATCCGTCGATCGGCCTCAATTTCCGGCATTTCTTCCGCTCCGGAATCGAGCTCGATATCTCGGCAGGCCTGTCGCCGCGAAATCTGCCCGGCATCGGCGACCTGCCGAGTTACGTTCCGTACAGCCCGCTCACGCCGCATGCGGCCGGTGCGCTTGGTTCAGCGGCCGACCTGCTGCTGAGCATGTCGCCCATGCATTACAACTATCAACTCGACGCGGGAAAGTATTGGGGAGTGCGCGTCGGTGTGTACAACTTTTAATCTCTGCACACAAGCGGGATAAATAGAAACCTGGAGAAAAACATGCCTGATACTTTGCTTTCCATCGGTTCCACCGGTGCCAATGTGGCACTGCTACACACAGCGCTGCAACAGCACGGCATCGCTGTGCCTGCAAGCGAATTGGCGCAACAAAAGTTCGACAGCGGCACCCAGCAGGCGGTGCAGCAGTTTCAGACAAAGAACAACTTGCCGGTAACGGGCGTGGTCGATACGCCAACCGCCGCCAAGCTTGCGGCACTGCCGGCGGCAGCCTCGGCGCAAACGCCCATTGCGGTCACGACACCGATCACCGTGCCCGGGCCGATATTTACACCGACACCGATCGCGGTGTCGCAACCGCCGCCCACGCCCGCGCCAAACGCATCGGCGAGCGGCACGCTGACCTTCGACAGCGGCCTGCCTGCTGCGTCCCTCACGGTGCGGTTGTACGAAATCGCCTTCGGCGGCAAGGACGCGAAACTGGGTGAAAACCAGACCGCCGCCAACGGCAGCTTCGCAATTTCATACACGGCACCTTCCGGCGCGTCCAACCTGCAACTGCGCGGCGTCAATCCTGCCGGCGGCGAAACCACCATCTCTGCCGTCATCTACAACGCCGGCCCCCGCACCACATTCAACCTGACCGTGCCGTCATCGCTCGCACCGCTGGCTTCCGAATATCAGCGCCTGTCGACCGACATTGCGCGCACAATAGGCAACGCCTCTGCGCTCGGCAGTGCGCAGGAAAACGGCAAGCAACGCGACCTGACCCTGCTGTGCAAGACCACCAACTGGGATTCGCGCCTGATTGCATTGGCGGCCACCGCAGCGCAGCAGAGCAGCACCACCGGGCTGGGGCAGGATGTGATGTACGGCCTGTTGCGCGCCGGCCTGCCGTCCGACCCAGCCTTGTTGGCCCAGGTGCCGCCGGCCACCATTCAAAAAGCCTTGGCCAAGGCGAGCAAGTCCGGCATCGTCAACCTCAACGCCGATCAGTTGGCCGCCGCTACGACAAGGTTCAACGCCTTTGCCGCCAAGATGCTGCCGACCTTGAGCGCGCCCGGCGCGGTATCGAACTATGGGGACCTCGTCGGCACGGTGCTAACCGACGCCACGCAACGCCAGGTATTCACCAACCTGTATTTTTCCGCACCGGCCGGCGGCGCCGATTTCTGGACCAAGGCGGCCGCACTCAATCTGCCGCCCGCCTCGCTCGACGCCTTGAAATTGCAGGGCAAGTTCCTGCACCTGACGGTGAACAATGCGGCGCTGGCGCAAAAGCTGCAGCAGGATGTCGGCAGCGCGACCGGCGTGGCCCAACTCGCCGCCAAGGACTACCACGACCCCGCCGCCTGGAGCGCCGCGATCAAGGCCCTGCCCGGCGCCAATACCGATGCCGGCTTGCAGAAACTGATTCCCGCCGGTTATGCCGGCAAGGCAACGGCAGACCGGCTGACAGCCTATTCGGCAGATCTGGCGCGCAAGGTGCGCGTGAGCTTCCCCACCCACGTCACGGCGCGCCTGATCGAAACCAATAAATTGACCCTGCCCAATGCGACCGGCGCCGGTGTCACCGCCTTCCTGCGCGCCGCCGCCGACCAGGGCTTTGAGCTGGGCCGCACGCCCTTGCATGCGTTCATCAATAAATCCGGCAAGGGCCTGCCCCAGCTCGACGATGCGCACCTGCAAAGTGTCAAATCGCTGCACCGGCTGTATCAGGTATCGCCGTCCAACGAGTCGCTGCAGGTGTTGCTGTCGCATGGCTACAAGTCGGCCTACGACATCGCATCGACCACGGAAGGAAAATTCCTCAATAGACATGCCAACGACTTCCCTTCGAAAGCAGAAGCTTCGATGGTGTGGCGCAAATCGCAGCAGATCACAACAGTGACTTTCAACGCCTTCACCATGGCCAAGCAGATGGATTCGGCGCCGCCGGTGTATGCATTATCGTCCTCCTCGGCGGACAAGCAGAACGCCAAGAACGCGCTGATCGAGCAATTTCCGTCCATGGCCAGCATGTTCGGCTCGCTTGACTTTTGCCAGTGCGAAGACTGCCGTTCGGTACTGAGCCCGGCCGCCTATTTTGTCGACTTGCTGGAATACCTGCGCCAATCCACCGTCAATTCCAACGGCAACACGCCGCTCGATGTGTTGATCGGCAATGCCGCCTCCGACGTGGGAAGCGCAACGCACAAACTCGTGTCGGGACGCCGCCCCGATCTGGGCGCCCTGTCGCTCACCTGCGAAAACACCAATACTGTCCTGCCCTATATCGACCTGGTCAACGAAGTGCTCGAATACCGCGTGGCCAATGCCAAACTCGACAAGGGCGCAGCCTACGACACCGGCAGCGCTTCGTCGGCAGACCTGATCGCCGAGCCGCAGCACACGCTGCCGCAGGTGTACAACACCATTCTCAAGCAGGCGGTGTTCCCGCTGGAACTGCCGTTCGACCTGTGGATCGAGACCGTGCGCGGCTTCCTCAATTACTTCAATACGCCGCTGCCGCAGGTGCTCGACGCGCTGCGCCCGGTCGACCAGCTTGAACTCTACAGCGCGACCCCGGCGCAGCCGTGGTACCGCGCACAGGTCTTTGCCGAAGCGCTGGGCATCGCGCCGGCACAATACCAAGTCCTGACCCTGACCGCACCGGGCAGCGCCGTGCCCTCGACCGCAAACTGGTTCAAGCTCTATGGCTATGACGACGAGTCGATCGCGCTCAACGGCAAGCCCGATGCGGTCAATGTCGGTCAATTCCTGATTGCGCCGCTGAAGAACGCGCAAAATCTGTCGCAATTGCTCGATGTCAGTTACCAGGACATGGCGGACCTGGTGGCAACGGGCTTTCTCAACCCGGCGCTGTATTCGCTGATATTCCAGTTCCAGCGCTTCGGCCTCGATATGGACGACGCGTTCAGTTTCACCGGACAGCCCAACACCAAAGCGCTCACGCCGGCGCAATCGGCGGCCTTCACCGCGCAACTGGCGCTCATCACGGCGCGCTACCAGGCACACAGCCCGGGCTTCGACGCCACCGCCTGGCTCAAATCTGTCTTGCCGGTTGGTTACTCGAAGAAGGTGCTGGTGCTCTACGACCCGAACACCGGCTGCAATTTCAGCGGCACCACGCTGCAATACGCCGACGGAACCCCCGCCACGCAGCAAGATCTCCTCAAGCTCAATCTGCTGGTGCGGCTGTGGAAAAAAACCGGCTGGCCGCTCGATGAAATCGACCGCGCACTGCAATTGTTCTTCCCTGCCGCCACCTTGCCGGCATGGAGCGACGCAGGTTACGCCGCGGCCTTCTCCAATGCCATGCGCACCGCGCTCGTTTATCTCGCCCACCTGGACGACCTCAACACGCGCTTTGCGCCGCAGTTGGGCCGCATTGCGTTGCTGCCGCTGTGGAGCAATCTGCAGACGCAGGGCACGCAGCCGCTCTATGCGCAATTGTTCCTCACGCCCGGCGTGATCAACAGCGACAGCGCCTTCGACGATCCGAGCGGCGTGTTCCCCTACTCGGGCGCAGACACGCTGGCGCAGCACCAGAACACGGTGCAGGGTGTGCTCAACCTGGGCGCCGGCGATGTCACGGCGATCCTGACCGATGCCGGCGTGGCCAATCCGGCCGGCGCACCGTTCAACCTGGCCAACCTCAGCCTGTGCTACCGCTACAGCCTGCTGGCCCAATGCCTGCAGATCAGCGTCGGTGAGTTGATTGCGCTCAAGAGCTTGACCAACCTCAATCCTTTCGCCGCGCCCTCCGGTGCCGCGCTGACCAAGATCGCCGACGATGTGCTGTTCAACCAGACGCTCGAATTCGTGCGACAGGTCGGCGTCGCGCAAAACAGCGGCTTTGCCGTGACCGACCTGCAATACCTGCTGCGCCAGCAGGTCGACCCGCTCGGCCCGTATCAGCAAGACCCCAATAGCCTGGTTGCGCTGATGCAGGCCATGAGCGCGGGCCTGCAACAGATCCAGGCGCAAAACGCGGTACCGGCCAATCTGGCCGGGCTGCCCGACAGCCAGATCGATCAGAGCCTGTCTTCGCTGATTCCAGCCACTTTGCTCAAGCCGCTGTTCTCGCTGCTCGGCAATGCGCAGACCATTACGGCTACGCAAGGCGGCGTGGCTGCACCAATCGACCCCGCGCCGTTTGCACAGGAAAGCGCGATCAGCTTTTCCTACGACGCCGTCACGCAAACGCAAAGCGTCACCTATGCCGGTCTGCTGACCGACTGGAAGAAAGCGCAACTGGCAACGATCAACAACACACCGCTGTTTGCCGGTCTCCTGGCGGGCTTGCAGACGCAGGCACAGGCCTTGTTCAGCCAGCGCCTCAATGACATCCTCGGTGTGTGGGCCAGCCTGGCGCAATACCAGGCGGTGCGCACGCAAGCCACCCCGCTGGTGGCGGCGCCGCTGCTGCAGGCCGATCCTGCCCTTGCCTTAAGCTACGACCAAAGCGACAACCTGCAATGGCTCGCGTATCGCGGCGTGCTCACCGACAGTGCGAAGGCGGCACTGGTCGCGGTCAACAATTCGCCCGACCTGGCCGCGCTGCTGGCCGACATTCAGTCGCAATCGCATGCGGCCTACGCGGCGCTGACCGGCAGCCTGCTGGCCATGCTGTGCAGCGCGCAAGTCTTCAGCACCAGCCAGGGCGCTGTCGCGTTGGCCGGCAGCCTTGATCCTTCCCTGTTCCAGGCCTGGCCGCAACTGCAGGTGCAATACGATGCAGTGGCGCAAACACAGACCCTCAGCTATCAGGGCGTCCTGAGCGCCGCCACCAGCACCGCCATTGCGGCGGCAGCGACGCCGGGTGCGATGGTGGCGACCCTGACGCCGCTGCTGGCAGCAGTGCGCAATCAGGCAGTGCAAATGTTCCAGTCGCTGGCAGGCACCTATCTAGCGGCGAGCGCCGCCGATGTCGATGCGTATGCTGCGCCGTTCCAGGGTTCGACCGTGGCCGGCATGCAAAGGCTGGTGAAGGCGCAACTGGTGTCGGTGTTTCTGCCGCTGCAGGCGCAAAAGCTGTCGCGCCAGTTTGTGGTGCAGACGCTGTCGGCCAACTTCTCGGCCAATCCGTCGCTGACCGATTCGCTGGTGACAGACGCGGCCTTCCTCAACGACCCGTCCAACCCCGGCCACGCCCTGCTCGGCGCTTTCCTGGCCACGGCAACATCGGGCGTGAGCGCAACCTATTACGTCGCGCCGGACCAGAGCGGCGCGCCGCTGGCTGCCGCCAATGGCGGCCTGGCAGCCGACGCCAACACAGCCGACCCGAGCAACCCCAATGCCGGCAAAGCCGGCACCGGCAGCGCGCATTTTGAAGGTTATCTGCAGGTACCGAGCGACGGCGCCTACCGCATCTTCGTCAAGCTCGGCAACCAGTCGGCAGCGGCAGTGTTGCATATCGACTCGCCCGACCCGAGCGGCCTGTTCGCCTCGCCGCTGCTTTCCCAGACGGCAGCGCAGGACAACCAGGAATTCAGCCAGTACGTGAAGCTGCAAGGCGGTGTGGCCTACCACTACACGGTGGACCTGACCAAGCTCGGCGCCGGCGGCGCAGCCGTCTCGATCCAGGGCGAGAACCTGCCGAAGGGACCGTTGAGCCAGGTCAAACTCTATGCACAGCAGACCTTTGCCGGTTTCTCCCGCGCCCGCCTGCTGCTGGCCAAGGTGCTGCAGATCTTGCAAACCACCGGCCTGGATCTGCGCGAAATTGCCTACCTCATTGCCAATGCCGCGCAGTTCGCCAATCTCAAACTCTCTTCGCTGCCGACCCAGGCAACAGACGACACTGCCGCCAAGGCGCAAGCGCTGTTCAAGCAGTTCCTCATGCTGGCCGACTATGCCGACCTGCGCAAAGGCCCGGCCGGCGGCAGCGACGGGCTGGTCGATGTGTTCATGAACGTCGGCGTGACCTACCACGAAGCGACCAGTTCCTCCGACAGCAATCTCGACCCGAGCACACCGTGGGCCAGCCTGGCCAACCTGACGCGGCGCGACGTGGCCACCGTGCGGGCGCTGGCAAAGTATTTCGGCCTGATCCAGGAAACGGTCAATGGCGCCACGCGCAGCGTAACGGCGACCGGCGACTTCGGCAACAACAAGGGCCTGCGCCGGCTGTGGAATGCGCTGGCTGTGCAGCAATTGATCGGCATACCGGTGGCGTCTCTGGTGGCCGCCACGAATATCGTCTCGCTCGCGCCGCCGGCCGGGCCGACTCCGGACAAGATTGCCGACGGTTTCAAGAATGCGGTCAATGCGCTCTACACGGCCGACGCATGGCGGCCGGTGGCGCAATCGGTGTTCGACAAGCTGCGCCAGAAAAAACGCGACGCGCTCGTCGCCTACCTCCTGACGGCATTGAGTTTCGACAGCGAAAACCAGCTGTTCGAATATTTCCTCATCGACCCCGGCATGGAGCCGATCATGCACACGTCGCGCGTGCGCCTGGCCCTGTCTTCCGTGCAGACCTTTATTCAGCGCTGCCTGATGAATCTGGAGAACGGCGACACCGTCACGCCCGAAGCCAACGTCGCGCCGAGCGCGCTCGATGCCGACTGGTGGGAGTGGATGAAGCGCTACCGTGTGTGGGAAGCCAACCGCGAGATTTTCCTGTTCCCGGAAAACTGGATGGAGCCCGAACTGCGGCTCGACAAAACCGACCTGTTCCAGACGCTGGAAGGCACGCTGCTGCAAGGCGACGTCACGAGCGACCTGGCCGAAAGCGCATTCCAGGCGTATCTGCAGGGGCTCGATGCCGTGGCGCGGCTCGACATCGTCGCTTCCTACTTCGACCAGAACCTGACCCATCCCGACATCAGCACCCTGCACGTGCTGGGCCGTTCCTACGGCAAGCCGGCCAAATACTATTACCGCAACTACAGTTGCGGCACCTGGTCCGAGTGGAAAGCGGTGAAACCCGATATCGACGGCAACCACATCGTGCTGGCCATGTGGCGCGGCCGGCTCAATATCTTCTGGCTGACCTTCATCGCCAAGGTGCAGACCCCGAACCAGCCGCAGGCCGGCAGCGACAACACGCCGGCGGCGAGCCTGCCGGTCGAGTCGCTGACCGACAAGCTGTACGAATCGACCGGCGTGGCGCTGTTGCACGCCCAGCTCAACTGGAGCGAATATTATCAGGGCAAGTGGAGTGACCGCCGCAGTTCCGACGTGCATCGCTACAATGGCGAAAATCCATTTTACGTGCCGGACGATTTTGACGTCAACACCGGCCTCTATGTGCACGTCTCGGTGGAGATGGATTCGTCCGGCAATGAAGGTGCCGTGCGGATTCACCTCGACGTCGACGATGGCATCGAGATCGAGCAGGGTTTCGCATTCCGCGTCACAAGCAAGAACAGCGAACCGGAATTCGGCAGGGTCTATTGGCAGCCGCCCAGCGTCCAGCCCTACAACGTCAACGGCGTGGACGCCACGGCCTATACCGGCAGCGATACGCTCACGGTCGCCTACGAATCGGTGATCGGCGAACAGGAAGTCATGGCGTCCATCGTGCCGGTCCTGGGCAAGGTGGCCGACTACAGCCTGCTGGCCTGCGGCAACCCCGTGGTGCCGCCTTTCCTCGACAAGACCGACCCGCGCTACCAGGAGGCCGGCAGCCTGGTCGCACCCTTTTTCTTCAAGGATACCGCCGGCGGCGTGGCCGGCAGCGAGCTGACCTTCTTTGCACAACCGACCCTGACCGAACAGACCATCGTCACCTGGGAAGGTTGGGCCATCGGCCCGAGCAGGCCGGCGCATAACGTCTACGACGGCAGCCTGATCGAGGCAGTCAATATTGTCGCGCAGGTGCCGGTGACAGGCATCCGCATTCCGCAGCCCGATCCGCTTGCCTCGATCTACAACCCGGAACCGGGCGTCGACTGGCTGACCAGTCCGTCTACTCTCGTCTCCTTCGGCGGTACCTTGGTCGGACAAACGGGTCTGGTGGAAAAGCTCAACCCGCAAATTACCGCAACGATGGGCGCCGATCTCGGTGCAGTCAATGGCACCCGAGGCACCGGTGTTACCGGTGTTACCGGCGTCACTGGTGTTACCGGCGTCACTGGTGTTACCGGCGCCACCGGCCTGAGAGGCGCCATTGGCCTGGGCGCGCAAAGTATGACCCTGAGCGCCGGCAGCATGGCGCGCCAGCTCGGCATGCGCGGCATCGCCGTCGTCGGCGCCGAAGGATTGAACTCTTCTACCCTGCAACGCACCGGCCTCGCGTCCGCCACCAGCGCGCTCAATTAATCGAAAGGATCATGCCGATGAAACCCTCAAGCTTCCACAACAGCATCGACCAGCAGGCCCGCGCTTATCAAACCTATACGGTGGACGGGTGGCTGCCCTACGATTGGGGCTGGACCGTCACGACGCGCACGCAAAGCGTCGATTATCAGTTCTTCCCGCATTTCCATCCCTATGTGGCTTCCAACCGCGCCGCCATACCGGGGCAAACGGGTTTGTCGAGTTCGCTGATGCAGCGCCTGATCAGCGGCGGCGTCGACGGCCTGCAGGCTTCCGACACGCTCTACATGCCGCAGCCGAACCCGGCCGGCGCAAACGTAATGTTGCCGCGCTCCATCACACCCCACAGCACGGTTGCCACGCTGACGGCCAACGTCAACGCCACCCTGTCCAACAGCGGCGGCACAGCCATTGCGCTGCCGGCCGGCACGGTGCTCACCCTGCCCGACGGCGCCGCCGTGAAAGTGGCCAAGGGCACGCTGGTGGCAGACGCCACGGGCAAGGGCTTCAACCTTGCCGCCGACGCCAACGTGACGCTGCCGGCCGTGTTACCGCTCGCGTTCGCCAAGGGCAACCAATGGAACATCGCGGGAGTTGACACCATCGTCGGCGACGGCGCCCCGGCAACCCTGACTTCCGGCGCCAGCCAGGCCGTCTTGAGCAGCACCGGCATGAGCGTTGACCTGCCGGCCGGCACAGCCGTGGCGCTCGGCAGCGGCACCGCCCTGCCGTTCTTCTATGAAGCCATTTTCAACTCCACGGCTTATGGGCCGAACGCCGCCATCGTGGCCCAGCCTTACCCGGTAAAAAATCTCGACTTCAGCTATAACGGCGCCTATTCGTTGTACAACTGGGAGTTGTTCTTCCACGCACCGCTGCTGATCGCCGTACACCTGAGCCAGAACCAGAAATACCAGGACGCGCAAACCTGGTTCCACTACATTTTCAACCCCACCGACAACAGCCCTGGCCCCACACCGCAACGCTTTTGGCAGGTGCAGCCGTTCCAGAGCACCGACGTGGAATTGATCCAGGACATCCTGCTCAATCTCTCCACCGGGCAAGACCAGGCCCTGTACCAGGAAACCATCAATAGCATCAGCGACTGGAAGCAGCACCCGTTCCAGCCATGGGAAATTGCAAAATACCGCCCCACTGCCTACATGCTCAAGACGGTAATGGCCTACCTCGACAACCTTATTGCCTGGGGCGATTCGCTGTTCGCGCAATACACCATCGAAACCATCAACGAGGCGACCCAGCTCTATGTCATGGCGGCCAACATTCTCGGCAAAAAGCCGCAGGCCGTGCCGTGCAAGGGCAACACCAAGCCGCTTTCCTACAATGACTTGCGCGGCAATCTCGATGCCTTCGGCAACACGCTGGCGGAAATGGAAGTCGACATTCCATTCGACATCGCGCCGCTTCCCGGCGCTGCCACTCCGCCCAACGGCACGCAAATCCTGGCCGGCATCGGGCAGACGCTGTATTTCTGCATTCCGCAAAACGACCATTTGCTCGGCTATTGGGATACCGTGGCCGACCGCCTGTTCAAGATTCACAACAGCCTGAACCTGCAGGGTATCTTCCAGGCGCTACCGTTGTTCGATCCGCCTATCGACCCGGCTCTGCTGGTGCGCGCCACGGCGGCGGGGCTCGATGTGAGCGCAGTAGTCGGCGGGCTGAACCAGCCGTTGCCGCTGGTGCGCTTCCAGCTGCTGGTTGCCAAGGCGGCGGAAATCTGCCAGGAGGTCAAGTCGCTTGGCGCCAACCTCTTGGCCGCCATCGAAAAGCGTGACAACGAATCGATCGGCCTGTTGCGCGCGCAGCATGAAAGCGCGATTTTGAACCTGAGCGAAATGGTGAAGTACGCACAATGGCAGGATGCCATCAAGGCGCGCCAGGGACTGGAGCAGTCGCTCGACAACGCCGGCAACCGCTACAGCTATTACCAGAAACTGCTGGGCCGCACCGACGCGCAAATCCAGGCCAGCCTGCCGCAACTGGCCGCGCTCGACGAGGGCAGCCTGAAAAACCTCAACTTCTCGCAAACCGATGCGAGCGGCGAACCGAAGCTCTCGCTCGACGGCATCAGCGCCGACATTGCCAGCAATTCGCTGTCGGTCAGCGACGGCGAGATCAACACCCTGAACAGCCACGAAACCGAAGAGTTGAAGAAACTCAAAACCGCGCACGAGTTCCAAATGGCGGCCAGCGGCATCAACCTGCTCGGCTCCGCACTGGCGCTGATCCCACAGTTCAAGGCCCACGTGCAGCCGATGGGTTGCGGCGCCACCATCGATTTTGGCGGCCACAACCTGTCGTTCTCGACCGAATCGCTGGCCACCGTCTCGCGCGTGATCGCCGACCAGTATTCCTACGAAGCCGGCAGCGCCGGCAAGCTTGCTTCCTATGCGCGCAGGCAGCTCGACTGGACTTACCAGAGCAATGCCGCGAAGGGCGAGATCAACCAGGTCTACAAGCAGTTGCGCGGCGCGCAGATCCGCGAAGCCATCGCACAAAAGGAATACCAGAACCACCAGAAGCAAATGCAGAACGCCCAGCAGATTGTCGATTTCCTGCAGGGCAACGACATCGGCGGCGGCATCCAGACCAAGGAAACCACAGTCGGCTTCTATGCCTGGATGAAGCGTGAGGTGAAGGCGCTCTACGCCAATTCCTTCCAGCTCGCCTTCGAGGTGGCAAAGAAATCGGAACGCGCACTGCAGAACGAACTGGGCGACCCGAGCCTGAGCTACATCCAGTACAACTACCTCGACGGCAACGAGGGCTTGCTGGCCGGTGAAAAGCTGCTGTTCGACATCAAGACCATGGAAATGGCCTACCACGACATGAACCGGCGCGAATACGAAATGACCAAGCACATCAGCTTGCGCAGCGTGGCGCCGCTGGCATTGCTGCAACTGCGCGCGGTCGGAAGTTGCCTGATCACATTGCCCGAGGAATTGTTCGACTTCGACGGACCCGGCCACTACTTCCGCCGCATCAAGAGCGTGGCGCTGTCGATACCGTGCATCGCCGGGCCGTACAGCAGCGTGAACTGCACGCTGACACTGCAAAACAGCTCGATCCGCACCACACCGGCCGCCGGCAAGGCCTACGCGCGCAGCGGTACGTCGGACACGCGTTTTTCCGATTACTACGGCAGCGTGCAATCGATCGTCACCAGCAGCGCGCAATCGGACAGCGGCCTGTTCGAAACCAATCTCAAGGATGAGCGCTATCTGCCCTTCGAAGGCGCAGGCATCGCCGGCAGCCAGTGGCAATTGACGCTGCCTTCGGACGTGCGTCAGTTCGACTTCGACACCATCACCGACGTCGTCCTGCACGTACGCTACACGGCCCGCGAAGGCGGCGATATCCTGAAGGCGGCGGCAGTCAAGAACCTGCAGGCTCTGATCGGCAAAGGCCAGACCGCAGGCTCCACGCGCCTGTATTCGGTGCGCCACGACTTCCCCACCGCCTGGGCCAAGTTCCAGAGCAGCACCATCACCGCCGCCACACCGACGGCCAGCCTGAACCTCGCGCTGACACAAGACCTCTACCCCAACTGGGCGCAAGGCATCGTCGGCACCAAGGCCCTGAAGGCCGTCGCCTTCTACGCCGAAATGCGGCGCGGCGACACGACCGTCAATATCAACCTCACCGACGCAGCGAGCCACCACGACATGCTCAACAAGAACCCGATGTACGCCAACATGTTGACCGGCAACCTGCTCAAGATTCCGCTGCCGGCTGCCGTGAGCGACGCGACGCATGCGCCGTTGACTGTGGCATTCGACAATAACCAGATGGAGGATTTGTGGGTGGCGTTGACGTGGGGGGCGTAACGTTGTAATCGGCATGGCGGAGGCGCAATATGTGTTCTGTATTGCGCCTCTGTTCAATTGCATACCAGCCAATAAATGCAATACCTGTCCCCGTAGGGCGGAAAAGCCGAAGGCGCCTTCCGCCG
>DATBQE010000028.1:0-49135 GCA_036561005.1 Burkholderiaceae bacterium | reverse complement strand
GTCCAAGGAAATGCACGCCGATCGCTATGCCTGCACGACTTTACTGGCACCGAGCGAATATCAATTGCTGTCGGTAGAGGCGCCGACTGTTCCTGCAGAAGAGTTGAAGACCGCTATCCGCTGGCGTCTCAAGGATATGCTCGACTTTCATGTGGACGACGCGACAATTGACGTCTTCGACGTGCCCGTGGACAAGGATGCGCCGGTGCGAACCCGCTCCATGTATGCGGTGGCTGCGCGCAATCAGGTCATCCAGCAAATCCAGGCCGTGTTCGAGGACGCCAAGGTCAATTTGCAGGCGATCGACATCCCAGACCTCGCGCAGCGCAACATCTCCGCTTTGCTGGAGCCGCCCGGCCGTGGCCTGGCCATGCTTTCCTTTGATGCCGATGGCGGTTTGTTGACCGTCACCTACAATACCGAGCTGTACTTGTCGCGCCGTATTGACGTCACCTTGACTGAGCTGACAACCTCTGCGGGCGAAATAAAATCGGCCTGCTACGACAAGATCACACTGGAGTTGCAGCGTTCTCTCGACCATTTCGACAGGCAATATCATTTCATTACGTTGTCCAAATTGTTGTTGGCACCGATGGGTGACGAACGTGCCGGCTTGCAGGGTTATTTGGCCGAGAATCTTTATACCGCTGTCGATTCCTTCGATTTGAACTCGGTGTTTGATTTGTCCAAGGTGCCCGACCTCAATGAGACGGCGATGCAGCAGTACTACTTCTTCACCCTGGGCGCAGCCCTTCGCGTAGAGGAGAAGGTGCTGTGAGCCAGCAGATCAATCTATTCAATCCCATCTTCCTCAAGCAAAAGAAATATTTTGCTGCAGTGACGATGGTGCAGGCGCTCGGCGTCATTTTGCTCGGATGCCTGTTGCTGACCGGCTATGCGGAGCTGCAGGTCAAGAGCAGGACGCAGCAGGCGGCAGATTCGACCGCGTTGCTGGCAAAGACCAAGGCGCAATTGATCACGGTGTCAACACAGTTTGCTCCACGCCAAAGCAATCCGGCATTGGATGTCGAAATCAAGAAGACCGAATCGAGCGTGCAATCGCTGCAGCGCGTATTCGACGCCCTGCAGAGCGGCGAATTTGGCGACACGCGCGGCTATTCGAGCTACTTCCGCTCATTCGCGCGCCAGATCGTTGATGGCTTGTGGCTCACTGGTGTGCACATCAACGGCGCCGGCAATCAGATCGATCTGAAGGGGCGCACCTTGCATGCGGAGCTTGTGCCCGAGTATTTGCGGCGCCTGGGGCGCGAGGCCGACATGAAAAGCAAGACCTTTTCCACCCTCGATATGCAGGTGCCGATGGTGGATGCGCCGGCCGATCCCGACGGCAAGGTGAGCAAACCGCCGGTGCCGGCCAATTACATCGAGTTTGACCTGGAATCGATCGAAGTGCATCGTGACGCGGCCGACAATAAAGACGGCCCGCGCGATGCTTCCCAAGTGATTTCGGACTGGACGGCCAAATGAAACAGACATGGCTTCGTTATTCCGAGAAAATCGATGCGTTGGGTTTGCGTGAGCGAGTCGTCATCTTCCTGATGCTGGTATTGATCATGGTGGCGATGTTCGACACCTTGCTGCTTGAGCCGCAGTTTGCCCGCGAGACGGAATTGTCCCGTCAAATCAATCAGGATCAATCCCAGATCGCCGGCATTCAGGCAGAGATTCAGGGCAAGATTGCTTCATACGACAAGAATCCGGACGCCACCAAGCAGGCCAGATTGGCGGCTCTGGTGCAAAAGTCGGGTCAGATGCGCTCCGCCTTGCAAGATATGCAAAAGGGCCTGGTTTCGCCTGATAAAATGTCCACCTTGCTGGAAGACATATTGCGGCGGAACGGCAAATTGCACCTGGTTGCCTTGCATACGCTGCCCGTTTCGGGCCTGAATGACCCTGAGCCGGTGGCCGGTGCTGCAGACGGAAAAGCCGGCGCGGATGCCGGCTCGACAGCCTTGCTCGACAAATCGGGTGGTGCGGTCCGTGCGATCAATGACGCCAAGGATGAGGCGCAAGCGGAGTCGAAGCTGGTCTATAAACATGGTGTCGAGATGGTCATCGAGGGCAATTACCTCGACATGGTCGACTACATGACGAGTTTGGAAGGCATGCCTTGGCAGCTGTTTTGGGGGAAAGCCAAATTGATTGCGGACGATTCGGGAAAACTGAAATTGACGCTGACGTTGTACACACTGAGCCTGGAAAAAAATTGGTTGAAGATTTGACGCCGAGAATTGGTCTGCAGCTATGCGCCGCCGTCGCGGTGCTCGCCTGCATGGCGGCATCGGCCGAGAACTTGCCCGATCCGACCAGGCCGCCTGCCGGCTACAGCCAGGGGCAAACCGGAGAGGCAGTCGGGTCCGGTCCGGTGCTGCAATCGATCCTGATATCGTCGACGCGCCGCATTGCGATCATCAGCGGCAAGACGCTCAGGGTGGGGGATACATACGGTGACGCACAGGTTGTCGCAATCAATGAAAATGAAGTGGTACTTCGCAGTGGGAAGACCAGGGAGACGTTGAAGTTGTTCCCGGTATTGCGGAAAAGGGCGCCGAGTGCATCGGGCAGTCGTCCCGGTAATGAACTTGATAGTCCAGGACAAAAAAGGTAAGGTAAAGCGTGAGAAAAATTATCCTGCTTATCATGGTGCTGAGCTTGGCTGCTTGCCAGAGCCCCCCTGCGCCCAAACGAGACACCTACGACGAGATCAAGACCGAGATAGGTCATGCCGCGGCAACCAACGCCAAACCCAGTTCTTCCGACGCCGTGGCGGCGGCGCTTTTGCCGCCACTGAATATTGAGGTGCCGCAAGCGCGTGCTCCGCTGGAAGAACGTTTCAGCTTGAGCTTCAACAACGTGCCGGCCAATCAGTTCTTCAATGCCATCGTATCGGGCACCCGCTATAACATGCTGGTGCATCCGGACGTGGGCGGCAGCATTTCGGCAAACCTGAAGGACGTGACCTTGTTCGAGGCGCTCGATGCCATACGAGATTTGTATGGCTACGACTATCACGTCGACGGTAACCGTATCGTCATCAAGCCTTTGACGATGCAGACCCGCGTATTCCAGGTCAACTATCTGACCGGCAATCGGCGCGGCACGTCGGATACGCGTGTGACTTCGAATTCGGCGCTGACGCTGTTGAGCACCGGCACCAACGGTTCTTCCGGTTCCAATGGCGCCGGCAACGGCCAGCAAGGGTCGCCGGGCGGTTCCGGCGTGGCGTTTTCACAAACCAGTACCGGCAGCAGCAACAGTACCAACACGGGCGGGCCACAGTCCCCTTCTTTCCCATCGCCGGTCGACAGCTCCAAGATCAGCACCTCGTCTTCCACCGATTTCTGGGGTGACTTGCGCACGGCACTCGAATCCATCGTCGGCAAGGACACCGGACGCAGCGTCGTGATCAGCCCCCAGTCGGGTGTCATCGTCATTCACGCCATGCCGGAAGAGTTGCGCAATGTTGCCGCATATTTGAAGGCGTCACAGTTGTCGGTGGACCGCCAGGTGATATTGGAAGCGAAGATACTGGAAGTCCAGTTGAACAGCAGCTACCAGACCGGCATCAACTGGGCGTCATTCGCATCTTTCCGAGGCAATACGGCCAATCGCGTGTCGACCGGCTTCGGCCAACCCGGCACGAATCTGACCGCGCTTCCCTCCAACGGTAGCGCACCGACGACGCCGCTTTCGGCCGTTGGCGCGGTAGCAATTTCCGCACTGACCGGTGCATCGTTTAATCCCGCCAATACAAATGGCGGCTCGGTGTTCAGTCTTGCGCTGCAGACCAGCAACTTTGCCGCATTGATTTCCTTCCTCGAATCGCAGGGCACCGTGCACGTGTTGTCGAACCCGCGTATCGCAACCTTGAACAATCAAAAAGCCGTGCTGAAGGTCGGCAGCGACGATTTCTTTGTCACAGGCGTCAGCACCACAACCACGACTGGGGCGGCAGCAAATACCACGACACCGAATGTGACGCTTGAGCCGTTCTTCTCCGGTGTAGTGCTCGACGTGACGCCGCAGATCGATGCCGACGGCAATATCATCCTGCACGTGCATCCTTCGGTGACCAAAGTGACGTCGGTGACGCAGACCATCAACCTCGGCACGGCAGGCACGCTGGTCTTGCCTCTCGCTTCAAGTGCGACGCAGGAGACCGATAGCATCGTACGGGGCCTCGACGGACATATCGTCGCTATTGGCGGCCTGATGCGCCAGAATACGGAGTCGGATCGTTCGCAATTGCCGGGCGCGGGTGACGTGCCTTTCCTCGGCGCGTTGTTCCGCAATACCGACCAGACTTCGACAAAAAGCGAGTTGGTCATATTGATCAAGCCGACGATTGTCAAAGATGAGACCAGTTGGGAGCAGAATATTCTCGATAGTCAGCGTCATGTGCAGGATCTTGATCCGCGCAACGCCCAGCCGTTGCATTGAGCTTCTGCCCGGCCAGGCAAGGCCAGGCCTAGTCCAGGCCGGGCCTCGCCAGGCCGGGCAATAAGGTAATGTTGCAACACTATGTACAAGTCTCACTTCGGCCTTAATGAGCTGCCATTCGGCATAACCCCCGATACCAGCTTCTTCTTTCTTTGCCCCAGTTCGCAGGAGGCGCTCAACACGCTGTTGATCGCCGCGCGCAACGGCGAGGGTTTCATCAAGATCACCGGCGAAGTGGGCACCGGCAAAACGCTGCTGTGCCGCAAATTCATGGCGACGCTCGACGATAGCTTCGTGACCGCCTACATTCCCAATCCGTTTCTTGAGCCGCGTACCTTGATGATGGCGCTGGCCGATGAACTGAGCATCACGCTGAACAAGGACGTCGACCAGCATCAACTGCTCAAGTCGATCAACCATCGTCTGCTGATCCTAGCCCGCGAAGGCAAGAAAGTGCTGGTGTGCCTGGACGAGGCACAGGCCATTCCGCAGGAAAGCCTGGAAGCCTTGCGTTTGCTGACCAATCTGGAGACGGAGAAACGCAAATTGCTGCAGATCGTCATGTTCGGACAACCGGAACTGGATCGGAATCTGCGCAACGAGGCGATACGGCAACTGGCCCAGCGCATCACGTTTCACTATAACCTGCTGCCATTGACGCGCGATGACCTCGATTTCTACCTGACGCATAGGTTGAACGTGGCCGGTTACACCGGCGCGCGCCTGTTCAACCGCGGCGCAGTGCGCGCACTGAGCCAGGCCAGCGGTGGAATTCCGCGCCTTGTAAATGTGTTGGCCCACAAGTCGCTCATGTTGGCATTTGGGGAAGGGCGGCGCGAAGTAACGGCGCGGCACGTCAAGGCGGCAGCAAGGGATACCATTGCAGCCAGGAGTGCCTGGCGTGCGTGGTGGTGGCTGCCGGTTGCAGCCTTTGTGGCCGGTAGCGGCGCGGTATGGGCGTATTTCCAATGAGTCTGATCAATCAAATGTTGCAGGACCTGGAGCAGCGTAGCGTGGGCAATCTCGCCGGCGCCAATATGCATAACCAGATTCGCGCCGTGCCTGAACGCAAGCGTGTGCATCCGGCGTGGTGGCTGGTGCTGCTGCTGTCGTTGGTGCTCATTGGCATTGGCGTGTGGTTCTGGTTACGCCCGCCTCCGGTCGTCGCGCCGACGGCAAATCTTGCGCTGAAGATCGACTCCGGGTTGAATAGCTTGCCCTCGCCGGTTGCGCAGTCGCCCTTGCCGGCTGAGACAGCGCCACAAGCTGCGCCTGCCACGGCTGCGCAGTCCGAACCAGCGCCTGTGCCCGTTGAAAAACGCGATGAGGCAGTGCAAGACACGCCGCAATCGAGAATGCGTGCCGACAGCGGGCGCGATGCCGCCAGAGCTGCCGAGACAAAATCCGCATCGGATGGCCGGCACGCGGTCAGTGCAGAGACGGCGAAAGAGCAGCCGCATAGCGCGAATGTTCGTACTGCGACCGAACCCGTCCCAGACTCAACGAAACAGCAGACGTTGACCAAGCAGATCAAGGAACTGACGCCGCAGCAGCTGGCGGAAAATGAATTCCGCAAGGCCGGCGTTGCCTTGCAAGCCGGGCGCCAGAGCGACGCCATGGTAGGCCTGGAACAAACCCTTAAACTCGATCCGCGGCACGCAGCGGCGCGGCAGACCCTGGTTGGTCTCCTGTTGCAAGCCAAACGCAATGACGACGCGGTAAAGTTGGCGCAGGACGGGCTTGCCCTCGACCCGACGCAAACCGGGCTGGCCATGATTCTTGCCCGCGTCCAGGTGGAGCAGGGCGACGTCCATGCAGCGTTGGCCACACTGGAACGCGGTTTGCCGCACGCCGGCGCGCGGGCCGACTACCACGCATTCATGGCAGCCTTGCTTCAACGCGACAAGCGCAACAAGGAAGCGATCGAGCAGTACTCGATTGCGCTCGGCAGCACTCCGCAAAGCGGGGTCTGGTGGATGGGGCTGGGGATTTCGCTGCAGGCAGAGAACCGGCTGACGGACGCCCATGAGGCATTTTCGCGCGCCAAGGCGACAAATACCTTGACGCCCGAGTTGCAGGCTTTTGTCGAACAAAGGTTGCAGCAGCTGCGCTAGGGCATCTGGCGCCTTGATTGTCTCTGCCCCTGTGTCCCAACCTGTAGGGACACAGGGGCAGAGAGGAGCGAGGCTTTTGCCCGCACGGATAGACAAAGGTAGATGCCACTTAGAGCCTGTTTATGACCTATTTGATATGCCCGTTCGAGCGAAAAGGGATGCAGTGCAAGGCGCGACGCGCCGCTCAGGGTGGCCCCTGAGCAAGCGCCGCAACGCCGCAATGCACCCTTTTCGCTCGAACCCTCCGGGCAGTCCCGTAGACCGGTCGCTTGCCGCGTTGCGGCTCCTTGCCGTAGCACCGCTACGCCGCGTCGCCGCGCCTAGCATTCGACCGGTTTGCGGGGCTGCGGGCATATCAAATAGATCATAAACAGGCTCTTAGACCTTTGCCAGCCGCTCCAAGGCCAGGCGCAAGGTTTCTTCCTTTTTCGCAAAGCAAAAGCGCACGATGCCCGATTCTTTGGGCTCGCGGTAAAACGCCGATACCGGAATTGCCGCTACGCCGATTTCCTTTGTGAGCCACGTTGCAAATTCCGCCTCGTCGGCACCGGAAATCGCACTGTAATCGACGCACTGAAAATAGCTGCCTTCAGTCGTCAACAACCTGAACCTTGTACCCTCCAGTCCGGCGCGAAACAGATCGCGCTTTCGCTGGTAAAACGCAGGCAGTCCAACGTAAGGCGCAGGATCGGCCATATAGGCTGCAACGCCGTGCTGCATGGGGGTGTTGACAGTAAACACGGTGAACTGGTGCACCTTGCGGAATTCGTTTGTGAGGGCGGCAGGTGCAGCCACGTAGCCGACCTTCCAGCCCGTTACGTGAAACGTCTTGCCGAAACTCGATACGACAAAGCTGCGCGCCAATAGATCGGGGTAGCGGCTGACAGATTCATGCTGTCTTCCGTCGTAGACCATGTGCTCGTAGACTTCGTCAGACAGGATCAGGATGTCGGTGCCCTGCACAATGGCGCGCAATTGCGCCATGTCTTGTGCAGTCATGACGGTCGCCGTTGGATTGTGCGGGGTGTTGATCATGATCAAGCGCGTTTTGGGCGTGACGGCAGCGGCCACGGCAGCCCAATCGACCCGATAGCCGTTTGGGCCGAATTGCATCGGCACGCACACCGCGACGCCGCCTGCCAGATGGATGGCCGGCAGGTAACTGTCGAACGCAGGCTCGATCACAAGCACTTCGTCGCCGGCATGGACGCAGCACAGGATCGCGCTCAGCAGTGCCTGCGTGGCACCCGCCGTGACGGTGATTTCACCGTCGACATCATAGCGGTGTCCGTGCAGCCTGGCGATCTTGTCGGAAATCGCGGTACGCAAGGGTGCAGCACCGCTCATAGGTGGATATTGGTTGTGGCCCTCTCGCATGGCTCGGTCGACCATATCGGTCAACACCGGATCGCAGCCGAAATCGGGGAAGCCCTGGCCGAGGTTGACCGCCCTGTGCTGCGCGGCCAGATTCGACATGACGGTGAAAATGGTGGTGCCGACCTGCGGCAATTTGGATTGGATATGCACGCCCGCAGGCGTGGCACTATTGGGGCTGGTTGGCATGCTGTGAGAACGAGGATTCGGGTTGACTGGTTTCAGGGGAAAGTTGGACCGGCTTCAATGCATTATGCCACCACAGACTGCATTGAACCCTGCAGCCAATGCTGGTGCCACGATTCCGGCGAGACAATGGCAAACAAGCCGTGCTTGGCCGCCTTGCGCGAAAGTTTCAGCAGGGCTTTGTCCTTTGTGATCAGCGCGTCGACCTTCGCATCGTAGGCCAGTTCGAGAAATTTCTGATCATCGCCGTCACTGCAAATGGGCAGGAGAGGGCGTCGGATTGCGGTTTCCGGTTTGGCGACGCAAGTTATCAGGGTGTCGAATTGCACCATGCATCGTTGCCTGTCATCGTCTTGCAGCCCTAATTGTGGATAAGTCAGGACTATTTGCCATTCGGCGCGGCAGTCGTCACGCGTGATGGCGCGGACCGCGCCGCTCTGCAATGCCTCCAGTAACTGAAGCCAGCGCGGATCGCGGAAGAAAAACAGGTCGAGGCAAACATTGGTATCGAGGACAAGGAGGGGCGGGCTTTTACCGGAATTCATTGGGTCTTGGTGTGGCATATTGAAACGGAAACTGGAACCGGCGTTGAACGGGAACGCAAATTGGGCGATGGATCAGCGCCGCACAACTGAAAAATACGTGAAACATAACTGAAGCATAATACCCGAGATGGAACAATGCCGGATTGGCAATGTCTTACTTGTTGAAGATGCGGGAACGCGACTGGATTACAATACGTCCCAACTTCTTGTGAGCCTTCCATCAATTTGACCATTGAGGTGTAGTGAATGAATAAGAAAATCCTATGCGCGCTTGTCGCGCTTGCTTTTTCCATGGTGCTGGTCCAGGCCCAGGAAAACGCCTCAGCCAATACCGGCAGTGGCGAAAGTGGCAGCACCAGCGAGAAAATCAAGGAAACGGCGCATGAGGTCGGCCACAAGGTGAAAGAGGTCAGCCATGAAGCAGCCCAGGGCATCAAACATGCGGCCCATAGTGTGGGAACAGGCGCCAAGAATGCTGCGCATTCAGTGGGCACCGGCACCAAGAAAGTGGTCCACGAAGTAGGCGATGGAACCAGGCATGCCGCCCATGCAGTAGGCAGTGGCGTCAAGAGCGGCGCCCACAAAGTGGCAAGCACGGCCAAGAACGTCAAGGCTAAAGTAGTTGGCCCGTCGGACAGCGCGCAAGGTGGGGAAAAAGCGCAGGCGACTTCGCCGGAGCCTGCACCTGCAGCACAGAAATAACATCGGCCTGCAAGAGTAATACCGCCCACAGCGGGGCGGTTTTGGTCTGTTCAACCTTCTACTGCACGTTGTCTTTGGAAACCTACTCGTCTTCGGCAATCATCCAGTCCTGGACACCATCGGCCACGATAGCGAGAAGTGCGTCCACCACTTCGGGATCGAACTGCGTGCCTCGGCGCTCCAGGATGTAAGCCATCATGTCGTCAAACGGCCATGGTTCCTTGTATGGGCGGCGGTGCAACAGGGCGTCGAATACATCCACTACAGCCACAATACGCGCCGCTAGCGGTATGTCTTGGCCGCTCAAGCCGCGCGGGTAGCCCTTGCCGTCAAAATGCTCGTGGTGGGAACCCGCTATTTGTGCGCCATAGGTCAGGTAGCTCATGCCGTCGACCATGTTGGCCGCCTTGTCGAGTATGGTCTCTCCGACGCTGGCATGCGTTTGCATGACTGCGCGTTCTTCCGGCGTGTGGATTCCCGGCTTGAGCAGGACGCTGTCAGGCGTTGAAACCTTGCCGACGTCATGCAGGATGCTGGCTACACCGATCATTTCGATCAATTGAGGCGTCAGTTCATTGCTGCACGCTCCGCGCTGGTGGAGCTTATTGGCAATCGCCTCGGTCAGCAGTTGGACGCGTCGTACGTGGCCGCCTGTTCCTTCGTCACGGAATTCGGCCAAGTCGGCCAACGCGATCACGGTCGCTTCCTGCGCTTTGCGCAATTGTCCGAACAAATAAAGGTTGTCGAATGCAGCAGCGATGCGGGCGCAGAACACTTCGAGCAATTCACGCTGTATACCCGCCAGCGGCCAGGGCGGCGTCACCGAGATCGTGAATTCATGACCTTGTTGGGTATGGATGAAGAGCACATCGACCGGATGTTCGTACTGGCTGCGTTTCTCGCGAAATGCCTTGGCGATGGCATCGGCCAAGGCGTGGTCGGCCGGCAGGTATTCAATATCGTTCAAGGCCGAATAGCTGCCGGTTGCGGCGATCACGGTCGGGCCCGGTTGCACGGTCAGCCCACCGCCTTTGACAACGCACAGCACGCCGTCGGCGCCGACATCGAGAATGGCGCTGATCTGGTTCAATACCCCGGAGGCGAATTCGCGCAGGGAGTGGATCTGGTAAAGATTGGTCGCGCCTTCGAGGATTTTTGACAAGCCGACTCGGCTGCGTTCGATCATCAACAGGCTTTCATAGGCGCGCATCGATGCAATGACCGTGGTGAACAACTTTTGCGTGGTCAGTTCGGTCTTGGCCTTGTAGTCATTGATGTCGTAATCGATAATTACTTGCTGCTCGGGAGCCTGGCCAGGCTGCCCGGTGCGCAGCACGATGCGCACCAGATGGTTGTTCAATTCGTCGCGGATGCGGCCGACCAGACGCAGGCCCGCGTCTTCCGTTTCCATCACCACGTCAAGCAGCACCAGCGCAATGTCGCCGTTGTTTTTCAGCACCTCAAATGCTTCGGCGCCGCTATAGGCGCTCATCAATTCCAGCGGCCGGCCCTTGAAACTGACATTGCGCAATGCCAGGCGGGTGACGGAGTGAACATCGACTTCGTCGTCGACGATCAGTATGCGCATTGGCCGATCATCCGGACCGGTGGGCTTGTTGGCCGGTTCGTGGGCGTCGTCGATAAGCCAGTCCTCCGAACCGGCAGTGTCTGTGGCGGGCGACTCTTGTTCGTTCATGCGTTCTCCTGTCTGGGGGCGACGCGCGGCAAGCGGATCTTGAATGTCGTGCCTTTTCCCGGTTCACTCTCTGCGCTGATTGTCCCGCCGAACTGCTTTGCGATCAAATTAAAAACAATATTCAAACCGAGTCCGGTACCGCCGCGCCCACGCTGCGTGGTAAAAAACGGGTCGAAAATCTTTTCCAGATTTTCCGGGCTGATGCCCTTGCCGTCGTCTCTGAACGTGAAATCGATGTTGTCATTGCATTGTACTGCATGGATACGAATGCATCCGACGCTGTCGGCGTCGTAGGCATGGATCAGGGCATTGAGGGTCAGGTTCGTCAGCACCTGGGCAAACGCGCCCGGGTAGCTGTCGAGTTCGATATCGTCGGGACATTCGACCAGTACATTGATGTGGGTATGCTTGAGCCGCGGGTGCAGGCTCATGATCACTTCATCAATGTATTCCTTCAGGTTGAACGGACGGCGCATTTCGTTGGTCTGGTCGACCGCGATCTGCTTGAAACTCTGAATCAGCTGGGCGGCCCGGTCCGCGTTGGTCATGATCAGGCGCGCGCCTTCGCTGGCAGTTTCGAGGTAGGCAAGAATGTCGGACTTTTTGATACTGCCCGAGCCCATGGCTTGCTGGATTTTCCCGGTCTCCTCCAACAGCACCGAGGCGCTGGTCAGACTGATGCCGACCGGCGTGTTGATCTCGTGCGCAATCCCGGCAACGAGCCCTCCCAGCGATGCGAGGCGCTCGCTTTGCACCAAAGAGTCCTGGGCCTGCTGCAATTCCTGCAAGGCGCGTTCAGTCTGCACGGAGGCGGACCTGGCCGCATCCTCGGCTTGCCGGGTTTGTTCAATGATGGAACGCAACCTGCGCAGGATGTCGTTGAACCCGCGCGCGAGGTCGCCAATTTCATCCTGGCGGCCTTCGGGAAGTTCTTCCACCTTCTCAGTTTCGCGCGTTGCCAGTTCAAACAAGCCGGCATGCAACGCCCGCAGCGGTCGGAAAACCAGGCGCAAACTGTACGTCAACGCCAGGACCAGAATCAAATCCAGGATGACGATTTCCAACCCCTTGCGGATCAACTCTGCAGCCAGAGCCGCCCGGATCTGCTCCCGGCTGAACATAACGGCGACGCGTCCCACGGTGACGGGCTTTTCCGAATCGACCTCCGGGTCGACACCGCGAAATGTCAGAACTGCTTCAGTGGCCGGCCCCTCCAACTGGGTGCTCGCGTCGGTTGCCGTGATTTGTCCGGCCTGGTTGCGTGTCTTGCCGCTGAAAAGGCCGTCTGTTGTCGTGTCATACACGCGAATGCCCAGCACTTCGGGAACCAGCATCTCCGCTTCGAGCAAGCTGCCGACCTTTGGTTTATCGAGGTTCCACAGCGCGGCTGGCAGGCTGATCTGCAGGCGCGTAATGACGCCTTTGCGCAACTGGGCGTCGCGCGCTTCCAGTTCTTCTCTTAACTTCAGTTGGGAATAGGTTCCGGAGAGCGTGAGGACGATGGTGACGATCACAACGAACATGACAACCAGCCGCACGTGGATGCTTTGCATGGACTTGGCTTTTCCCTTTTGGTCGTCAGGCATCGTAGCGTTATCTGGAATGGCTTGCGTCATACGTCAGATTGCGTTTGAAACTTCGCGTCAACGCAAAAGCTTGTCAACTGGCAATATAGCATTAGATGCGCGAGTCGACGAATTTATGCGTGCGGCGGATTCGATTCTGTAGGATCGGCGATACAGTCATTGGCTTGGCCCGGGTATGCCAGGTCGAACTGAGGCACATTTTTGCGCACGGCGAGTTCGTCCAGGTCGGCATGATCATGTTGCGCGAGAAATTGTAGTCTGCTTACAAAATTTTGATACCAAGAATCATGCCGATGCGATCAGGCGCGTTGCGGGTGTGCATTTTTCAGAATGCTTCCAGATAATGCGGTGCAGTGGGGAAAGATGTGCCCCTATCAAAGCATATCCATTGGAAAATATTAAGCGCAGCAGTTGGCGGCGCCTTGTCGGAATTGTAATCGGCACAAACCCGGGTAAAAGCTGGAGTGTCGCACTATGGGAAAATTGCATTCGTGCGCACTGCATCGTGTAGCGGCCGAGCGCACCGGCATTAGGGAATTGACCGGCCGCAGTCAACTCACGCGCATGCTGCCCATTGAAATTGATTTTTCCCTGCTGCCTTGGCCTGGTAAACAGCGTCGTCGGCTTTGCCCATCAATTCCGCACTCGATTTGCCGTTCGCCGGGTACAGGCTGATGCCGATGCTGGTGGAGATGTTTGCTTGCGTGCCGGCCACAGGAATCGGCATTGAAATCAATCGGTTGAGCTTGGCGGCCAGACGGGTTGCGTCGGCCAATTGGTCGAGCTCGGAGAGCACGACAACGAACTCGTCGCCGCCCAGGCGCGCTACCAGATCGCTGCTGCGAGTTGCCTGACGCAGCCTTTGAGCGACAACCTTCAGCAATTCGTCGCCGGCCTGATGCCCCAAGGTGTCGTTGACTGCCTTGAAGCCATCGAGGTCGATGAACATCACGGCAACTCTCTTGCCGCTGCGCTTGGCATAGGCGATTGCCATGTCGAGTTTTTCCTGCAGTTGCCGGCGATTGGGCAACTCAGTGAGCGGATCGTGCTCTGCCAGATGTCGTATCCTGCGTTTGGCCTCCGCTTCCAGATGCATGATGCGTCGGACCTGCAGGTATTGCCATGCGGTGCTGGCCGACATCGTGACGATCAGGGCGAAGAAGCTCCACCAGAACTCCTGGTATGCCACGTCGCGTGCCTTGAGCCGCACGTTCAATTGCGTATTTTCCTCGTTTTCCATCAGGTTCAATACGTTGTGTATGCGCGCCATTTCGATGTTGTCTTCGTCGATGGACACCAATTGATGCGCCGCATCGACACCGCCGGCTGCGCGTGTGTCGACAATGATCTGCAGCGTCTTCAAGCGATAGGCGATCAGTTTTTGCAACTGAGTAAAGCGTGTCATCTGGCCCACGTTGTCGGCCACCAGGGCTGCGATGAGGTCGCTCTCCCATTGAATTTTTTGCAGCGCACCCGAAAAGGCGGGGAGCGAATCGGGCGTTCCCGTGATGACAAAGCCGCGCTCGGCCGTCTCTGCATCGACCAAGCGCTGTTGCAGATTCTTGAACGAGGAAATCACCTCGTAAGTCTGGGAGACCGATGTTGCAGTCGACATGATCGTCGTCGTCACCCGATAGATGGACCAGATCAGCAAGGCACCGGCAATGCTGGCAATCGCAAAACCATACGTGAAGATGTGGGTGATCGACCATTTATGTTGTGGCATTGGCCATCCTTTGCAAAATTCAGGCATTTGTCTGAAGAGGACGAGGGCGATCCGTCATGCGCGGCGATGCACTCCAGCACAGGCCGCAAGCCTTATTGTTTTCTAGCCCTATAGAGTCGCAATTTCGGTTTTTGTTCCCTTTTTGTTCTTTTGAAGCAAAATTCCTTTTCTATCGTTTGAATTGATAAAATGCTAATAAATTGCCGGCCAGAACCAGCATCAAGCCAACAACCGATAACAGGTCCCATCGATAGCCTTCGTAAATTGTCGAAATACTCAGCGCGACCACGGGAAACAAAACCGTGCAGTAGGCCGCCCGCTCGGGGCCCAGGCGACCTACCAGCATCAAATAAGCTGTAAATCCGATCACCGACCCTGGGATGGCGAGGTAGAGCAGGGCTTCAAGGTATTGCGCGCCGGGGTCGAGGCGGAGCGGCATTCCCAAGGCCAGGCTTGCGATTGTCAGGACCGAGGCGCCGATCAGCATGGCCCAGGTATTGGTCAACCACGGCGTCAAACCCATGCCCTGCATATGACTCGACAGCATGTTGCCGCAGGAAAAGCACAAGGTGCCCAGCAGCGCCAGTGCCAGACCCAGCAACATGCCGGCACTACCCCAATGGCCGCGCATTTGCGGCAGGAACAACAGGGTGATGCCGCACAGCCCCAGCAGCGCACCCAGCAGCACTTGTTTTTGGATCGTGCGTTTGAGGAAAATTCTGCCGTTGATTGCATTCCATAGCGGTGCGGTGGAAAAGACCACCGCAACCAGGCCGCTGGCCACGTAGCCGCTGGCGTAATAGAAGCAAAGGAAGTTGCAGCAAAACAGGGCAATGCCCTGCGCGACAAGAAACCGCCATGCGGCTCGGGGCGGGCGGACCGGCTTGCCGGCGACTAGCAGGGAAACGAACAGGACGATGGCAGCCACCCAGAAGCGGTAGGCAATCGAAACCGGGGCCGGTACCACACCCAATTGCCATTTGATGGCGATCCAGGTTGTGCCCCAGATCAGGACAGTAACGATGTAGAGCAGAGGCGTGACGAAGGCGCGCATGAAGAGTCCGGGAAATCCAAAGCAGCGAGTATCGCGCCTCGCGCCTTGGAAGAGTTGTTCATTCCTGCTGTTTTTGGTCCGGCGCCGGAATTGCCGTCGGCGCGCATGCTACAGTGACGCGTTCCCTTGCAAGATGCATATTGATGATTCATGGCCGATCCGCTGAACGTTATTGATGACGCAGGCACGATTGCGCACAGCGTATTCCAGACCTTGCGCAATACGAACGCCGAGCTGGAGCGCTTTGCTCTGCTGGGCGACAATCTTGCCCTCGCCATCTGGAACCGCGAGACGACGCAGGAAGAGACTGCTTATGCCCGGCCGGGGCACCATACGCTGTCTTATTATCTGGGCGGCGGCTATCGCACCGAAAGGGAAGACTTGCCGGGTTTGTACGGCGCGCCCAAGCGCTTTTGCACACTGCCTGACGATCACGAGTCGACGTGGGTGGTGCGCGATCACCTGCGATTCCTGCACGTGTATTTTTTGCCTGAACACTTCACCAGACGAGCCGTTGTCGAATTGAATCGCGAACCACGCGAACTTGCTTTGGCCGACCGTACCTATTTCGAGCATCCGCAAATTGCGCGCCTGTGCGACCAGTTGGTAACGCAGTCCTGGCAGGGACCGGATGCCGTATTGCGCGCAAATGAAACCACCCACGCCGCGCTCAGCCTGCTGCTGCGTTCCCAGGCAAAATCGAGGCAAGGCGAAACATGGCGCGGCGGCTTGGCACCCGTGATGCGGCGCAGGTTGGCGGAATTTATCGACGGGTCGCTCGACAAGGCAATCACGGTTGGTCAATTGGCCGAACTGGCCTGCATGTCGGAATACCACTTCGCGAGGATGTTTCGCCTGTCGTTCGGTATGTCGCCCCATGGCTGGGTCGCCTTACGACGCGTGGACCGGGCGCGGGATCTGTTGCGCAACTCGACGAGTTCGCTGCAACAAATTGCGCTATCCTGCGGTTATGCCGACACCAGCCACTTTGCCCACCGTTTTCGCGCCGCAACGGGCTGCACGCCGGCGCGCTATCGGCAGGCAACGGGCAAGCCTGCAAGATTCCCTAGCGTCGAACAGGGATAATGTCAAACGTGCCATCTTTGTTGCGTTGCAGGCTGGAACAGGGCTTGTCAAAGTAGCAGAAACGCCTTATTGTGCAACGCATTATAAAAGTCCAAATGGTGCACATTGAATACCTCGGTTTCCAAGCAGCCAGCGTCTAAATCTGCCCTGGCAGGGCTTACCATTGCAGCACTCGGCATCGTCTACGGCGATATTGGTACGAGTCCGCTGTACACCATGAAAACCATATTTTCGAACGAATACGGCTTGTCTCTCACCTCAGCCAACCTGCTCGGCGTTATATCCCTGATCATCTGGGGCCTGACGATTGTCGTCACGATCAAGTACGTCACACTGATTCTGCGCGCAGACAACCAGGGCGAAGGCGGCATCATGGCCTTGCTGTCGTTGGCCTTGAGTTCGGTGACGCGGTCGTCGCGCTGGTACTTGCCGCTGATGATGATCGGCCTGTTCGGTGCGGCCCTGTTTTTCGGCGATGGCGTCATTACCCCGGCAATCTCGGTGCTGAGCGCCATCGAGGGTCTCGACATTGCCACGCCGGCCTTCCATCCCTACGTCGTAACCATCACGGTGGGCGTTCTCATTGCGCTCTATATGGTGCAACGGCATGGTTCGTCGGGAATAGGGCGCTGGTTCGGGCCCATCATGGTGATTTGGTTCGGCAGCCTGGCAGTCATGGGCGTCATCAACATTGCCAAATATCCTGAAATTTTGGCGGCGCTCAATCCCTTCCACGCCATTTCTTTCATGCTCGTGCATGGCTGGTATGGTTTTGTCGCCCTGGGTGCAGTCGTGCTGGCGTTTACCGGCGCCGAGGCTCTTTATGCAGACCTCGGCCATTTTGGCGGCAAGCCGATCCGCATCGCCTGGTGCTTCATCGTATTCCCGGCGCTGGCTGCCAATTACCTCGGGCAGGGTGCAATTCTGATGCTTGACCCGAAGGCGGTAGACAACCCGTTCTTCCACCAGTTGGGTGCGTGGAGCGTGTACCCGATGGTAGGGCTGGCAACCATTGCCACCGTCATCGCGTCGCAAGCAACCATTTCGGGCACTTACTCCATGACGCGCGAAGCCATTGCATTAGGCTTCATGCCGCGTATGCTCGTGGTGCATACTTCTTCGCGCGAGTACGGGCAAATCTACGTGCCGTTGGTCAATTGGCTACAATTGTTTGCCGTTATTGCCGCAGTCATCGGGTTTGGATCGTCCGACAGCCTGGCCTCCGCCTATGGCATTGCCGTGACCGCGACAATGGTGACCACGACGATCCTGACCTTTTTCGTCATCCGCTACGGCTGGAAGATCAATCCGTGGATCTGCTGGAGCGCAACCTTGTTCTTCGTCTCGATTGATCTGTTGTTCTTTGCCTCGAATGCGCTCAAGATCGTCAGCGGAGGCTGGTTTCCGCTTGCATTGGGCGGCGTGGCCTTCGTCATCATGCTGACCTGGAAGCAGGGCCGCAGCCTGATGACCCAGGCGCTGCAGACCCATGCGATACCGCTGGAAGACTTTTTGAACAACCTGTTCATCGACCCGCCGACACGGGTTCCCGGTACGGCGGTATTCCTGCGCTCCGAAAGCGATGGCGTGCCGCACGCGCTGTTGCACAACCTGACACATAACAAAGTCATCCACGAGCAGATTATTTTTCTGACCGTGCATAACGCCGACGTTCCTGCGGTACCGGACGATTCGCGCGTCGAAGTCCTGCCATTGGGCAATCAATGCTTCCAGGTCAATGTGCTTTATGGGTTCAAGGAAACGCGCGACATTCCCAAGGTGCTCGAACTTTGCAAGGGCAAGGGCATTGAATGTGAAGGCCTCTCGACTTCATACTTCATCTCGCGCCAGACCATTGTGCCGACGTTTGGAGAAGGGATGTCGATATGGCGCGAGCGGATATTCGCCGCCATGTCGCGCAACGCGCGCGGCGCAGCCGACTACTATCAGATCCCCTCGAATCGTGTGATTGAGCTTGGTACGCAGGTTGAAATCTAGGGCGCACGAATGAATCTTCGCATTGGCGTTTTAGCGCCGCCCAAATAAAAAACCCGCGATCTTTGCAGATCGCGGGGAAAGCCTGGAATTGCCCAGAGGAAGAAACAATTGACTGATTTAGCAAGAGGGGGAAGGTATCTCGCTAACTCCATCAATCGCTCTCAGGGATTATTATGCGACAGGAATTTGCGTCTGACATCCTGTCAAGTTTGACACTAGACATTGTTAAAATTTTATCCTAGCGCCATTAACATTCCATAAAGGCAACAAAATGAACAAACTCAAGCTCTGTTTATTGCTGTTTTGCTTCGTCAATGTGGCTTACGGCCAAACCCCGCCGCTCACGGATGTACAAAAACAGGTCATGGCAACTGAAAAGGCATTTGCCAAGACCATGGCTGATCGCGATTTTGCCGGATTTTCTACTTTTTTGTCAGATGAGGCCGTGTTCTTTTCATCCAAATCGGTCTTGCACGGCAAGGCCGCCATTGCAGCCGCGTGGAAATCCCTTTATGAAAAGCCTGACGCGCCATTTTCCTGGGAACCGGGTGTGGTCGAGGTGCTCGATTCAGGCACACTGGCTCTCAGCAGCGGCCCGGTGCGCGATGCCGACGGCAAGCAGATCTCCACCTTCACCTCCATCTGGCGCATGGACCGGCCGGGAGTGTGGCACATCGTTTTCGACAAGGGCAATGCGGTCTGCGACTGCGCTGCAAAATGAGAGACTGCCTGTTCTTGGGTCAGGACAGCGAATCCTCATTCGGATAATTCATGGGAAAAAACAGGCTGGAAGCATTTAGCGATGGCGTGATTGCGATCATTATCACGATCATGGTGCTCGAACTCAAGGTGCCGGTCAGTGATCAGTTGAGCGAACTGTGCAACATGTTTCCTGTCCTGCTCAGCTATGTCTTAAGCTTCATCTATGTCGGCATTTATTGGAACAATCACCACCATCTGTTCCACGCTGCGCGACATGTCAACGGCACCGTTTTGTGGGCCAATCTGCACCTGTTATTTTGGCTCTCGGTCATACCCTTCGTCACCAACTGGATGGGTTTGCACCATGCATCGCCGTGGCCGATCGCGCTTTACGGTGTGGTCTTGATGATGTGCGGCACAGCCTACTACATCCTGACGCAGACACTGATCTCACTGCACGGCAAGGAGTCCGCCATCGCCCAGGCCCTGGGTAGGGACTTCAAAGGGAAGATCTCCGTTGTGATCTATCTGATAGCGATTGGCCTGGCCTTCGTTGAAACCTGGTTCGCGCTGGCCCTCTACGCGGTCGTTGCGATGATCTGGATCATCCCCGACCAGCGGATCGAGAAGGTTGTCAGGCAATAGTGCCCCAGTGATATGATCTACGCCGACTTGCGCCCGTCGGCAAGGGCGCGCAGAAACAGGCCCAAACCGCCGACTCCCAGCACGAATATACAGATCAGTTCAAACAGCGACATCGAACGCAGCGCAAAATGGGTATTGACGATCACACCGAGGATCATTGCTGCGAGCGACCCGATGGCTAATGCCCACCCGATCAGATTGGATGGCCGGTAAAAAATAATCCCGATGCCGAATATCATGGGCACGAGGATCATGCCACCCGTCACCGACATCCCGCCCCAATGGTAGAGCCCCACGCCGAGAAAGTAGGTCTGTGTGACAACGATTGACTCAAGCAACAGGTAAGCGCCGCCGCACATCATGACGAATCCAAGCAGCAGGCTGGCGGCGCTGCCGCGTTGAAGTTGGCGTCGGAGTTCAGGTTTCATCGTCGTTTTCATTGCACATTACATCTTAAATTGGGAAAGTTGCCGCTTTGGCATCGGCGAATTGCTTGCGCGATTATACTGCGTGTCCCGGTTTTCTTGGTTCTGATGATTTCTTACAGAAAATATGTTGCCGAATATAAACTAACGGTGTATTTTATTGTGTTAGCAAGTTAAAAAAAGCAATCATTTTGCAGGATGTTGCGGCATGTTAAGCGCGCAGGCCTGCCTATAATGACAAAATAACCCGACGTATGGCGTGTGCGGGGACACAACTGAGGAGAGACCTGTTTTGGCGCTGATCGGCATATTTGCATGGCAATTGGCATTGGCAATTCTTCCAGCTGCGGCTTGGCTGACTTGCTGCCGCACCATTATGATTTTGCGCCGCAGAGTGGGGTTTGCGCATACGATCGCGGCCATTCTGGTGCTGTCGAGCTGCCTCTTGTCGCGCAACGGCTCAACGCCGATCGGATTGGGAGCCGGCGTCATTGCACTGGCATTGCTCTATGTGCGCTGGCGCCAGGCGGTGAAAATTCGCAGCCTGGAAGTCAACACCATCGTCGGCTATGGCCACGATGGCGACTAGATTGCGACAATGCAGCGTCGCAATCGCACGCCAGTGCCGCAGCCTGGGCGTCATGAGTTGTGATCGTTGCCCATCAAACTGCTATACGCGCATGTTGGGCAACGTCGACGCAGGAATGACGAAGATGTTGAACACGTACGTTTGATTGCAATCTAATAAGAGCGAGGAGATACATATGGCTCGACCGCAACGCCTTGAATTTCCCGGAGCAATCTACCACGTGACTTCTCGCGGCAACGAGCAGCACGACATCTTTGCGGACCAAGAAGATCGCAACTTCTTTCTCGCTATCTTGGCCAAAGTCGCCAAGCGCTTCAACTGGATCTGCCACGCCTACTGCCTGATGGACAATCACTACCACCTGGTAGTCGAAACGCTGGACGGCAAGCTCTCGATCGGCATGCGCCAGTTGAACGGCATCTATACCCAAAACTTCAACCTTCGACATCGTCTCGATGGCCCCGTCATGCAGGGACGGTTCAAAGCCGTTTTGGTCGAGCGCGATGGCTTCCTCCTGGAAATGTGCCGCCACGTGGTCATGAACCCGGTTCGTACCAGAACGGTGAAGTTACCCGAGAAATACCTCTGGAGCAGTTTCCGTGCAACTGCCGGTATCGCCCATGCACCTCCTTTCCTGTCGACCGACTGGGTGTTGCGCCAATTCGGCAAGCAAAAAAAGACAGCAGAGCGGCGCTATCAGGAATTTGTCATGGATGGCCATGGCACGGAGTCGCCCTGGGTTCACCTGCGCAAGCAAATTTTGCTGGGTAGCGAAGAGTTTGTTGCGCAAATGGCCGCCCTGATGAACGAAGCAGGAACGATACGCGAATTTCAATTGCATGAACGACGCACATCTCGGCCGACCCTCAACCAGCTATTTTCCAAGGCCAGGGACAGGCCGCAAAGGAACGCGGCCATACGTCTGGCCCATCTGACCCATCTTTACAGCCTGAATGAAATAGGTAACTTTGTCGGGCTTCATTTCGCAACTGTCAGTAAAATAGCGAACGCTGCGACGGAAGAATAGATTTTCTGTCCGTTTATCCATCCGTCTGCAGCGGATGTTTTTTCCAACCCCCTATTTACGCGTCGATCGATGTGCTTTGCAGCGCGTCGATTCGCTCATCAAGCATGCCTATTTCCGAAATCCGATCCACTGCAAATAATGAATTGGCCCATACGCTCGAGCGGGCCATCAACAACAAGACCAAGCCGCCGGGTAGCCTCGGGAGACTGGAGCCGCTGGCAAAGCAGATCGGCCTGATTCAGGAGACGGCGCGTCCCTCGCTGCGCCATCCGGCGATTCTGGTGTTTGCCGGCGATCACGGCGTGGTGGCTGAAAACATCTCGGCCTATCCGCAAAGCGTGACCTGGCAGATGGTGGAAAATTTCCTTGCTGGTGGCGCAGCCATCAATGTGTTCGCCCGGCAGAACGCCTGCGCCATACACGTGGTCGATGCAGGGGTCAATTACAGTTTTCCTCCGCGCTCTGGTTTGCTCGATCGCAAGGTGGCATTTGGCACGCGCAATTTCGCCCATGGGCCGGCCATGAGCGCCGAACAGTGCCAGAGCGCAATGCGCCACGGCATGGGATTGGTCGACGCTCTGGAAGGAAATGTCGTCGGCTTCGGCGAAATGGGCATCGGTAACACCACCGCGGCTGCCGCCATCATGCATGCGCTGTCGGGTCTGCCGTTGTCGGTATGCGTGGGCGCGGGGACAGGGCTCGACGCAGCGGGTATTGCTCACAAGCGCGATGTGATTCAGGCGGCAATGCAAAAACACCACGTCACGGCACCGCTCGATGTGCTGGCGGCGTTCGGCGGCTTCGAAATCGCCATGATGACCGGCGCCATGCTGCGTGCGGCAGAACTGCGCAAGGTATTGCTGATAGACGGATTCATCGTCACCAGTGCACTCATGGTGGCGGTCAAACTGCAACCGGCGGTGCGCGAGTATTGCGTGTTTTCGCACTGTTCCAATGAAAACGGCCATCTGGCCATGCTGCGCTACCTCGAGGCCGATCCCCTGCTGCATTTGGGCTTGCGTCTGGGCGAAGGGACCGGTTGCGCCCTGGCGCTGCCGCTGTTGCATGCGGCCGTTAATTTTCTCAATGACATGGCGACCTTTGAGTCGGCCCAGGTCAGCGACAAGGCGGGTTAATTGGCAGAAGAAGTTCGCTCACAAGAGGCCTGGCCTATGTATCAACTGCGGCTCTTTTTTGTAGCGCTGCAGTTTTTTACGCGCCTGCCCGTCCCTACGTGGGTCGGGTACGACGAGGGATGGCTGCGCCGCTGTGCGCGATATTTCCCGCTCGTCGGCCTGCTGGTCGGGGCAGTGAGCGCCATGGTCGTCTGGTTGGCTGGGATGGTTTTGCCGCCGGTGCTGGCCATATTGCTTTCATTGGTGGCCAGTTTGATGACGACGGGCGCATTGCATGAAGACGGTTTCGCCGATATGTGCGACGGCTTCGGTGGCGGCCGCGACCCGACCCAGGTCTTGGCGATCATGAAGGATTCCCGCATTGGCGTTTATGGCGCAATCGGCATCGGATTGCTGCTCGCTGTCAAATGCGCCGCCCTGGCTTACCTGCCGCAGCAGACGCTGCCGATTGCGTTGCTCACCGCACACCCGCTGTCGCGCGCCTTCTCGACTACGTTGATTTGGCGCTTCAACTATGTCAGAGTGGACGGCAAATCGGCCAGTGTGGCGCATCGCTTGCGGGCCGGTGAATTCTTTTTTGCCGCGCTGTGCGGTTTGTTGCCGTTGGCTTGTGTGGTTTTTGCCGGTCTTCTGGCGCTGCCGCAAGCCTTGGCCGGGTTGCTCATTGCGGCTTGCTGCACTGCGTATTTGGCGCGCATGTGTTTGCGGCGCATTGCCGGCTACACAGGCGATTGCCTCGGTGCGGTCCAGCAGTTGTCGGAGGCCGGATTTTATCTCGGTATCGTTTCATCCCTGTTTTATATTTCTCGAACGCATTATTAGCTCGCGTAATCACGCAATTAATCTGGCAAATCGACCTCAATGCGCCTCTATCTGGTTCGTCATCCGGAACCCGTCGTCAAGCCCGACACCTGCTACGGCAGCACGGATCTGGAAGCATCCGCATCGCATCGCGACCAAGTCTGTGCGGCGTTGCTGGCAAGCCTGCCGAAAGACGTTGTCGTGTATTCCAGTCCGCTGCGCCGCTGCGCCGATCTGGCCCGGCAAGTGTCTGCCGGGCTCAGCGGTCCGGATGTCGTATTCGATGCGCGTTTGGCAGAAATGGATTTTGGTACCTGGGAGATGCGCGCCTGGAACGACATTGCGCGCGCCGAAGTGGAAGCCTGGGTCAAGGACGTAGTCGGGTACCGGCCGGGCGGCGGCGAGAGTGTCCTGCAAATTGCCGAACGCGTGCGCGCCTTCCACGATGCGTTGCTGTTGAACCGCCATCAGAATGCCGCCATTATTTGCCACGCCGGCACAATCCGCATGCTGCTCGGCTGCCAACGCGGCTTGCCGCTCGTCGAAATGGCGCGTTACGCCGCCCAGGTCAGACACAAGATCGGCTACGGTGAAATGCTGATTGTGGACATCTGAACTGCGCACTCCATTGAAGTTTGATTGCCCATTCGATCCCAAGCGCATATAATTCAGGCGTTTTGGTGCCCGCCTGCATATTCATGCAGGCAGTTAAACGGGAAACACGAAGCCGGCAACGGCATAACGTGTGCTGCCCCCGCAACGGTAAACAAGCGTCGCCTGCATGGGACGAGTCCTATATCAATACCACTGTGCGTTTGCATGGGAAGGTAGGACATCAACAGCCTCGGTCGAGCGACCTCGGCGTTGAATTGCGAGCCCGGATACCGGCCAAATCAGGTGGAAGTGCTGCGAACGGGGACCTTCGCGATACGGTTGCGCCGGTAACTGTTCAATCTGATTCCCTGATTGCCCATCATCCTGCGCGCTGGTCGCTGGTTTTCATCGCACCTTTCTGTTCAATCCGGCCCACGGGGAAGTTGGCTGGTTGTCACGCTTTGTGTTTTTGAAAATCCATGAACTTTTCTGTGTTGAATACTTCCGGCGCCGCTCTGGTTGCCGTTGCACTTCTCTTTCCCAATCTAAGCCGGGCTCAACAGAGCGCCGCATCGGGCGACCAGACTGTCGTCGTGACGGCAGCGCGCTTCGCCCAGGCGCCGCGCGATGTCTTGAGCGATAATTCAGTCATTACGTCGGACGAAATTCGTCAATCCGGCGCGATCAATCTGCTCGATCTGCTTCAGCAAAAACGCGGCCTGGAAATTGTCACCGCCGGTGGGCCGGGTTCCACATCCTCGGTTTTCTTGCGTGGCGCATCGGGCGAGCAAACCGTGGTGCTGGTTGATGGCGCGCGTATCGGATCGTCCACCCTTGGCGGGGCCACGTGGGAAAGCATTCCGCTTGCGCAAATCGACCACGTCGAAATCGTCTACGGGCCGCTTTCCAGCCTCTACGGCGCCGATGCCATCGGCGGCGTGATCCAAATATTCACCCGCAAAGGCGACGGCAAAACCTTGGTGAGCGCCGAAGCAGGTTTCGGTACCTACAACACACGCACGGTCGATGCCGCCATTTCAGGCTCCGGTGCAGCGGAAAATCGCTTGCACTATGCGCTCGACGTCGCGCGTAGCGAAGCCGACGGGTTCTCGGCCACCAAACCGAATGCACCTTTCGGCGCCTACAATCCGGACAAGGACGGCTACGACAAGGAGAGCGCCAGCGGCCAGTTGAGTTTTGACGTTATGAAGGGGCATGAGATCGGTGTCGGCTTCCTGCAAGCGCAGAACAAGGCGCAATTCGACCTCGGACCGGATTACGACGATCAGAATCGCGAGCGCCTGAATGCGGTACGTATTTATGCCCACGATCAATTCCTGCCGGCCTGGAATAGCAACTTGCAATTGTCCCAGACAGACGATTATCTGTTCGGCACCAATGGCCCGTATTGGCAGGCCTATGGCGAGACGCCAAGCAACTACTTCAAGACCACACAAACCAATTTAAGCTGGCAAAACGACATTGCCATCGGAAATGACGTGTTGCAACTGCTGGCCGAACGACGGGAAGAAAAGATCGACACCGATACCTCAGGCCTTAACGGCAAACGCAATACCAATTCCGTGGCCGCATCTTACCAATGGAAGAGCGAAGCACAACTTGCCGTGTTCAGTTTGCGCAATGACGACAGCAATCAATACGGCTTGCAAACAACCGGCAGCGTTGGTTACGGTTATCGGCTTGCGCGGGATTGGCGTGTCAACGCAAGTTACGGCACAAGTTTTCGCGCACCGACCTTTAATGAACTATATTTTCCGGGGTACGGCAGTCCGTCCATCAAGCCGGAAAAGGGGCGCAATGCAGAAGCGGGCGTGGCCTACGACGATGGTAAATCGCGTTTCACGGCAGTCCTTTATCAAAACCGCGTGACCGACCTCGTGGTGTACGATGCAAGCTGCTATTGCGCCCGCAATGTCGACCAAGCCTTGCTGGAGGGATTGTCGCTCGGCGGTAGCACCAAATTCGGCAGTTTCAGCGCCAACGCCTCGCTCGACTTCCAGGACCCGCACGATCAAACGACCAATACCATTTTGGCGCGCCGGGCAAAGCGGCACGGAAGTATCGGACTCGATTATCGTGAAAGCAAATATCAGATCGGGGTCGACAATGTATTCTCCGGCAAGCGCTATGACGATGCGGCGAACCTGACGCCGCTAGGCGGCTATGCAATCTGGAATCTCCATGCGAGCGTCGATTTGAGCGACGACTGGAATTTGGTCGCGCGCTGGAATAACGTTCTCAACAGGGATTACGAATTGGCGTATGGTTATGCGACAGGCGGCTCCAACGTCTATGTAGCACTGCGCTACGGCTTCAAATGAACCTGTAATCGGGAAGGAAATTCATGCCTGCGACAGAATTGGCGGTCAGTGCAAATTCACCGGCAAGGCGGCCAAGGTTGGCCTTGCCGCTCCTGATTGCCATTGCCCTGATTGCGCTATTGTTTGCCTGCGCCCTCGGTTCGGTGGCGCTATCGCCGTCCGAACTCGTGCAGGGATTGCGTAATCTGGCGCACGGCGAAACCGACGGCCTTGCAGCAACCCTGCTGCAATTGCGCCTTGTGCGCGCAGCCACCGCATTTGTTGTCGGCGCCACACTCGCGCTGGCCGGCGCGATGATGCAAGCGTTGTTGCGCAATCCTTTGGCTGACCCCTATGTACTCGGGGTCTCGGGCGGCGCGGCGGTTGGCGCGTTGTTTGCAATTCTGTTGTTTTCGGCATTATGGGTGGTTGACCTTGCCGCATTCGGCGGCGCCCTTGCGGTGGCATTCCTGTTGTTCCTGTTGGCTTACCGGGATTTGCGCGGCGGTGTCGTCGATGGCAATGCGTCTTTGCTGCTCCTGACCGGCGTGATCGTGGCCGCCGGCTGCGGCGCTTTGATCGCGCTCATGCTATCGATTGCACCCGACGGCAGACTGCGCGGCATGGTGTTCTGGCTTATTGGCGATTTATCTTCGGTGCAGTTTCGTTGGCTGCCCGTGATCACATTGGCACTTGCGCTGACCTTCGCCCGGCGGGTAGCGCGTTCCGTCAACGTATTGGCTTTACACGGCGACAATGCCGCCGCTTTGGGTGTGCCGGTTGCCAGGCTCAGGCAGGGCTTGTTTTTTTGCGCTGCCGTGTTGACGGCCAGTGCAGTCAGCACGGCCGGCAGCATCGGTTTCGTCGGCCTCATCGTGCCGCACGCGTGCCGGTTTGCACTGGGGCCGGACCATCGCTTGCTGTTTCCTTCGACGGCGTTGGTCGGCGGCAGTTTCCTGGTCATTGCCGATACCCTGGCACGTAGCATCTTGGCGCCGCAGCAACTGCCGGTAGGCGTGATTACGGCCTTGATCGGTGTGCCGGTTTTTCTCCTGCAACTTCACCATATTCACCGCCGATGATGAAACTGCATCAGCTCGATCTTGTTATCGGCAAGCGCACGTTGTTGCGCCGGCTTGATCTGCAATTGGATGCCGGACAATGCTGGCTCATCATCGGCCGCAATGGCGCGGGCAAGAGCACCCTGTTGCGCACCATGGCCGGCTTGCGCCGGCCTGACGGCGGCACTGTTTCGATCAACGGGCGCGGATTGCCGGATTGGCCACCCGCCGAACTGGCGCACCGGCGTGCGTATTTGCCGCAGGGCCGCAGCGACGCGTTCTCCTACAACGTGCTTGATGCCGTGCTGACGGCCCGCCATCCGTATCACGATCGCAGCTATTGGGAATCCGAAACTGATCAGGCAGCCGCCCGCAACGCCTTGCAAATGGTCGATGTCGCCCATCTGGCCGAGCGCGATTTGCGCGCCCTGTCCGGAGGCGAGCGGCAGCGCGTGGCCATTGCGTCGGCATTGGCTCAGGACACGCCGCTGCTCCTGCTCGACGAACCGGCCAATGCGCTCGACCTGGCGCACCAGGTCAGCGTGATGGAATTGCTGGCCCGCCTCTGCAGCGAAGGCAAGACGGTCGTGCTGGTGACCCACGATCTGAATTTGACACACGACGTCGCCACCCATGCGCTGCTGATGTTTGACGACGGCCACTGGCAGACCGGGACTGCTGCAGACGTGATGCAAGCGCCACTGCTCGGGCGTTGCCTCGGCCATGCGGTCGAAACGGTGCGCCATGGCGCGCGCACGATTTTCCTTCCGGCGCAACGAAATTTCGATATACGGGAACAACAATGAGTTCAACACAAGATCAATCCGATGGCAATGAACGTCATCGCGTGCGCATGGAGCGCAAGAAGGAAGTAGTCGATGAAAAAATCCGCCAGGCACAGCGCACGGCAGGCGTGATAGTCGTCACCACCGGCAATGGCAAAGGCAAGAGTTCGAGCGGCTTCGGCATGGTCATGCGCGCGCTCGGCCATGGCATGCAAGTCGGCATCGTGCAGTTCATCAAGGGTGCAATGTCGACCGGCGAAGAGAAATTCCTGCGTCGTTTTCCGCAGGAAGTGCAGTTTCACGCGATGGGCGAAGGCTATACATGGGAAACCCAAAACCGCGAGCGCGATATGGAAAAAGCGGCGGCAGCCTGGGCGCAGGCGCGTCAATTCCTAGGTGACCCGTCGATCGGCCTGGTGCTGCTTGATGAGCTCAATATCGCCCTCAAGTACAAGTATCTAGAGGTTGAGCAAGTCATCGCCGACCTGCAGGCGCGTCCGGCAATGCAACATGTGGTGGTGACAGGGCGCGCGGCACCGCCGGAATTGATTGCCGTCGCCGATACCGTGACAGAGATGAACGAAGTCAAGCATGCCTTCAAGAATGGCATCATGGCGCAGGCGGGTGTCGAATGGTGAATCCGCACATCTGCCGCGTAGTTCTGATTTCAGCGATTGCGTCGGGGCAGGGCAAGACTACGCTGACGGCTGCCGTGGCGCGCAAATTGGCAAACGAAGGGAAGCGGGTGCGGGTATTCAAAACCGGGCCCGATTTCCTTGACCCCATGCTGCTTGAAAGAGCCTGCGGTGCGCCGGTCCACACGCTCGATTTGTGGATGGTTGGTAAGGAACAATGCGCGATCATGCTGTCGCTGGCCGCGCGCGAGGCGGATTTCATACTGATCGAAGGTGTCATGGGACTCTATGACGGTGAGCCTTCGTCCGCCGATCTGGCACGCTTGTTCAACGTGCCTGTGGTCCTGATCATCGATGCCGCTGCCATGGCACAAACTGTCGGGGCGATCGTCTGCGGCCTGCGCGACTATGGGCCGGTTTCAGTGGCCGGCGTCATTGCCAATCGTGTCGGCTCGGAGGGTCATGCGGCGATGGTTGCAAAATCGCTGCGTGACGTGTCCCTGCTGGGGCGCATGCCGCGCCAGGAAAGATCGCTGCCGGAACGGTACCTCGGTTTGCTGCCGCCCGAAGAAGTGAGCGAACTGGAAAGCCTGCTGGAACAACTCGGGCAGCACCTGATCCTTGATGCCGACGCATGGCAGGCCTTGCCTGCCTACGAGGGAGGCCCGTTCGAGCCCGAGCAAACTGACGGTCACACGCAGCTTCTCAAGGGCAAGACGATTGCAATTGCTCGCGATGCCGCGTTTGCATTTCTCTATCCGGCCAACCTTGACTGCTTGCGCAGCATGGGGGCCACGCTGAAATTCTTTTCGCCGATGGCCGATGAAGCCGTGCCGGCAGAGGCCGATGGCATATACCTTCCAGGCGGCTACCCCGAACTGCATGGCGCGGCGCTTTCGCGCGCCGAGCGCTGGCAGGCGTCAATCAGGCAATGCCACCTTGAGGAAAGACCGATTTGGGCCGAGTGCGGTGGCATGATGACCTTGAGCGAAAGTTTGATCGACCAGTCCGGCACCGCCTGGAAGATGGCCGGTGTTCTGCCGGGGACGGCGCGCATGCAGCACCGCCTGGCCGGGCTCGGCGCCCAGTCTGTTGCGACCCGTGCCGGCCACTTGCGCGGGCATACCTTCCATTACTCGGTGTTTGACACAGCGTTGGTTGCATGGGGTACGGCGCGCAAGAACCCGTCCGGCGCCGATGGCGAATCGCTTTATTGCTATGGCTCTGCGGCTGCATCCTACTTTCACGCGTATTTTCCGTCATGCCCGGAGGCAGCAGCGGCGCTGTTTGACGGCGCGCGCAAAGGCCAGGATCTGTTTGTCAGCTCCGTATGAATCCAACATGAATCCCACGTCACTCCCAACATAATCGTACCATGAGCCACTATCGACGCATCGCCTGCCTTTCGACCGAGTCGGTCGAGACACTGTACGCCCTCGGCGCCGAAGATTGCATCGCAGGGATTTCAGGTTTTACCGTGCGCCCGCCGCGCGCCCGTAGCGAGAAGCCAAAGATCAGCGGATTTTCTTCATCGAAGATCGAGCGCATTCTTGCCGTCAAGCCGGATCTGGTGATCGGCTTCAGTAACCTGCAGGCCGACATCTGCCGCGATCTTGCGAAAGAGGGTGTCGAGGTACATTTGTTCAATCAACGCAGCTTCGCCGGTATTCTCCAGATGGTGCGGGTGCTGGCAGCCATGGTCGACAGGCAGGCAGCCGGCGCGCAATTGGTTCGGCAACTGCAACAACAAATTGACGACGTGCAGGCGCGCGCCGCGCAATGGACGCGCCGCCCGAGTGTATATTTTGAAGAATGGAACGACCCGTTGATGTCGGGCATCGGCTGGGCATCCGAAGCCATCACCATCGCCGGCGGTGTTGACGCGTTTGCCGAATTGGCCTGCCACCAGAGCGCCAAGGATCGCATCATCGCCGATCCCGATGAAGTGATCCGGCGCGCGCCGGACATCATCATCGGTTCGTGGTGCGGCAAAAAATTTCAGCCGGAGTCCTTGCATGACCGCCCGGGATGGTCGCAAATTCCCGCTTTGCAAAACGGCATGGTTTTCGAGATCAAGTCACCCGATATTCTCTCTCCCGGGCCGTCGGTCATTACCGAAGGTTTGCGCCAAATCAGCGACATGTGCGCGCGTTGGCAGGCCGGCCAGGTCAGGGACAATGCATGACGACGACCTTGATCCTGGGCGGCGCCAGGTCGGGCAAAAGCCGTCACGCCGAAACGCTGGCGCAGGCAAGCGGAAAGCATGTGATTTATATCGCTACGGCGCAGGCGGCAGATGGCGAAATGGCCGAGCGCATTGCGCTACATCGCGCGCAACGCAATGCGCTATGGACGACCGTAGAGGAAACCCATGCGCTGGGTGCCGCAATAGAAACCCGGAGCGCGCCCGAGTGTGTGATATTGGTCGATTGTGTGACGCTCTGGCTGTCCAATCTGCTGTTTGACAAAGCGGCAAACTATCCGGAAGTCGGACCGATCACGCCGCCTGAACGCTTCCACTGTGAGCGCGAGAGCCTGCTTGTCGCCTTGCAAAAAGCGCGCGGCGACGTGATCCTGGTGTCCAATGAAGTCGGCTCCGGCATTGTCCCCTCCGGAGCCGTGTCGCGCTGGTTTGTCGACGAAGCCGGGCGTTTGAACCAGGACCTGGCGCGCATATGCGATCGTGCATTGCTGATCGTTGCCGGATTGCCGCTGGCCCTGAAGGGCTGAGCGTGATTTTCGGCGTCGGCATCGTCAATCTTTCCTTGCTCATGCTGGCCGGCGTGCTGCTCGATGCCCTGTGCGGTGAAGTTCCCTATGCACATCCGCTGGTGGCTTTCGGCCGTCATGCAAGATGGCTGGAGGATAAGCTTAATCGCCGGCCACGCAATTTTCTCGCGGGTTTTCTCGCTTGGCTGCTGGCAATCCTGCCGCTCGTGTCCGGTGCTACCGTGCTGGTGAATTGGATTGGACAAACGTCCTTCTTTTTGGTCTTCGCTGCGCACGCGCTATTACTGTATTTCTGTTTGGGCCTGCGCAGCTTGCATGATCATTGCATGCCGATTGCAGCCGCATTGCAGCACAAAGATCTGGCAGGTGCGCGACAATTGACGCAGCGCATCGTCAGCCGCGACACCGCCCATGCCGGCGAAGGCGACCTGAGCAAGGCGGCTGTTGAATCCTTGCTTGAGAACGGCAACGACGCTGTGTTCGGTACCTTGTTCTGGTTCGCAATTGCAGGCGGACCGGGGGCACTGTTGTTTCGCCTGGCCAATACGCTTGACGCCATGTGGGGCTATCGCAACGCGCGCTTTCTCGCCTTTGGCCGTGTTGCCGCCCGTTGCGACGACGCCTTGAACTGGTTGCCTGCGCGCTTGACAGCGCTGTCTTATGCCGTGCTGGGAGATACCCGTAACGCCTGGGCTTGCTGGCAATCCCAGGCGCCGGCCTGGCCGAGTCCGAACGCCGGCCCGGTGATGGCATCAGGGGCCGGCGCCTTGCGGCTGTCGCTTGGGGGTGCGGCCAGTTACGATGGCGTCGTGGAAATGCGCCCGCCGCTTGGCAGTGGCCGTGCGGCCGAAGCGCACGATATCGCACGCGCATGGAAACTTGTCTTGCGCGCCACCGGCCTGTGGTGCGCCGCGATGTGTGCAATGGCACTGGTGTCTTTTTTGACGGCGTGCGGTTACCATGCTTGAACACGGCGGCAATCTGGCAACGGCCATGGCCCAATACGGCCACGCGCGCGAGCACTGGCTTGACCTCTCGACGGGCGTCAATCCGCAAAGTTTTCCTGTGCCGCAATTGCCAAGCGCGCTATGGCATCGCCTGCCCGAGCCGAACGCTGCCCTGCATACGGCTGCGTCCAGATACTATGGCACGGCGCACCTGATGCCGGTTGCCGGCAGCCAGGCCGCCATCCAGGCCCTGCCGCGCTTGCGGATGCAGGGCGCTGTGACCATCGGCGCACCCGCCTATGCCGAACATGCACACCGCTGGTGCACGGCAGGGCATGCTGTGCGCGAACTTGCCTATGACCAGCTTGATTCGGCAATCGCTTCCAGTGACGTGTTGGTGGTATGCAATCCAAACAACCCTACCGGCGCCATGGTGGCACCTGAGAGGCTGCTGGCCTGGGCGAATAGCCTGGCTGCGCGCGGCGGTTGGCTGGTGGTCGACGAAGCGTTCATCGATGTCGAGCCGACCGGGAGCGTTGCGCAACACGCGGGCACAAGGCCGGGATTGATTGTTTTGCGCTCCCTGGGCAAATTTTTTGGCCTGGCTGGCGTGCGGCTGGGTTTCGTCATAGCGGAGCAGTCACTGCAGCAACGCCTGGCTGACGAGATCGGCCCGTGGGGTGTGAGCGCCGCTGCGCAGTTGATCGGAACCGCCGCACTGGCTGACACGCAATGGCAGCAGCAAACGATGTTGCAATTGCGGCGAGACGGCCTGCGCCTGCGGGATTTGCTGGCGGCTTACGGCATTGAGTCGGGCGGCACTGCGCTGTTCCAATGGTGGCGCGAGCCACAGGCGGCCCGCTTTGCCGAGCACATGGCGCAGCATGCCATCTGGGTGCGCAAATTCAATGGCAGAGGTGAGGATGCGGTGGGTCGGAACGGCGCCGCCATCCGGCTCGGCTTGCCGCTGACGGAGAACGACTGGGACAAATTGCACCTGGCGCTCGATGCCTGGTTTGCTTCAAATTAAAGGATGGCAACGCCATGACGAATCGGTTCGTTTCTCCCTATTTATTGCGCGGTTTGCTGCTGGCGTGTTTTTGCCTGTCTCGCCACGCCTGCGCTGAAATCAGTGTCGTTGACGACGCAGGCAATACCGTCACGCTGGCCAGGCCGGCACAGCGCGTGATTGCACTGGCGCCGCACTTGACTGAAATGATGTTTGCCGTGGGCGCCGGTGACCGGCTGATAGGGCAGGTCAGCCATAGCGAGTATCCGGCGGAGGCAAAAAATGTGCCGTTGGTGGGCGACAACCTGCACGTGGATCTCGAACGCGTCATCGCGCTCAAGCCGGACCTGCTGGTGGTCTGGCTGCATGGCAGTGCCGGGCCGCAATTGGAGGCGCTGCGCAAGCTCGGCATTCCCCTGTATTACAGCGAACCGCATACGCTCGAGCAGATCGAGGATACCTTGCTGCACCTGGGGCGGCTGGTCGGTTCGGAAAAACGCGCGAACCAGGTTGTCGAAGGCATGCGTGACGATTTGCACAAACTCTCGCTGCGCTACGCCCGGCAGCCGACGGTGCGGGTGTTTTATCAGGTGTGGGACAAACCGCTTTATACGCTTAATGGCAAGCATTTTGTCAGCGACGTGATCCGCTTGTGCGGTGGCGAGAACATCTTTTCCGACTTGGCGACCACGGCCCCGGTAGTGAGCGTCGAGGCGGTGTTGCAGGAAAACCCCGAGGTCATCATCAGCGGCGACATGCGTCCGCGCGACGATAGTGGCCTGCAGCTTTGGCATCGCTATCCGACGTTGATGGCAAACCGGCGCGACAATCTTTTTGCCGTCGATCCCGATCTGCTCGTCCGGCCGGGCCCGCGCATTGTCGCTGGTGCGACTGCGGTATGCGAAAATCTGGCAGCGGCCCGGGCGCGGCGCGCTAAAAAGGATTAATGATGACCTTCCCTTACCACACCCTGATGGTGCAGGGCACGACGTCCGATGCCGGGAAGAGCACCGTGGTTGCCGCGCTGTGCCGCCTGCTCAGGCGGCGCGGCGTCAAGGTTGCACCTTTCAAGCCGCAGAACATGGCCTTGAACAGCGCCGTCACGGTCGATGGCGGGGAAATTGGGCGCGCGCAGGCGTTGCAGGCGCGGGCTGCCGGCGTCGCGCCGCATACCGACATGAATCCGGTGTTGCTCAAGCCCTCGTCCGACATCGGTGCGCAAGTCATTATTCATGGCAAGGTGCACGCCGACATGGATGCACGCGACTATCACCGCTACAAGACGACAGCCATGGCGGCCGTGCTGCAATCCTATGCGCGTCTGCAGCGCCAATACGACTGCATCGTTGTCGAAGGAGCGGGAAGCCCCGCCGAAATCAATCTACGCGACCGCGACATTGCCAATATGGGCTTTGCCGAATCGGTCGGTTGTGCGGTGATCCTGGTGGCCGACATCGATCGCGGCGGCGTATTCGCGCACATCGTGGGCACGCTCGATTGCCTTTCCGCTTCTGAGCGCAATCGCATAGTCGGCTTCGTCATCAATCGCTTTCGCGGCGACATCGGGTTGCTGCAACCGGGGATAGATTGGCTCGAACAACGCACCGGCAAGCCGGTGCTCGCCGTATTGCCTTACCTGCACGGGCTCTTTCTCGATGCCGAAGACGCCGTCCAGCAGATGCAGGCCCGCCAGGGTGGTTTTCGCGTGGTGGTGCCGGTGCTGCCGCGCGTCAGTAACCATACCGACTTCGACGCCTTGCGCGGGCACCCGCAAGTCGATTTGCAGTTCGTTGGGCCGGGAGCGACCTTGCCACCGGCCGACCTGATCGTTCTGCCCGGCAGCAAGAATACGCGCGCCGACCTGGGCTGGTTGGTCGATCAGGGCTGGGACGAAGCGATCCGGCGGCATGTGCGTTATGGCGGCAAGTTGATCGGCATTTGCGGCGGCTTCCAGATGCTGGGGCAAGACATTGCCGACCCCCATGGCGTCGAGGGCGCAGCCGGCGTCACCAATGGGCTTGGCATGCTCGAACTGCATACGGAACTGCAGCGTGAAAAGAAGTTGCAGGAGGTTGGCGGGCATTGCGCCTTTGCTACCGCTGCGGTCAAGGGCTATGAAATACACATGGGAAATTCGCATGGCGCAGCCTTGGAGCGGCCGGCATTTTATATTGAAGGGCGAGCGGAAGGCGCGATCTCGACAGACAATCTGATCCTGGGCACCTACCTGCACGGTGTGTTCGATCATCCCGCGGCCTGTTGCGCGCTGCTGCAGTGGGCTGGCCTGCGCGAGGTTCAACCGTTCGACATTGGCGCGTTGCGCGAACAGAGCCTTGATCGGATTTCCGATGCCTGTGAGCCCCTGTATTGTGCCTTGGAGGCGCGGAAACCGAAGGACCCCATAAGATGAATCCGAATCAGTTTTCTCCCGAGGAAATAGCAGCCGTGTACCGCACGATCCGCGAACGGCGCGACATGCGACACTTCATCGACAAACCGCTTGAGCCCGGTACGCTTGAGCGCCTAATCCAGGCCGCGCATTGGGGGCCAAGTGTTGGCTTCATGCAGCCATGGCGCTTCATCCGCATCGTCGACACGGCATTGCGCCGCGCCATCCACCAGGACGTCGACCAGGAGCGTTTGCGCACCGCCGATGCGCTGGGTGAACGGTCTGATGAATTCATGTGCCTGAAAGTGGAAGGCATAATGCAATGCGCCGAACTGCTCGTCGTCGGGCTGATCGACAAGCGCGAGGACTTTGTATTTGGCCGGCGCACCCTGCCGGAGATGGATTTGGCGTCGGCAGCATGCGCGATCCAGAATTTTTGGCTCGCAGCCCGGGCCGAGGGCATCGGCGTCGGCTGGGTATCGCTATTTGATCCGGAACGCTTGCGCACTTTGTGCAATATGCCGCAGGGCAGCAAGCCGATTGCCATTCTTTGTGTCGGGCATGTCGATGCATTCTATCGAGCGCCGATGCTGGAGACCGAAGGGTGGGACGAGCGTCGCCGCCTGCAGGACGTTGTCTTTGAAAATAGCTGGGGCAGGGCTGCGGGGCATGACGAAGGCAGTGTCGATTCCTAAACTGCTTATCTCGCGTATGATATCCGGCAGGGAGTAGAAATCGCGAAGTGCAAGGTAGCGGATTGCCATGTCGAGATCGGATCGCATGGTGTGGCACCCGACTTGTTGCAGATACAGCGCTTCAAACCTATTTTGTCCAGGAGTTACGCAATGTGGAAATTTGCCCTGCAAGCAAGCCTATTGACCCTGAGTCTATTTACGGCGCAAGCCTGGGCCGACACTGCACAACCATCGTCACCCGCCGAAGGCGCCACGATCAAGGTGCAAAAGAATGGCGATACCGTCATCACCGACTTGAGCATTACCATTCCGGCCACGCCGAAAGAAACCTGGGACGTGCTGGTTGATTTCGACCACATGGCGGACTTCCTTACCAACTTGCAATCGAGCAAGGTGTTGGAGAAAAATAACAACATCTGGACAGTGGCGCAAAAAGGCCAAACGTCGCACGCCGGCTTTTCCTTCGCCTTTGAATCGGTGCGCGATGTGACGTTGAAGCCCTATGAATTTATCCAATCGCATCTGACTGGCGGCACATTGAAGAAGCACGACACATTGACGGTGCTCACGCCGGTTGCAGGCGGTACCCGTGTTGTGTATCACGCCGAGTCAATCTCGGGTGTCTGGGTGCCACCTTTGCTGGGAACGTCGGTCGTGGAAGCTGAGGTGCGCAAGCAATTTGAAAGCATGCAAGCCGAGATCATGAAACGCAAGGCGTCAACCAGGGCGAGCAACGGATAAAAAACTGGACAAAGCTCCGGTCCGATAATTCGCGTAAACCCCCAGCCTGAACGCAAGGTATGGCCTTGGTAACCCCTCATTATTGCGCTGCCATGTAGTAATCCCGGCGCCATCATTGTCGGGAACAAGATCGCATTTCTCGATTCGGCCCATTTTGGCTGATTTTCAATTTCCCTCATGTTGAGGATTGGAGATATATTTCTCAGGAAGACGTCTTGGTCCTATAATTAGTTGCTCATAGTCAATGTGCGTTCTTGTGGCAGCATGCCGGGGTGTTCATGCAAGCATTGTCGTTGCGGCAACAGGTGATCCTGCCTTTTGTCGTTCTGGTCATTTTTGTATCCGTTGCCATCGGTTGGGTTTCGATCCGGGCGGGGGAAAATACGGTCAGTGACTTGACGCGGCGCGTGCTCATCGAAACAACCGGCCGTATCGAGTACGCGACCGACCAGACGCTTTCCGGTGCCATGATTGCGCTGGAAGCAGTTGCCCCCGATCCCGGAGATGTGCCCCAGGCTGGTCAGGCAATTGCATTCCCGACCGATCCCAACATCCTGGAGCAGCGCTTCTGGGCTGCCAGCAGCTTGTTCAGATCAGTCAATAGTTTCGTCTATTTTGGCGGTGCGGACGGACGTTTTGTCGGCCTTAATCGCGAAAACAAAACCAAAGCCATGTTATTCCTGCGCGATGCGGGCGATGCCCAGCGGCGCGCTTTCGACTCCACCGGGCCGGGCGCACGCGGCAAAATGCTGCGTAGCGATAATTACGATCCGCGCACGCGACCATGGTTTCAGCAGGCTATCGCCAAGGACCAGCCCGTATGGTCGTCCGTGTACAACGATTTTGCGACCAGAATACCGGTCATCACACTGGCGAAGTCGGTGTATGCAACCGATCATCATGTGGTGGGCGTCCTGGCTACCGACATGCGCCTGTCGACCATCAGCGATTTCCTGCGCAGCCTGGAAGTGAGCCGCAACGGTGTGGCCTTCGTGATTGACGAACAAGGGATGTTGGTGGCGAGCTCGACAGCAGATTTGCCGGTCAGGATGGTCGACGGCGTGCCCCAGCGCCTCGCTGCAGCAGAGATGGACAACCCCCTGATTCGCCACGCCTATGCCAGCTATGTTGCCGGGAGAAGTCCCAACGGCGGCGTAACTGCCGTGCAGACCAGTGAATTCGATCATGGATCGGACAAGGTGGAACTTGCGTCGGCAGCGATAGGCGGGAATTTCGGCCTGCACTGGAGCGCTATCGTCGCCGTGCCACGGAGCGACTTCATGGGCGAGGTGACGCGCAGCCTCTATCACAGCCTCGCGATCGGATTTTGCTGTGTGCTTGTTGCCCTGGGCATAGGCTGGTTTGCTTTGAATCGCGTGATGCGCGATATCCGCCAATTGACTATCGCCGCCAGAAAGGTCGGACTTGGTGAACCGCTGCCCAAACTGACCATCGAGCGTAGCGACGAATTGGGTCAGTTGGCGCAGACCTTCAATGAAATGGAGCAAAACCTGCGCATTGACCACTTGACCGGTGTGTTCAACCGTGAATTCCTGATGGCACAAATTGGCTTCATGCAACGACAGGCAGCATTGCAACCGTTTGAGCCCTTGAGTTTTGCGCTGCTTTTTATTGACCTCGACAATTTCAAATCCATCAACGACATCTATGGCCACAGTTCGGGCGACCTCGTATTGAAGATCGTGGCGCAGCGGCTGCGCGAGTTGATCCGCACAAGCGACGTGGTTGCGCGTTACGGCGGCGACGAGTTCGTCGTGCTCCTTAAAGGCGTAACATCGATACGCGATGTGGTTGCTTCGGAAGAGAAAATACGGGCAGCCATAGCGCAACCCATTGAACTCGAGCAAGGCAGCGCCCAAGTCGGCGTTTCGCTAGGTTGGGCAATTTTCCCTCAGGATGGCGAGGATCCCGAAGCCCTGTTGAAAATTGCCGACTTGCGCATGTTCGATGTCAAAAGGATGCATCGTCAAAAACGCTAAAATACGTCAAATTGATCAATATGCAGGGATTGCATTGTGGTTTTACGGCGCGATGCCTTGAAAGCCCATACGCGACTGGTGCGGTGTCTTATTTCTGCAGTCTTCGGGGATTTTGAATGAGCTTTTCCAGCGATGAACGGGCTGAGTCGGCGCCCGTGCCGGGATTGGGCCTCGCGGCGCACGTGGCGATCATTGCCGCATCGTCGGTGTTGGCCGCAACGCTGCTATCCTGCGCCTCCTTGTATGTTTTCACCGGTGCCGGTGCCGGCGCCGATGGCGGCGCAATTTCGCGCCACGCATTCGCTTTGCTGGCCATTGCCGCTGTGGCCGCCGTGGTGGCAGGCTTCATTGTGCATCATGTGGCACGGCGGCGGCTCATGCCGCTGCGTGCGTTGCGGCAAAGTCTCGATCATGCGGTGGAGGAAGTGCAGGGCGGACATTCGAAGCCGGAAAAGGCATCGAAAAACGTCGACGATTTGGGTGCCTTGCCGCTGTCGTGGGCCCGGCTGCAGCAGCAGCGCCTGGAACCGGAGGCAAAAACGCGAGCCAGCGAAGCCGCCCACCGTGCGGCGATCGACGCCGGCGGCGATGCCTTCTTCATCTTCGAACGCGTTGATGGAGGAAATCAAGGCGAAGCTGAATTTCGCGTTGCCTACGCCAATAGCCATGCCGCAGATTTCAGCAGGCAGGCAGCGGCGTCGTTGCGCGGATGCGGTCCCGCAGAGATTTTGCCCGCGGGCGCCTCGATTGATCTGCACCTGAAGTTGATGCAGGCGCATCAGTTGCGCAAGGTGATGGTCGAGGAAATTGACATTGCGCCACCGGGCGCTGCCTCGCATTGGCTGCTTTGCCAATGCATTCCCCTTGCCGACCTGGCAAAGGAGGGCATCGCATTGGTCCTGCGCGACATCAACAGGCGCAAGGCCGAGGAGGCCGAAGCGCGCGAGAGCAGGGCGTTCCTCCATTCCCTGATCGAGTATTTGCCTGTACTGATATTCGCCAAGAGCTTTCGCCCAGGAAATGCAGACAAGATGGTGGCGTGGAACCGGTCTGCCGAGCACATCATGGGATATAGCGCCGATCAGGTAATCGGCAAAAGCAATCACGAAATATTTCCTTCGAAGGTGGCCGATACGCTCAACGCGCTGGACCGGCAGATGCTGGCACAGCCGAAGGTGGTGACGATTCCCGAGTTTCCGTATCGCCGTCCCGACGGTGCGCTGGTCTATTTGCGTTCGATATCGGTGCCCTTGTTCGGTGACGACGGCCGGGTCGACTATATCCTCGGCATCGTCGAGGATATAACCGCACGGCGCGAGCAGGAGTGGAAGGTGCGTAGCCAACAGGCAGAACTGGCGGCAATCAATGATTCGCTGCCGGTAGGCCTGTTTCGCACCGACACGGACGACAGGCTGGTCTACGTCAATCCGACCTTCGAAAAAATGGCCGGCATGGACTTCGATACGCTTGCCAGGCGTGGGTGGCATGCGACCATTCATCCTGAAGATCGTGACAAGATTCTCAAGGAGTGGACGCATGCCATGCATCATGATTTGCCCTACCGGAATACGCTGCGTTTTCAGTCGTCCAACGGCGACGTGTCGTGGGCGTCGCTCAAGGCGGCGCAGGTGAGGATAGACGGCAAGGTGCGCGGCTATGTCGGCAGTGTCGACGACGTCACAGCGCGGCTGCAAGCGGAGCAGGATGTATTGAAGGGTGAACGCTGGTTGCGCACGATTGCAGACAATCTGCCCGCGCTGATCGCCTACGTGGACAAAAACCGGCGCTACCGGTTTACCAATGTCCATTACGAAAAGCTATTTGAGCGCGACGGCGCCAAGGTCATGGGTAGCAATGTGTCGGACGTATTCGGCGGTGAATATTATACATTTACCTCCGACAGAATCGACGCGGCGCTGCGCGGCGAGCGCGTCTGTTTCGAGCGCGAGGGTACTGATCGCACGGGGCGCAAGCGCCATTGGCGCGTCGAATATATTCCCGATAGACAGGACGGCGACGTGGCCGGGTTTTACAGCATGGTGCTCGACATCACCGAATCGAAGGAATTGGAAAACCGTCTGCGCACGTTGGCGCGCATCGATTCCCTGACAGGTTTGGCCAATCGCAGCTACTTCAACGAGAAACTGGCGCAGGCGCTGGCCGAAGTCGATGGCATGGGCTTGCAGCTGGCGGTGCTATTTCTCGATATCGATCGCTTCAAAGCCTTCAACGACAATTTCGGCCATCAGGGCGGCGACACTGTGCTGCGCGAATTCGCGCGTCGGCTGACGGCCTGTGTGCGCAGTACCGACACGGTGGCACGTCTGGCCGGCGACGAATTCGTGATTTTGTTGCTGGGAAGTAACATGGGCTGTGAAGCCGAGGTCGTGGCAAGGAAAATCATGGCCGAAATGGAACGGGAATTCTCGATTTTGGACGGCACGGTGCGGGTAACGACTAGCATCGGCATTACCTTGAAACGGGATGCGGAAGTCGACCCGGAATTGCTCCTGCACCGGGCTGACCAGGCTTTATACGCCGCGAAATCAGCCGGAAGGAATGGCTTTACGACATTTTTATAAGGAAAACGTGAAATTTTGCGGAATGCAGAGTGAAACCATTGTCAATTTCCGGAATTTGTCGGTTATAATGCGCCCACGTTGAGATTCCGGCGAGTGGTGCAGTAAAGCTGTCATTTCTTTCTTGGTTGAGTCGACGGAACGGGCGAGAGCCCAATTTAACTGTAATAGGAAATGTAATGGCAACTGGTATCGTAAAGTGGTTCAATGACGCAAAAGGCTTCGGCTTTATCACTCCTGACGAAGGCGGCGAAGATCTGTTCGCTCACTTCTCGGCAATTCAAACGAGTGGCTTCAAGTCCCTCAAAGAAAATCAGCGCGTTTCGTTCGAAGTGACTGCCGGCCCTAAAGGCAAGCAGGCATCGAACATTCAGGCTCTGTAATCTTGGTCTGAATTAGCGCGAAAAAAATCCCCGGCTTGCCGGGGTTTTTTTTCGTCTGCATTTTGTCTATTACCTTGCGCGCACAACGTTCAGGGACGTCGCAGATCCTCTAGCCAGACGCCGGCACGGCGCGCTTCATCTTCGTGGCCCGGCTCGCGCCAGACCTCCTTCAAGGCAGCGTCATACCAATCCTGCATGGCCGGCCTCGCGCGTATCAATTTGCAATAGTCCTCGAGTGCAGGATCAAGCTCGATGCCGTAGGTCTGGAAACGCAATACCACTGGTGCAAACATGGCATCGACAGCGTGGAATTGCGCGCCGCTCAGGAAGGGACCGCCGAACTTATCACGCCCTTCGTGCCATATCTCCTGGATGCGGGCGATATCGTCCTGCAGGGCAGGGCCGATGCTGCTCAAGCGCACACGTATCCCGCAATTCATGGTGCAATGTTCGCGCAATGCGCCAAAACCGGAATGCATTTCTGCAGAGGCACAGCGCGACCAGCTGCGTGCCACGGCATTGGCAGGCCAGACGCCGGCATGGCGTTCGGCGAGATGTTCGATGATGGCCAGGGAATCCCATATCGCCTGCCCACTGTCGTGCAGGCAAGGCACCTTTCGGTTCGGCGCGAACGCGATGAAGGATTCCTTGTTGGACCCCTCGGCAAACGGCACCAGCTTTTCCACGAAGGGAATGGCCAGCTCGCGCATAAGCAGCCAGGGACGTAGCGACCAGGAAGAGTAGTTTTTGTTGGCGATATAGAGTTCGTACATGGCAGTCTGGTCTCTCGGGACTTATCGATTATGCTGTTTCATGATGCTCTGCTTCTCGCGTTCCCAGTCGCGCTGCTTCTCGGTCTCGCGTTTGTCATGCTGCTTCTTGCCTTTGGCCAGGCCGATCTCGCATTTCACGCGTCCGCGCAGATAGTGCAGATTGATCGGCACGAGCGTGTAGCCTGAGCGTTCCACCTTGCCGATCAGGCGCTTGATCTCTTCGCCCTTGAGCAAGAGCTTGCGCGTGCGCACGGCCTCCGGGTGGACATGGGTCGAGGCGCTCGTCAATGCGCTGATATGCGCGCCGAACAGGAAGATTTCGCCATTGTTGACGATGACGTAGGCTTCCTTGAGCTGCACGCGCCCGGCGCGTATCGCCTTGACTTCCCATCCATGCAGGACCATGCCGGCTTCGTAGCGCTCCTCAATAAAGTAGTCATGGAAGGCTTTTTTGTTGTCTACGATGGTCATCTGGAAGGAAAAAACGGAGGATCGGTTAAAATTTCGGCTTTGTATTCTATCAAAACGAGCTCAATGGCTGCTGTGAACAAGTCGGTGCTGGTCGGTTACAGCGCGCAACAGATGTTTTCTCTTGTTGAACGGGTAGAGGATTATCCGCGATTTTTGCCCTGGTGCGGCGAAGTTGACGTGGAGCGACCCGATCTGGAGAGTATGGTCGCGACCTTGTCGATCCAATATCGCGGTGTCAACCAGAAATTTACCACGCGCAACAAAAACGTCAGCCCCGTGTCGATCCAGATGACGCTGGTCGATGGCCCCTTCAGGGCCCTTGAGGGTAGCTGGATATTTCGCTCGCTGCGCGCGGACGCCTGCAAGATTGAATTCGAACTGCAATACGAATTCTCGAATCGCTTGCTCGACCAGGTCATCGGTCCGGTGTTTGGCATGATAGCAGACAGTTTTGTCGATTCCTTCTGCAAACGTGCGGAAGCCGTGTATGGATGAGGCCCTTGAAGCGAATCCGCACACGGTGCAAGCAAGTGTGAACGTTCAGGTCTGCTACGCCGATCTTCAACGCCAGCACGTAATCGACCTGCAAGTTGCCCCCGGCGCCAGCCTGCTCGACGCGATTCGCTTGAGCGGCGTGCTGCAACGTGTGCCGGAAATCGACTTGTCGGTGTGGCGTGTAGGTGTATTCGGCAAGCTCAAGACGCTCGATACGCAGGTGAAACAGGGCGACCGGGTTGAAATATACCGTCCGCTCAAGGCCGATCCGATGGAATCGCGGCGTCGCCGTGTCAACAAGCGCACCGCCAAGGCTTAACCGCAGACCTCGCGATGTCTCCGCCAAGTGGAGACCAAGTTTAACCTTTGTTGCAGTCGGCTAAGGCTTGCTGCGCGCGCTGGACTTCCTTGGCGCGCTTGTCGTCGTCCATAAAGGCCGGCTGGCCGTCGCTACCGGTGGTTCTTATGCGTTCACCGGTGTTGAGCTCATCGAGGTATTGCTTGGTGCGCGCGCAATTGGCGGCGTCCGTTTCCTTGCGCTTGGCGTCCTCGGCAGTCTTCTTGTCCTTTTCCGCCTGTTCGGTCTTGCGTTTATTGAAGTCGGCGTTTTTTTCGGCAACAGATGGCGGTGCCTTTGCGGCGTCGCTGCCTGCGGCTGCGTCGGCCGCAGGCGCTTCTGTGGGGCGCGCGGCATCGCGGTGCGGCTGCTTCAGAATATGATTTTGCGGGATATTCGAAGGCGGTGCCGTATCGGAGAATTGCTTAACCCCGTGCTCGTCGATCCAGACGAACTGTGCCAAGGCGCAAGCGCTCATGAGCAATCCGGCAAGCAAAAGTCCGTGCTTTACAAAGGTCGATTTCATCATTGCTTTTCCTGTGCGTTTCCTGTGCCTGGCCCGATCAAAGGCAGAACCGGTGAAATATACTGATTTCGCCATGCTTTTGGCTTGATGTCAACGTAAGAAACGGTTTTGCCTCGCCTGTGGTTGACCGGGGGCCGCATCGTGCCACAAAAAACTGAAAGTGAGGCCATTCGAACGCGTTTTCCGGATTTCTGTATAATGCGGCTTTGCGCCTATAGGAAATGCTATGCGTCTACTTCAAAAAGCACTCACATTCGATGACGTGCTGCTTGTTCCGGCTTATTCGAACATCCTTCCCAAAGACACGTCCCTCAAAACCCGCTTGACCCGCAACATCTCGCTCAACATTCCCCTGTTGTCGGCGGCGATGGACACGGTGACAGAATCGCGTCTGGCCATCGCCATGGCGCAAGAGGGCGGTATTGGCATCATTCACAAGAATCTGTCGCCCAAGGATCAAGCCAAGGAAGTGGCCAAGGTCAAGCGTTTCGAATCGGGCGTGCTGCGCGACCCGATTACGATTCCGGCAACCATGCGCATCCGCGAAGTGATCGCGCTGACCGAGCAATATGGCGTAAGCGGCTTTCCCGTCGTGGAAGGCAAGACGGTGGTGGGCATCATCACCAACCGTGATTTGCGCTTCGAAGAAGAGCTCGACGCCGAAGTACGCTTCAAGATGACGCCGCGCGAGAAGCTGGTGTTCGTCAAGGAAGGCGCCGATACTGCCGAAGCCAAGCGCTTGATGAACAAGCATCGCCTCGAACGCGTGCTGGTGGTCAACGACGCCTTCGAACTGCGCGGCCTGATCACCGTCAAGGACATCCAGAAATCGACCGAACACCCATCGGCATCCAAAGACATGCAGGGCAAACTGCTGGTGGGCGCTGCAGTGGGCGTCGGCGAAGACAATGACGAACGCATCGAGCTGCTCGTCGGCGCCGGGGTCGACGTGCTGGTGGTGGACACGGCTCACGGCCACTCGCAGGGCATCCTCGATCGCGTCAAATGGATCAAGCAGCATTTTCCCAATGTCGACGTCATCGGCGGCAATATCGCGACGGCGGCAGCGGCCAAGGCGCTGCTCGAATACGGCGCCGATGCTGTCAAGGTTGGTATCGGCCCCGGCTCGATCTGCACCACGCGTATCGTGGCTGGTGTCGGCGTGCCCCAGATCACCGCCATATCCAACGTGGCGCAAGCCTTGAAGGGCACGGGCGTTCCCTGTATCGCCGATGGCGGCGTTCGTTTCTCGGGCGATATTTCCAAGGCGCTGGCAGCCGGTGCTTCGAGCGTCATGATGGGCAGCATGTTTGCCGGTACTGAAGAAGCGCCGGGCGAAGTCATCCTGTTCCAGGGGCGCAGCTACAAGTCGTATCGCGGCATGGGTAGCCTCGGCGCCATGGCTGACGGCTCGGCAGACCGCTATTTCCAGGATGCGGCCAGCAAGTCGGACAAATTCGTGCCGGAAGGCATCGAAGGCCGCGTTCCCTACAAGGGCAGTGTGCTGGCCATTCTGTTCCAACTCGTTGGGGGTGTGCGCCAGTCCATGGGCTACTGCGGTTGCCGCACAATTGATGAATTGCGCGAAAAAGCCGAGTTCGTGGAAATCACTTCCGCCGGCATGCGCGAATCGCATGTGCACGACGTCCAAATTACCAAGGAAGCGCCTAACTACCGCGCCGAATAGTCCTGGGGTAGAGAATGACATCAACACCGCGCCGCCGCCCCAAACAGGGCGGCGGCCGGTGTATTGTTTTTTCCGGCGCGGCAAAACAGGCCATCAGATCGACATAACCCGAATTCAATTTCTGTAGACAATCATCATGCACGCAAAAATCCTGATTATCGATTTTGGTTCCCAAGTCACCCAGTTGATTGCCCGCCGCGTGCGCGACGCCGGCGTGTTTTCCGAGGTGTTTCCGTATGACGTGGATGAAGACTTCATCCGCAACTACGGCGCCTCCGGCGTGATCCTATCCGGCGGCCCGAACTCGGTGACCGAAGGCGATACGCCGCGTGCACCGCAGGCCGTATTCGAACTGGGTGTGCCGGTATTCGGCATCTGCTACGGCATGCAAACCATGGCCGAACAATTGGGCGGCAAAGTCGAAAACGGCAAGGTGCGCGAGTTCGGCTACGCCGAGGTGCGTGCGCGCGGCCACATGGCCCTGTTCGACGGCATCAGCGACTTCACCACGCCGGAAGGCCACGGCATGCTGAAGGTATGGATGAGCCATGGCGACAAAGTGATCGAAATGCCGCCCGGCTTCAAACTCATGGCCTCGACCGACAATTGCCCCATCGCCGGCATGGCCGACGAAGCCCGTAAATTCTATGCCGTGCAGTTCCACCCTGAAGTCACACACACCGTGCAGGGCAAGGCCATTCTTGGTCGCTTTGTGCATGACATCTGCGGCTGCAAATCAGACTGGAATATGCGCGACTACATCAGCGAAGCGGTTGAATCGATTCGCCAGCAGGTCGGCAAAGACGAAGTCATCCTGGGCTTGTCCGGCGGTGTCGACAGCAGCGTCGCCGCAGCCCTGATCCATCGCGCCATCGGCGATCAACTGACTTGCGTATTCGTCGACCACGGTTTGTTGCGCCTGAATGAAGGCAAGATGGTGATGGACATGTTCGCCAAGAATCTCGGCGTCAAAGTCATTCATGTCGATGCCTGCGATCAGTTCATGGGCCACCTGGCCGGCGTTTCCGATCCGGAAGCCAAGCGCAAGATCATCGGCCGCGAATTCGTCGAAGTGTTCCAGGTCGAAGCCGGCAAACTGGTCAACGCCAAATGGCTGGCCCAGGGTACGATCTATCCCGACGTGATCGAAAGCGCCGGCAAGGGCAAGAAGGGACACACCATCAAGAGCCACCACAACGTGGGCGGCTTGCCCGAGACATTGAACCTGAAGCTGCTGGAGCCGCTGCGCGAACTGTTCAAGGACGAAGTGCGCGAACTGGGCGTGGCGCTCGGCCTGCCGCACGACATGGTGTATCGCCATCCTTTCCCCGGACCGGGCCTGGGCGTGCGCATTCTGGGCGAAGTCAAACGCGAGTTTGCCGACCTGTTGCGCCGTGCCGACGCCATCTTCATCGAGGAATTGCGCAGCACGCTCGACGAGCAAGGGCTGTCCTGGTACGACAAGACCAGCCAGGCCTTTGCCGTATTCCTGCCGGTGAAATCGGTCGGCGTCATGGGCGATGGACGCACCTATGACTATGTCGTGGCCCTGCGCGCCGTCCAGACGCTCGATTTCATGACCGCCCATTGGGCGCACTTGCCGCACGACTTGCTGGGCAAGGTGTCGAACCGCATCATCAATGAAGTGCGCGGCATCAACCGCGTGGTGTACGACATCTCCGGCAAACCGCCTGCGACGATTGAGTGGGAATAACCTGCGTAATCCTGGCGGTACGTCGAAGTCGCCATAGTGCCGCCAAAAGTCGCTGACAAGCGCACATCAAACGTCTATCATTGGCGCCCTTTAAATTTTGGTCTGGTTGGGTCTCATGGCGCATGCTTGTGGATTGGATTTCGGCACCTCAAATTCGACCGTGGCTTTTTGCAGGCCGGGGCACGCCGCATTGCTGGCTCTGGAAGACGACAAAGTCACGCTGCCGTCGGTCGTGTTTTTCAACGCCGATGAAGACCAGGCGTACTTCGGCCGCGCTGCCCTGGAAAACTACCTTGCAGGCTATGACGGGCGGCTCATGCGTTCGCTCAAGAGCTTGCTGGGCACCAGCTTGATCGACGGTCAAACAGAAGTGCAGGGGCGCGCTTTGCCCTATCGCGAGCTGTTGGCGC
>DATBQE010000027.1:0-54184 GCA_036561005.1 Burkholderiaceae bacterium | reverse complement strand
CAACGCATCGCGGCACCAACGTTGGAGAGACCGAGTCGGGATTTGTGTCGTTGGAAATGCAGGTCATACGCGTCCACGCGCATGCAGACATGCTTTGCGAAGGGAGCGACCATGTCGATACGTCGAAATGGAGTCCCTTGCTTTATGTTTTTCGGCATTACTTCGGCACGGGGGAACGGCTGGGGCGGAATTTCCGCGCCGAGCGCTGATCAAGGATCAGCGTTGATCCATCAAAGGATCTTCGCTACTGCAACGATGAGCAATGCCGAAGGCACAAGAAGCAGTTGTGCCAGCGCGGTCCCAGCCAGGCGGCTACCCACCAGCCATATGATTGCTCTGCGGAACTGCGATTCGCTGACGCGACCTTCGATCACATCGTCGGTCATGCCGGACATGTGGGGATCGATAAATACGGCCATCATGACCGTCGCGCCGCCGTTGATGATGGAAGACAGTGTGCTGGATGTGACGCGCACGGACGGATCGAGCACGCCCGCGTATAAAGCGGCAAATACGCCAACCGTCCATAAAGCCACCGCAACGACATTGAGCGCCGTCATCGAGAGCGAGACGCCGCCGCTGTCGCGCAGATTGGGATACAAAACGCGGCGCAAAGTACGACGAAGCTGCAGCTTGACTGGCAAGGTGGGAATGCGCAAGCCGTGCCTCGTTGATGCCGTCCTGCCGTTCAAAAAACAGCAGCCGATGCTGCCTGCGCATCGGCCTTCAAATAACAGAGCAGCCAGTTCAGGCGAAATTGCTGGCTGCGAAGTCCCAGTTTGCCAGGCTCCAGAATGCTTCGATATATTTAGGGCGCGCGTTGCGATAGTCGATGTAATAGGCATGCTCCCAAATATCACAGGTAAGCAAGGGCTTGGCAGAATCGGTCAGAGGTGTGGCTGCATTGGAAGTATTGACTACGTCCAGGGAACCGTCGGCAGTTTTGACGAGCCAGGTCCATCCCGAGCCAAAGTTTGCGATGCATGACTTGGTAAACACTTCCTTGAACTTGTCGAACGCACCCCATTTGGCCTTGATTGCATCCATCAAGGCGCCGACCGGCTCACCGCCGCCATCGGGACTCAAGCTATTCCAGTAAAAGGTATGGTTCCATACTTGCGCAGCGTTGTTGAACGTGACGCCGGAAGATTCCTTGATGATCTTTTCCAGCGAGGCGGACTCAAACTCCGTGTCCTTGATCAGTTTGAGCAGATTTGTCAGATACGCTTGATGGTGCTTGCCATAGTGGTATTCCAGAGTTTCGCTGGAAATATGCGGCTCCAGTGCATTCAATTCGTACGGCAGCGACGGTAATGTATCTTTCATGGCGATTCCTTCCAATTCATGGTTGATCGTGTCTTTGAATGCTTCTTCGACGCCGCGCTCTCCGTGCATGTCGGTATCGACCAGGCCGCGCCGCAAATCTTTGTAAGCCTGCTTCATAACTTGCCGGGGTTCGTTCGGCTGACTACCTGTGTCGGCATTGGTGCTGTGAGAAGCCGGATCAGGATTGCTTTCGGCAATCACTCTGCGCGGACGCCGACGAGACACTTGTTTGCTTGTCACGTGGGGTCTCCTACTTCAACGTCGCTACCAACGTTATGTTCGGAACGCCGGCAAGTGCCTTTGACACAGGGCACTCAGTCTTCGCGGTCGCGGCAATCTTTTGAAAAGCTGCATCGTCGATACCGGGCGCCACGGCCTGCATGGTAAGCGCAATGGCATCGATGGCGAAGCCTTCGCCCTGTTTGGACAAGCCAACTTTCGCCTGCGTCTCGACATGGTCGACTGTCAGGCCGGCGCGTTCGCAGGCAAACGAAAATGCCATGGTAAAACAGGATGCGAGGGCAGCACCGAGAATCTCTTCCGGGTTGGTGCCTTGCCTGTCATCGCCGAACCTGCTCGCGAAGCCGTAGGGGTAATCTTTGAGCGCACCAGTCTCCGTAGTAATCTTGCCCTTGCCTGCTTTGCCCTGGCCGTCCCATTTCACGCTTGCTGTCTTTTCATTCATGATATTGCTCCTGCCTGGTTTGCAATTTGAATGCGATGAATCGCGCCCGCGGATTGAGGCTTTGAACACAAGTAACATGGGACGGGAGGCATGCGAGCTTTTCACGGTGCGTCCTGCTACCCGGCCGCCGGCGACGCCGGCGGCATTACCTTGTTACTTGCCGTATTGCGCTTTTGCTGATGTCACACATGCGTCCTTGCCGGCTCCTGCCAAGGCATCGCACTTTTCGATTGCGACCTTGTAGTCCGCGTCAGTTTTGTCATCGCGTGCATCAGCACGCGCATCGGTCACCTTCTTATCAGCGGTAGCGTCGGCTTGCGCCGCTACCATTTTGGCTTTGGCTTCCTTGATGCACACATCCTTGGCGTTGCCGTTTTGTGCAGCGCACCGGGTCTTGTCGACGTCATAATTGGCGTCTGCAATTTTCTTGCGCGCACTACTACGAGCGCTGGCTGTGTTTTTGTATTGGGCTTCGGCATTCTGCTCCTGCGCGACGCGTGCGGCTTTCGCTTCGGCAATACAAACATCTTTCGGGTTGCCGGTTATGCCGTCGCATTGTGCACGCGCAGCCTTGTAATCGGCAGCCGCCTTTTCATCAGCCGCCTTATAGGCAGCCTTGGCTTCCGAAGAGGCAGCCATGGCCGAGCCTGCACAGCCAATTGCGCTACCGACCAAAATCAATGCAAATAATTTTTTCACGTTTTCTCCTGAATTTAATAGCAAGCAAAATTGCCTGAATTGGAAATCTGTTGGACCTCTACTCGAGAAGCTGCCGCAGGATTTCCGCCCTATCCTTTTTACGCGGATGTACCGCAACGCTCTGTACGGCGCCGCACAAATAAAGCGGAGTGCACCGGGTAGCGTAAAAAAGTAAACACTAGACCGCCACTTTCAATTGATCGCGCAATGTCTTGATCTGAAAGTGGTTGATCTGGACACCGGCGTATTGACGCTCGACAATGGCGCGAATCGCGGGAGGCAAATCTTTCTTGAGCGCGTCGCTGTATTTTTTAAGCGCTGCATCTTCGCCACGCTCGCATTCGACGAGCACCGCCTCATCGTTGCCGCCGGCTATCGTGGTTTTAAGGCTGATCCACCCGCGATGCACAGCACTGCTTACACTGCTGTCCAAGCGCGGTTTCCCTCCGGCAGCGCGCACAATATCTTGCAGCGCTGTCGCGGCCGCACCGCAGCCGTGCTGCAGATCGGAAAACATTGTCTGCAATTTTGATTGACGTTCGGCAGCTTCCATCGCGCACCGTGCATAACTCGCTTCGCCATCCATGCAGGTTTCGATCAACTCGTTCAATGTGGCAATGACTTCGTCGTTGTCCATAATATTTCCTTTCATTTATTTTCCGGGCATAGGCGAGGAACTTCACCCTTGCCCGTACGCAAGCGGGCAAAGCTTTCTCTTGTCCATAGAATGGATCGTCAACGAGCGTGAGTCTGTGCGTAGTCCCACAAAGCGGGCCTATTACGAGAAGGTCGCGTTGACGTCAAGAAAAAAAGAATTGTCAGCGTAGAGACAGCGCATGGCTACCCGCAACGGGGGCAGGATTTGCAACGAAATGAGAACGTGCCGCTTGAAAATTATGCCGGACGCGGGAATACTTGGCCGTCAAGATATACGGAGCGCGATGTAAAAATGTACGGGTGGCGAGGTGTGATTTGCAATTCGTTGAAGGTGCGAACAGTAGCGATACGACGTACCGATCGGCAATCTATTTCAAATAGGATTTGATGACTTGCAACACAACCTCAACGTCTTGGCGACGCTGCGCCGGGTCGCTCTGCTGCACCACGTGATCGACCATATGTCCTTCAATTACTGCAGCCATCAAGCCGTTGACTGCGCCGCGAATGGCGGCAATTTGCTGCAGCGTTGCGACGCAATCGGATTCTTCCTGCAACTGTTTTTCCAGCGCCGCGGTTTGCCCATGTATGCGTCTGACCCGAGCCAGCAGCTTGGCCTTGTCTTTGACGGTATGCGCCATGTCGTTTCCGTTACCATGCAGTCGAAGAGTTTACCTTACCATACTAGGGGGGAGTATAATAGACAACACTCAATTCGCGGCCAAAGTTCATGACTGACTTCGCATCAATGATTCAACAAGGCAATGCCTGGCTGTTCGTGCCCAGTGCCATTTTGCTGGGCGCTTTGCACGGTCTGGAACCTGGCCATTCAAAGACGATGATGGCGGCATTCATCATTGCCGTGCGCGGCACAGTCACGCAAGCCATATTATTGGGCTTGGCCGCAACGCTTTCCCATACCGCAGTTGTATGGGCCGTGGCGATGACTGGGCTGTATTTCGGGCACGACATCAATCTTGAGTCCAATGAGCCCTACCTTCAGTTGTTGTCGGCAGTGATCATCATTGGTGTTGCACTTTGGATTCTTTGGCGAACGTGGCGCGACCAGCGCGCGGCCCATGCCCATGAACACCACCATCACGATGAAGCGCAAATTGTCGACACCGGCCACGGCAAGGTCCGGCTGGCGATATTTGAACAAGGTATGCCGCCACGATTTCGCCTTTACCGCGAAGGCAAGCTTGGCCATGACTGGGCTGCAGACCAGGTGACGCTTGGCACGGTCCGTCCCGATGGCAGCAGGCAGGCCTTCACATTCTTGCAACGCGACGGATTTGTGGAATCGGAACAAGAAATTCCCGAGCCGCACGAATTCATTGCGCGCCTGCACTTGGGGCATGGGCACCATACGCACAACTACGATCTGGAATTTGTCGAGCAGGACCACCACCACGCGGTGCAAGACTACAACGCGCTGGACATTGCTGCGCCCGGATACCAGGATCCCCACGAACTTGCCCATGCCAACGATATTCGGCGCCGTTTTTCCAACCGCGAAGTAACCACTTGGCAAATCGTACTGTTTGGTCTGACCGGCGGACTCATCCCCTGCCCCGCTTCCATTACCGTGCTGCTGCTATGCCTGCAATTGAAGAAGGTGGCACTCGGCGCGGCGCTGGTGCTGTGCTTCAGCGTGGGCCTGGCAATAACCATGGTCACGACAGGGGCGCTCGCGGCATTGAGCGTCAAGCATGTATCGCGGCGTTGGAGCGGTTTTGGCGAATTTGCTCGCAAGGCACCTTATTTTTCAGGCTTGCTGATCGTCGCCGTCGGACTGTACGTCGGTTATCAGGGCTTGCGTGGGCTGGTTTGAGTAATTGTGATTGCCTGCGAATTGGCGTTTGGAACGCATTTTTTGGGCTTGGCGCGCCAGGCGTCGCGCGACGGGAAAATAGACCGCTCCCTGCGCGTTGCATGCGGCACCCGCCTATTTCTTTGATCAGTTCTAGTACTTGGCTTCTATCTTTTCGAAGGTGCCGTCGCTATTGATCTGTTTGAGCGCCACGCGCAAACTGTTGATGACGCTATCCGTCGTTTGCAGGTTGCATGCGAGATAATACTCCACGCTGCGTATGTGTAACAATTCCGCCAGACGCCCTTCGGCGTGATTTTCGGCGATCATTGCGCGCGCCGCCTTACGCGATGAAACCCAATAGTCGAGGCGTCCGGCGAGCAGATTTTTGACGGTCACGTCGTCACTGTAGGAAACCACGACCTTATAGCCGGAGTCTTCCAGATAGCGGCCTGCAGCATCGCCCAGATAGCCTCCAATGCGCGCGCCCCTGACTTGCTCAAGGCTCGTGATCTTGCCGACTTTTTCGGCCGGACCGAACAAGGCCCAATCGCCTCTGGCTATTGGGCCGACCCATTTGAAATTGGCTTCACGCTCCGGCGTGCGGGCGGCGGCAAATACGCACGTATCGCTCTGCCGCTTGGCAAGTTCGATGGCACGATTCCACGACATCAATTGCATATTGCTGTCTATGCCGCTGCGGCGCATCAACTCGTGCACCTTGTCAGCCGCCACACCATGTATGGTCTTGCCGTTGTCGTCGGACATATTCAAGGGCGGCAGTTGCTCGGTAGTCAGTTGCAGAACCGGGGTTACGGCCGCTGCACCGGGCGAATGAAGACTGAGCAATGCCAGCACAAAACCCCAGGCAGCGGCGGCGCCGCGCGTGTTGTAAATTCGACCGTTTCGCTGGCGCATCTATGCCCCCTCGCGTTCCTGATCTAACGCCTATCCATTATTTTCATTTGGGAAAAGCATTGTCAAGCCTTCGTTTTGCTTCCAAAAACCCTGAATAGTTGCAATCCCGATGGAGTATGCAGTCAGCGCGGCGGCGGCGCCCAGCTATTTTCCCCGTGCCATCTGCATGAAGGGGTTCGATTGGGGACTCACAATGTGATTGTCGAAATAGAGCTTGCCCTTCCTGATTTCAAAAACGGTAACCAGAACGTCTTTCTCCATATGCGCCCATTTTTGCGTCTTGACCAGGGTGTCGGTCATTTTGCCAACCATGCCGCGCGCAACCAGGTCAACCGCCATATCCGTGACCTGCGCACCGTTTTGTTTGGATTGTGCTTCCATGATTGACTTGGCAATGCGATGCGCTACGTCGTCTATCATCGCCATGGGCACGCGCAATTTGGCCTTGACCACGAGCTTCTCATACACCTTTTGTGGCACATCGAAGTCAGTCTCCTTCAGATTGGGGATGGCAATGCGCCCTTTCATATCCGCTGTTTGCCCATGGTACTGCGCAGAAAAATTATGAATTTCAATGGCGCCGCCATGCTTCGACAATTCCATACCCAAGCGTTTGAAGATTTTCATCATGGCGTCCATCTGCGATGCCTCGCCGGCAGATGCCGGATCGACCTTGCGGGAGTAGTCCAGGAATTCCCTCAGCGCTTTCCCGTCTAGATTGGTCAACGCAATATTCGCGTCAAACTGCTCCACTTTGTCGCTGCCCCAGTTGATCGCACCGATCTTGTAGTCATACGCAATATCAAACAAATTCTTGCGCATCGAAACGTCGGCCGCAATATCGAATTCGGACATCTTCAGGGTGAATTCGTTCTTCGGCACGGAGACGGTCACCGCGTCGATCTTTGCTTCGCTCTTGCCCAGCCAAAAATCGATCGGTGCCAGGACATTGTCGCCGGCGATGCTGACATTGCCGACTTCTACGCGCATATCGCGATCGCCGAAGCGCAAACCGCCAAAATTGCCGCTTGTGCGCATTCGGTTGAACTCGCGATTGAATGACATCGTGGCCGTACCAGTTTCAGTGTGCCCGATTGCGTCGCCTTTTTCGTCCTTGTAGTCGAGACCGTCGAGCAGCACGCCGATTGCCGTGCTGCCATCCGGCTGCACGCTTTTTGTGAAATGCAACGGGTTGTCGTTTCCAAACAACGTCTTCAGATGCTTCTTTGTTTCCGGCGAAAACGAGAATTGGTCGACGTTTTCAAGTGTGCCCTTGAGTTTGCTCGGTTGGCTGAAGAAGGGACGCAAATCGCTGACAACGCCGAGGTAAGCCTTGAATATCGGCGAGTCCACCATTTTCTTTCTGGCCTGTTCCGGCGTGAGCGGCGCCTCGGGCGCAGCCGAAGCAGGCGGCGCTTCAGTCGGTGTTGTTGCAACCTGTTCTTGCCGGGCCGGCATTGCGGCCTCTTGGGCAAACGCCGGCGAAGTCAATAACAGCGACGATGTCAAAAGCGCATGGGCTATAGACGTTTTCAAGGAAATCCCCTCAGGTTCAAGTTAAGTATGGCCAATAGATGCGCGTCGCGGCAGAAAGCATTGATTTATTGCCAGGCGCACTGTTTCCAGTTTTGTTCCGAGGTGTCTTGACAGCAGACGTCTGTGGAAGCCGCAATTCGAGGCGCAGTCGTGCCCAGGCAACATGGGTTGCGATTGTTTGACAAGTCTGCACGTTGAAGGTGAATCTTGCGAGGCACTGAAACAATATTGCGCCGGATACAAAAAAACCACGTATACCAGAGTGCTGCCGCGCCCAGAGCAAATCTGCTCGGAATTATACGTGAGTCGGCGCCCATGAACGGAACAATCAGTCTTCGCCAATTTCCGCTTTCACCCGCGATGGCGAGCAATCGACGGGCAAGTACAGTCAAAAGTGAGAGTTCACCATGAGTGGAAGACCGGGCACACGTTGACTGACCGGTTCCAAAGCACAAGGTCCAATTTCCAATAGACATCCATTTTAGCTGCCATATGGAAACTTTTCTATCCCATAAATTGGGTAGTTTTCCCTTTGCGCCACAAAGTCACAAAACAAAGAGTGGACGTTTATTTTGATGGATAATAGGACAGAGTTAACCTAAAAATAGCGATGTAGTGCCTCATAGCGTGTCGACCTTGATCGACGAAGAACATAGGCACAAACGGGGATGGTGTTCGGCAAATTCAAGCTGGCCAGAGCATGGTTGATGGGCCATCGGTCACAAGCTGGCCAGAGCCGACATCTATTGCGCACGTTGGCAGCGCCGATGGTCCCGTGCATTTTAGACGGAGCCCGGAAATAGACCGAAAAACGGATCAAAATCCGACGGTCGATATAAGGTCATTTGACAACCAACCTCTAACAATACGGGACGATATCAAATATGAGCCTCTCCAAAATGACCATCGGCAGCCGTCTCCTGTTTGGATTTATCAGCGTCTTGGCATTGCTGGTACTCATTGTCTGCATCGGCACGTGGCGTATGCGCACGGTCGACAGCACAGTCGCCAATATGGTCGACAACGTGCTGCAGAAGGAACGCCTGTTTTCGACATGGGCGGCCGACACCGGCATCAACGGTTCGCGCACGCTCGCGGTTGCAGATTCCAACGACACAGCGCGCCAGGAAGCGCTGAAAGCACGAATCAAGGAAACGTCGGACGAAATCACGACTATCCAAAAGAAACTGGAATCGTTCGACAAGAACGCAGATGAGACGGCCTTGATGAGCCAGATCGGTGAAAAACGCAAGTCCTATATTGCGGCACGCGATGAAGTATTCAAGGAAAAAGCGGCCAATCCGGAAGACGCCGCCAAACTGATGCAACAAAAACTGGAGCCTGCGTTGGACGAATATGTTGCCAGTATCCGCAAGCTCTCTGCCTATCAGGCAAAATCCATCGAGGTCGCAACCGCGGAGACACAAAGCCAGATCAGAAACGCCGCGATCCTGCTCCCTGCTTTGGGTGCATTCTCGATCATGATCGGGTTGATTCTGTCCTTCACGATTACGCGTTCGATCAGGAAACAACTTGGTGGCGAGCCCCATTATGCGGTGGAAGTCATGGAGAAAATCTCCAGCGGCGATTTGACGCAGCAATTCAATACCCAGCATGCCGACCAGCGTAGCCTGCTCTTCGCCGTCAAGGCCATGCGCGACAGTCTGGCCAATATCGTCGGGCAAGTGCGTAGTAGCACCGAGACAATTGCCATTGCATCGAGTGAAATCGCAACCGGCAACATGGATTTGTCTACGCGTACCGAGCATCAAGCGAGTTCGCTCGAAGAAACCGCCTCTTCGATGGAGCAATTGACCTCCACTGTAAAGCAAAATGCTGAAAACGCGAGTGAAGCCAACAACCTCGCGGCCGAGGCGTCGAACCTTGCGGTCAGGGGCGGTGAAGAAGTCGCCGAGGTGGTCAACACCATGAGCTCGATCCACGAGTCGAGCAAGCGTATTGTCGACATTATCGGGGTGATCGATGGCATCGCCTTCCAGACCAACATACTGGCATTGAACGCCGCGGTAGAGGCGGCGCGCGCCGGAGAGCAAGGGCGCGGCTTTGCCGTGGTGGCGGCGGAAGTGCGCAATCTGGCACAGCGCAGCGCGGGCGCGGCCAAGGAAATCAAATCTCTGATCGACGATTCGGTCAACAAGGTCGGTGCCGGAACGCGCTTGGTCGATCAGGCGGGAGCAACGATGAAAAAGGTGGTCGCCAGCGTGCAACGGGTCAATGAAATTATCAACCAGATTGCGAGTGCCAGCCGCGAACAAACGACCGGCATCGAGCAGGTCGACATTGCCATTCGTCAAATGGACGACGTAACGCAGCAAAATGCCGCACTGGTCGAAGAATCGGCGGCTGCCGCACAGTCGATGCAGGATCAGGCGACCAACCTGACGCAGGTGGTTGGGGTTTTCAAACTATTGCCACGTCACGACCAGGCGGCTGCACCTCGGGCACAAGCCAGGCCGGCACGACCCATTATTGGTTCCGGCTCGGTTTCCCGCCAGTGCGCTCCAATTATTACGTCACGCGTTCCCGCACTCAAGACCAATTCACGTGGCGACGACTGGGAAGAGTTCTGAAAATCTTCCTGTCGGCCAGTTTGCCGATGCTCCTGATGCCTCACAATACTTGACTCACAATCTTGTAATCGAAGAAGATAGAGACTCATACTTAAAGCTTGATGATCGGCGATTGAAGATGGGTGTATTGGACGGAATTCGCATTATCGAAATCGCTGCCATCGGCCCAGCGCCGTTCTGCGGCATGTTGCTGGCCGACATGGGTGCGGAGATCATACTCATCGAGCGCGCCGGCAGCAAACCTGCCGGCTCCGTCGAACTGGGGGACAGCAAAATTACCAACAGGGGGAAGCGCTCGCTGGCGCTGGATCTGAAAGATGCGCGCGCGATCGACGCCGTGTTGCGGCTGATCGACGATGCCGATGGACTGATTGAAGGCATGCGTCCCGGCGTGATGGAACGTCTTGGCCTCGGGCCGGACACCTGCATGCAACGCAACCCGCGCCTGGTTTACGGGCGGATGACGGGCTGGGGCCAGACCGGGCCGCTGGCGCAAGCCGCCGGCCACGACATCAATTACATCGCGCTGTCGGGCGCGCTGTGGTTTTCCGGCGCACCCGGAACGCCGCCGATGGCGCCGCCGACCCTGGTGGGTGATCTGGGCGGTGGCGCGCTCTATCTCGCAATGGGCATGCTGGCCGGCATTCTGCATGCGGCGCGCGGTGGCTTGGGACAAGTGGTCGATGCAGCCATTGTCGATGGCAGCGCAAACATGATGAATTTGATGTTATCGCTGCACGCGGCAGGAAAACAGCCGTTTGAACGCGGAATCGGCTTGCTCGACGGCCCGCATTGGTACGGCAGTTATGCTTGCGCCGATGGTCACTTCATCAGCATTGGTGCGCTGGAATCGAACTTCAGCGGCCTGCTTTTCGAAAAACTCGGCCTGGGCGAAGAGGAATCGTTCAAACGACCCTACGATAGTGCTTGCTGGGTGCCGCTACGCGAGCGTCTTGCATCGATTTTCGCTTCGCAACCACGGCAGCATTGGGTCAACCTGCTGGAAGGCAGCGACGCCTGCTTCGCGCCGGTACTCACGCCGGTGGAAGCGATGGCGCATCCTCACATGGCAGCACGCGGTATTTACGCGAAATCCGACGGTATATTGCAATCGGCACCGGCCCCGCGCTTCTCCGGGACGCCGTCCGCCATACCCGGGTCCGTGCCGAAGCCGGGAGAACATGGTGCCGACATACTGCGCAGTGCCGGTTTGAGCGAATCCGACATTGCGCAGCTGATGCACGCCACCCGGTAATCTGATCTACCGAGCGCAGCTCGGTTTTGGCTTTGAACGCAATCCAAAAATGAAAGTTTAAAGCCCAAGCTCCCGCAGGATGGCTTCTTTCAGCTCTTGTGCTTCCGGGCTCGATAATTTGCGCGGATGCTGCAGTGGAACGTCGAAAGTGGTTTGAATCATGGTCGGGCGTTGCGACAGAACCATGATCCGGTCGGCCAGGTGGATCGCCTCTTCGACGTCGTGCGTGATCAACAGCACGGTGTGGCGTTCTTCGCCCAAGATGCGCAAAAGTTCGGTACGCATGCGCAAATTCATCAAGGCATCAAGTGCCGAGAATGGCTCATCCATGTAAAGGATTTCCGGTTTTACAACCAGCGCACGGGCAATTTCCACTCGCTTCAACATACCGCCGGACAGTTCGTGCGGATAACTATTTTCGAATCCCTTCAGGCCGACCATGGCGGCATAGTGATCGGCCAAAGCCGCCTTGTCGCCGTGTTCGTTGCCGTTAAGTCCAAACATCAGATTTTGCTGGACAGTGAGCCAGGGGAACACCGAGCCGTGCTGGGAAATCACGATGCCCTTGGGGCTGGGGCCCTTCTGCGGCTTGCCGTCGATTGAGACCGAACCTTCGTCCGGGTGCTCGAAGCCGGCGATGATTTTCATCAGCGTCGACTTGCCGCAGCCTGAGGGACCGACAATGGCGACAAACTCACCGTCGGCCACGTTGAGGCTCACGCCGCCCACCACGGGCAACACTTCCTTGCCCGACTTGAAGCTCTTTTTAATGTTGTTGACGACGATCTTAGCGTCCATAACGCCACCTTACCGATTTGAGCCTTTCCAGCAGACGGGTCAAACCGTCCAAAAGCAGGCCGATGATGCCGATGATGATCATCGAGGCGATAACCAGATCATAACGATTGCCGGCGTTGCGCGAGTCCATGATGAGATAACCGAGACCGGACCTCAGCGCAATCATTTCTGCCGCCACCACGACGAGCCATGCCACACCCAGCGTAATGCGCATTCCGACGATGATTTCCGGCAGCACGGCAGGAATGATAACGCGTCGGAACAGCGTGAAACGCGACACGCCGAAATTCTCGGCGGCACGCAAATAGCGCCGCTCAATGGTGTGCACACCTGCGGCTGTCTGCACAATCATAGGAAACACCGAAGCAATAAAAATGAGGAATATCGGCGACACATTGCCGACGCCGAACCATAATATGGCAAGCGGTATCCAGGCAATCGGCGAGATCGGCCGCAGTATCTGGAACACCGGGTTGAGCGTCGTATAGGCAAGATCGACCCTACCCATCCAGAGCCCGAGCGGAATCGCGACCACAATCGCCAGGCCGAAACCGGCGCCGACGCGAAACAGCGAGGAGCTGATGTGATCCCACAAGGTGCCGTCGGCCGCCAGTTCGAGCGTGCCGGTTACCACCTGCAGCGGCGTAGGGAATATCACGCTCTCGGTTTGCACCACCACGATCCACCATGCCGCAATAAGCAACGCAAGCAGCACGACGGAGGGAAGTATCTTTTTAAGCCTGTTCACAACTTCGCCTTTCACAATCTTGTTTTAGGAAATTCCATACACGCTCGGTCACCACCATGTATGGCGCCGCATATCGCGCGTGCGCCACCACAACCTGTGCCACCCAGCTTCCGGCAACGCCTCCACTGAGACAGTCATTTGCCCACTCACGTGTGCGGTGCAGGCGAACTCGTAATCGGAAGCCTGCTCGAACGGCAGGCGAAAGCTCTGGCCCGGCATGATCAGGGTCGGACCGAAAACCTGCGGTACGTCGTCGAGATTGCGCAATAAAAGCGTATCTCTCACGCCCAATGTCAGGTGAATTTCAGATGGCAGGATTTCGACCTTGTTGCCGGCCATGCGGCGCGCCCAGGTTCCTTTCGGAATCTCGAACAATTCGTCGCGCGTGTCGGAATGAATCGGCGCCAGGGCTGCCCAAATAACCCATACGAGTGCAAGCAGGCCGATGCCAATCAAGCAAAGCTTGGCCCAACGTCGGCGAGAAGCCGTCATGCGAGCCACCTTGTGCCGATCAAGACCCGCTGGCGATGCAGGCCGGAGCCGGCTGGAAGCTTCTGCTTATCCATTACGCCTCACTTCTGCAGCAAAATATTGGCGTCGTGAACGACATCGTCTGCAGTATGACCAAACGGAATCAAGCCGCGCAGGCGCCCATCGCGGTCAATCAGGTAGACGTATGATGAGTGGTGCACCGAATATCCCTTCAGGCCTCCGTCGAAGGCTTTCTTGACCGCGCTGATGCCGTAGTCCTTGCGCACTGCAGCGAGTTGGTCGGGGGTTCCAGTGCCGCCGATAAACGTGGGGTCGAAGGCTGCGAGATAGGTTTTCAAGCGGGCGGCGTTGTCGCGCTCCGGATCCACGGTCACGTAGACCACCTGCACGTCCGCCGCGTTGGCACCGAGCTTCTTGCGCGCTTCCGCCAGCATCGCCAGGGTAACGGGGCAGACGTCGGCGCAGGAGGTATAGCCGAAGCCGAGAACCACGAGCTTTCCGCGATAGCGGCTGAGCTTCAGGTCGGAACCGTCGGACCCACGTAAATTGAAGTCCGGCGCAAGACGGGGCGGATCGAAAACGCCGGCCTTCAGCACAGGAGCCGGCGTATTGACCGATGTTGCGCCAAGCACAGCTGTTCCAGACATGCACAGGCATACCGCAAGGGCTGCCAATGCCGACTTTAGCCAGCGCGGCCAGGCGTCAGAGGGTAATGATGGCTGGCTTGGCATTCTTGGCAAAACTTTCGTCCATGTAGCTTTCATAGGGAATCGGATGCTTGATCGTACCGGCCTCCACGGATAGCTGCATCAATTCCTCGAATTCGGTGCGAATCATGCGCAGGTCGCCGTAGGTTACCCGGTCGGTGGGATTTTCCATCACGAACTTGATGATGTTCGGGTCCTGGTTGAAGAACTTGCGTCCCGCCGCGATGGCAACTGCCTTGTTGCGGTTATCCTGCTTTTGATCTAGCCAGGTTCCCGCTCCCATGACGTGATTGACGAGGTCCTGCACCAGCGGCCGGTTTGTCTTGATCAATTCCTCGCGCACGGTCAACACGCAGCAGATGTAATTGCGCCATTCGTCACGGGTCATGCGCAGCGGCCGCGCATAGCCGGCGCGCTGTGCGGCTGCGCCGAACGGCTCGCCGGTGCAGTAGGCGTCCACTGCCTTGGCATATAGGGCCGCGGGCATGTCGGGCGGCGGCATTTCGACGATTTCGATGTCTTTCGGCGTCATGCCCTCCTGCGCCAGCATCTTGCGCAGGAACAGGAAGTCGACTGCAAATCGGCTTGGAATGGCAATCCGCTTGCCGGTCAATTCCTTGAAGTGTTTGTAAGGAGAATCGGTGCGCACCATGATGACGGCGCCCGAGCGATGCCCGAGAGAGACGATCTTCACCGGTATGCGCTTGTCGGCCAGATCCATGACCAGAGGCGCCAGCATATAAGCAGCCTGGATGCGACCGGTCATCAACGATTCCTTGATTTCCGGCCAGCCGTTGTACTTGCTGTATTCAAACTCGAACAGCGGCCCGCCAATTTTATTAGCCTGGTTTGCCGCCGCCCTGGCCATGCATGCAACGGGCAGCGTCAGATTACAGGTGACCGGCAGTCCGCCAACCAGCAATGGCTGCGGCGCATCGGCCGCACGCGACAGCGAGCTGAACGGCAATGCCGCCGCAGCGGCACCTTGCAGCAACCGGCGGCGACGCAGAAAATGTGACGTGACCTCGTCCTCTGATTTCATTTTGACTCTTCAGGTTGTCTAATCAATGACAGCTGGACCTGCAATAGGTATAAAGACAAGCCACGGGCAATGCGGGTATGGCTTGGGTAGAACGGGCTGTCCACACCGGGGGAGGGTCATTTCGACAGATTGCTCAAACGCAAATTATGACACATTATGTCACAAGAAAATCTCCATCATGATGCGAGAAGCTTGAACCTCTTGCGCGATGCACCGCAGTGCATTTTCAGCCTGCTCTCGTCATGTAGCACTGCTCGATTTGGTCGCGCACATGGTCAACGTCATGAATATATCACAACGTGATATATTTAGAAGGTGAATCAAGCATTTCGGCCAACTTTGCCAGCGCTTTGCGCGTTGCTCCGCTGCTTGCATTTCAACACTTGGTTATCCGGCAAGTACGTCAAAGGCCTATTCAGGCACGTTCAACTCAAACACCCGGCGCGTATCGAGATGCGCCTTTCGTATTGCCTCGCCATTGTATTGATCGAAAAGTCGGTCAAAGGAACCGTCCTTGATGGCGGCACGCAAGCCTTGCTCCAGCAAGCGATGCAGGGTCGGATTTTTCTTGCTCACAAAAAAATAAGTGTGTACCGGATAATGCAGCGCCAACGTTGGTTCAACTTCGATGCCGAGGTCGGCGCAACGTTGGGCTTCAGCCCAGATTTCTCCCACGCCGCGTGGAAAATACTGGAATCTGTCGGCCGCCAGCATCTTGAACATGCTTTCATAGACGGCCGCATCGACCACCTTCAGGCCGTTGGCACGCAAGATGGCAACATCGGTCCAGTCACGCTGCTGGCCGGCGGCATATTGGCGCAACTCATTGAACGTCTGTATTTTTGCGAACGCCGACTCGTCGCGCTTGTTGATCAGAAAAAGACGCCAGCCGAGCAAACCCTTGTCGAGCGAGATGCGCACGGGTGCCAGCGTTTTTTCCCACTCAGGCGAAGTCAGTGCCCATGTCAGATTGAGATCTTGTTCATCGTCCAGTTTTTGCATGACACGCGCGCCCGATGTGACAAAGACAAACGGATGCATTGTGTAGGCGGCACCCGTTTTACTCATGACAAGGTCAAGCAGTCGGACATAATAATTGCCGCGCTTGTCGTCAGGATCGGGCGAGTCGGGATAGACAATTTCGATCGGGGGTTTGGCATCATGGTGCGAAGACGCGCCATCGGTGCGAACCGACCCGCCGGCTACTGCCATGCCCGCAAAAGTGCATGACAACAACATGAGCGCTAATTCAAGTTTGCCGCGATTTGCGTGGCGCATTGGGTTCTCGTTTCTGTTCCGGCGTCTCCCCGCCACTTCCCCAACTCCGGCTGCCGATAATATTGACATCGCGAAGGCATGGCCGCATGAGCTTCATTGTAGCAAAGAATAAATTATCGCTACGCACTGCCTGATTCCAACAATCGGGCCAGGGACTTCGCAGGCCCTGCGCTGCTGCGCATAGGCATGCTTGATCTCGTTGACATCTACGAATTGGCAGTATGTCGAACAGCTCAATTTTCCTCGTCGCACACCGGCCCAGTCAAATCGGACCGATCACGCGGCAAATTCATGCAAGGACGTCGGGGTTGCATGCAGCGATTCAACTTGCCCCAGCTTTTCCAGCAGAAATTCCACCGTGACCTTGACGCGCGGCGCAACTAGTGCTCGATGCGGATATTGCAGCGACAGCTCGCTCTCGCCGGCGTCGTAGTAGGAGGGCATCACAATTTTCAAACGACCATCGCGCAGTAAGTGCCAGGCATGATGCACACCCGCTTGCGCAATGCCTATGCCGCGCATGGCAGCCTCGACAGCAGCATCCGGCGCCGACACGGTTAGGATAGGCGATGGCGGTGCGAACTCTTCGCGTGAGCCGTCTGGGCCACTCAGATGCCATGGTAGGCGCCTTCCGTTGAGGAAGCGGATCACGATCAAACGATGGTTCAGCAGGTCAGTTCTCGTTTGCGGTACGCCATGCGCAGCAAGGTAGGCCGGCGACGCTACAAGCACCGTGAACAGCGTGCAGACACGACGCGAAATGAGGCTCGAATCGGTCGCCCTGCCACCGCGCAGAGCCAGATCGTAACCGTCCTTGACCAAATCGACGCGTCGATCGTCGAAATCCACTTCGAAGCGCAAAGCCGGATGGCGCGCCATCAATTCGGGCAATGCGGGCAGAACGTACTGATTGCCGAACGCACTGCTCGTGGAAAGCCGCACCCGCCCCACCGGTTCGGCACGCTGCGCCGCGACGCTGTCGATCGCTTCGTCCAGCGCGTCGATAGCAATACGGGCGCGCTCGAAGAATGCCTGTCCCTCGGCCGTCATCTGCAGTGAGCGCGTGGTGCGGTTCATCAGCCGCACGCCAAGTGCGCGCTCCAGGCTCGCCACATTTTTACTCACCGCAGCTGACGAAATGCCCAAGGAGCGAGCCGCAGCGGCAAAGCTGCCATGTTCGGCGGCTTGCACGAACGACAAGATGGAAGGGACACGTCCAGAAGAATCCATAATCCATTAATTAGCAACTTTAAGTTGATATTCTAAGTATAGATCATATACTTATCTTCATCAAAAATCCCTTGCACAATACGCTCACTCAAACAACTTAAGGAGCGTAATCATGAATGCGAAGACAAAGACAGTGGCAATCCTTGGTAACGGCGTCGTCGGCGTGGCAGTGGCAAAGGGCTTTGCCGAAATCGGGTACCAAGTAATTTTCGGCACGCGCGATACGGCGGGCGCCAAGAGCAAGGAAGCGCTTGCCGCAGTCCCCGGAGCGCGTGCAGATTCTTTTGCAGAAGCAGCCAAGTCGGCAGACCTTGCTTTCGTCGCCCTGCCCTACGGCGGCGTTCAGGAGGCATTGAAGCTGGCAGGCGCAACCAATCTGGAAGGAAAAGTGGTCATTGACGCGACCAATCCCATTGATTTTTCCACCGGCTCGCCAAAGATGGCGCTCGGCCACACCGACTCGGCAGGAGAACTTGTCCAACGTCTGCTACCGGGCGCCCGCGTGGTGAAGGCCTTCAACATCATCAGCGCGAACCACATGGTGCATCCGAAGTTTGCCGATGGCACGCCTGACATGATCATCGCCGGCAACGATGCCGCCGCCAAGGAAGAAGTCGCTGCGATATTGGGCAAATTCGGTTGGCGCAAGCCGATAGACCTGGGCGATATAAGCGCCAGCCGCTTGCTGGAACCATTTGCCATGGTTTGGATTACCTATGCGTTCAAAAACAAGCACTTTACGCATGGATTCAGCCTGCTTGGGCAAGCCTGATTTTCGCCATGAAATAGCCAACTTGCCGCCCGCGCCAAAACAATTTTGGCGCGGGCGCGGTCGATGCTCAAACTAACCGCCTTCACGATAAGTGCGCAAGCGGCGCGCTCAAAATCACGCGCCGGGGATCAGGTGGTGGGCGCGCAGGATGTCGTCAAGCTGCCTGCGGTGATCCAATATCGTGCGATATATCCAGGTGTAATGATCGGTAGCCCAGAACTCCATGACCTGGCGTGCTCTCAATTCGCCAAGCAATTCCCTGTTCGCCCGCCATTCCAGGCTGACAACCAGTAAATGTTCGTAATTTCCTTCGGCATCATTGGAGCCCTGCGGAAAACCAACCGGTATGTCGGGATAAAGTGTGCGCAACTCTGCAATGGCCCCCTCGGCATCGTGCCGATGCGCCGCGATATACCAATGCATTTGCTCGTGAACCAATGTCGAAAGCAATAATTCATCGTCGCGCAGGTGCCGCGCATGCAGCGTCAATACAGGATGGCTGTGCGGTATCGCCTCGTTATCAATGACCACTTTCTTTGTGACGAGCCATTTCGACAAATCATAGGTTTGAACCAAACGATTCAACTGCTCGCCAGCGCGCAATTCATTGACGGCATTGTGCGCATAACTTATTTCCAGTGGCGCCTCGGCACGGACGGCGTTCGACAAGAGCAGCGCCGTGATGAGCAGCATACGACATTTTTCCAGCATGGGCTTATCTCCGATTACTTGTTTGTCGTTTCGATCCGCCGGGAATTTTCCAATCGCGCGTCAAACGAATTGACATATGCCGGGCATTGTAAAGCAACCGGCATTGCCTTCACCAGCAATCGTTGGTATGCATCCTGACATCAAGCAAAAAAGGACAGAAGCTCGAATTTCCGCCTAGCTGCTGTAGCCCAATTGCGTAAGCTCCAGTTTCTGCAACAGCGCCAGCAGGCGTTCTGCCGTCTCCTTAATCCCCTGCTGCGTATAAGGTTCAGGCAAGTCCTTGATCGGCGTAGGAAAAACCGCGTCCGTGACCAGCAGGTTCGTGAATTCGCAGGCGTCCGTTGCGAGGTTGTACATCTCCCACTGGTCGCGCTCCTTACCGCTCGGGTCCCAGTAGCGCGCCAGCTTCCAATCTGCCGTGCGTACGCAGCGCACGTGGTTGGGTTGGCGCACGGGGCCGGGGGCAAGGCCTTCGACGTGCGGCGGGTTGGGACCTGGGCCTGTGCCTGTACGCACGGTGTCTACCGCTTGCAGGAATACTGCGTAGGATTCGTCATTGGAGATCTGGTAAGCGCCGCCACGTTGCAGTGGCTCAGTGATTTCATCATCGGTGATGAAGAGCACACCTTCGCGCGGTGTGCCGTCTGGTTCGGTGGCAATTTTCGTTTCGCCTTTGATCACCGGCGTAAGGTCTACGCCGGGGAAAGCGGGGACCATGTGGTCATCCGACAATTTTTTGCGGATGTGATCGATCTCGTGCTCGTGAATGCCGGCCAGTCCGAGCAAGGTCGGGACGATATCGACGTGGCTGGTGACGGTGTCGATCTGGCGCATGTCTTCGCCGGGGTTGATGGCGGGCGATTGCACGACCACCGGAACGTGGATGGCTTCCTGGTAGGCGGTGTGCCATTTTTCCATCATGTAGTTGTGGGCGCCGGCGTATTCGCCGTGGTCGGCCATGAACACGACGATGGTGTTATCGCGCTGGCCGACTTCGTCCAGGGTCTTGAGCACACGCGTGATGTGGGCGTCGACCATTTGCATCAGCCAGGCATAGTATTGGATGAACTTGAGCGCAGCTTCATTCGGCTCGGCAGCGAACTGGAACGGAATGCTGCCCTCGATGGCAAGATTAACCGCATCGATGCCGTTGATGGCCGCCTTGACGCCTTCCGCAGTCTTTGATGCCAAGGCGAGTCCCATTTTGTACGAATAGTCGTACTGGCAAGCCGGCTTGTTGGCGAGATTTTCATCCACGCCGGGTGGCAATTGCGCATTGTCTTGCGGGAAACCTTTTGGGTTGAGCGCAAAGGTGAAGGTGCCGGCGATGGGTGGCGTGCTGCTCGTGCCTTGCTGCGGCACCGGCAAGGATCCGAGCTTGGGTGCGTTGGGGTCGAGCCCGCGCACCAGGGCCGGATAGGCCGCGATATCATGCGGGTTGGCAAACGAGACGACGGTAAACCACGGCATGGGCGTGGTGGACGGGCCGGAAGCGAGCGGCGCGCTGGCCTGTTGCTGGGCCAGGGCGCGGTTGTAGCCCACGCCGAGGCCTTCGTTACGCAGGAAGGTACAGGCCAGATCGGCAAAGCCATGGTCGCGGTAGGCGCCAAGGTTGTTGATGCTGGCACCGTGCGGCTCGGGCCAGGATTGTTCCCAGTCGTCGAAGCCGTAGTGCTGCAAGGTGTGGCCCGGCGGATTGCTCACGTGCCATTTTCCGAAGTAATGGGTGCGGTACCCTGCGCCACGGAACCAATCGCCGACCGTAGGCACGCCGTCCGCTGCGAGCCAAGGGAAATCGGGCGCGTCGGCATTCTTGAACAGGCCGTCGGTTTGCGTGACGCCGGTACGTGTGCCGTATTGACCGGTCATGATGGCGGCGCGGCTGGGCGTGCAGGCAGAAGCGGCAATGGTGTGGTTGCGCAGCACCACGGCGTGTTTGCGCAGCGACCACAGGCCCGGAAAAAAATGGCTATAGGCATTGTCGCCGTCGGTCTCGCCCTGGAAACCGAGAATGTTCTTAAGCTCCGGCAAAAGGCCCCCGTCCGCGCCGTAGCAAAAGCGCGGGAAGCGCAATTGATCCACAAGGATGACGAGAATGTTCTTCTTGTCTGCGGCAATGGCGGCGGCGTTGCTGGTGCTGCTGGTGCTGCTGGTCGTTGCACTTGGCATGGTGTCTCCGGATTGTATTCGGCATGAAAGATAGAGCATGGTGATTCGTCATCGTTTTGCCCAATTTTGGGCAATTTATCGCATCGCACTTCTTATAAGTACCTGACAGATGTGACAGGGGACGGCTCACGCGCAATTCGCACGGATCAATGTCGCGCGTCGAATCGCTTTCAGAGTCTTTGATGGAATAGACTCAAACAACTGATTTCATTGAATTAATTGATGTCATTCGTGGCTTTGCCATACTTAGACGGGCAATACATCGCCCGTCGGAACGGTGAATCGGCTGTTATCGCGCATGCACAGGCTATACTCCCCGCTTGACCAAGCATCCGCTGCAAAGGAACAAAACCGTGAGCACCCTGCCACCCTGCCCCAAATGCCAGTCCGAATTCACCTATGAAGACGCAAGCCAATTGATTTGCCCCGATTGCGGACATGAGTGGAGCGCCGGCGCCACTGCGGGGACGAGCGAAGATGCTACCCGAGTCTATCGCGACGCTTCGGGCAATGTGCTGCATGATGGCGACACGGTCAGCATAATCAAGGATTTGAAACTGAAAGGCTCGGGCGGCGTCTTGAAAATGGGTACCAAAGTCAAGAATATTCGCCTGGTCGATAGCGACCACGATATCGATTGCAAGATCGACGGATTCGGCGCGATGAGTTTGAAATCGGAGTTCGTCAAGAAGGTGTAGCGGCTGGCCTTGCAGGAATCGCGTTCACACATTCTCTTGCGCGCCCGCACGATGGAAGGCAGGTGCAATGGCAATAATTGCCAGCGCCAGCGCCAACGGTGCAGCCGAGATGAAGCCCAGATATTTGAAGCCGAATGCGCCGGCCACGCCGCCGAGCACAAATGAGGCAATCAGGGTCGCATGCACACGCAGCTTGCCACGATTGGCAATGACGGCGACTCGCGCGTGCTGTCCATCCGTATCGTGAGTGCTGCTGACATTATGGGCTCTGCTGCGATTCCAATAAAACAGTTTGCCCAATTCGATGCCCATGTCCGTAGTGAGTCCGGTGACGTGCGTGGTGCGTATTTCCGCGCGCGATATCTTGGTGATCAAAGCGTTTTGCAAGCCCATTGTGAAGCACAAGGTAATTACAGCCAACGAAACGTCGCCGAATTCGTGCCGCTCCAGGGTGCCGCCGAAACTGCCGAAAAGAAGGATCAATGCCGCCTCCATCAGAAGCGGCACGGCGTAGATATTCGCTACGCGGCGGCGGCGTTGGTAGTTGACGAGAATCGCGGTCGTGGCTGCACCACAGACGAACGCGAGCCAGGAGACAAGGGCGACGGTAGCCAGTACGAAGTTGTGCAGCACGATTTGGTCGGCGAATGTCGAGACCATGCCGGTCATGTGCGAAGTGTATTGGCCGATCGCGAGGAATCCGCCTGCATTCAACGCCCCGGCGACGATAGTGAGAACGATGCCGATATGCAGGTTGGCCTCACTGGTTCGCGGCTTGGCGGTCAGTTGGCTGAGGTAGGCAATCGGCATTTAAAATTGGCTGTTTGCGGCGGTGAATTTCAGAGAGGAATGCATTCAATCGTCACACTATAACGCAAACACGCCTGCAAGAAATTGCGGTAGATCAAGCGCCCACAAACCGTGCAACCGCGATCATCGCGAATATCCGTAACGTGCATAGATCTTGTCTATCGCGCCATGACGACGCATATCGGACAATGTGGCGTTCAGATGCGCAATCAGTGCGGGGGAAGTGCGTCCGTTGCAGGCCAGGTACATATCGGTCTTGTTGAAAACGAAGATCGGTTGGATGTTGTCAATTTTCTGCTGTCTGAGGCGGTATTGCCCTATCAGCTTGCCTGTCGCCCAATAATCGATTCTGCCGTTGAGCAGCTTATTTGGATTGACATCGTCGCTTTGGGCCTCATCGACGTGGTAATCGCGCGATTGAAGATATTCGACAATGGCGTCCCCCGTATAGCTGCCGATTCGGCTGCTCTTCACGTCGCCAATCGCACTCGGGTAAGTTGGCGCACCGGACTTGGCAAATATTGCCCATTCATTTGCAACCAGAGGACCCACCCACTGATATTTCGACTCGCGCTCCGCCGTTCTTGACATCGAGAATACGCAAGTATCGGCCACAAGTTCCGCTTCGAGGACTGCGCGCTTCCAAGGCACAACCTTGATATCGAAGTCGAGGTGGTCTTCGTTCAACAGTTCCCGGACTATTTCAGTCGAGACGCCAATGGCCTTGCCGTCCTTACCGCTCATGTTGAAAGGCGGGTATTCCTCGGTGAAGAGGGCCAGGTGTTCCCCCATGGCATCAAGAGAAAAGAACAGGACGAGAAGCATGGCAACGTAACGCATGACGTCTTTCTTGTCGGATGGCAAAGCGCATCATATCACGGTCCATCGTTACATGAAATTCAGTCCTTACGCGGAAAATGGAGACGACCTGGACCAGAGAACATGCAGCCCTACTCCAGACCACGACCGGGGTCGGGGATGCCGCAGGAAAATCGATCAACTTTGCAATGCCTTCAACACCAGGCGTCTTTTTGACGCCGGGCAGCATCTGTTTCGGTAAACTGATCGCAAGGAATCGTCGGCTTGGCGTACCCAACGTTTCCTGGAGCTATTTCGACTCGACAAGAATTTTTTACCGACAACACTCGTTTTTGTACGCTGTCAGAGCGCCAGCGCACAGAACGAATGGACCGCGACACGTACCCTGTTTGGATCGGCAATGCGTGCGCCAACAGGCTTTTTGGCCGTATGGCGTCACCGTTGCACGTCAAATTGCACTATTTCGGATTTGAAAATTGCATGACACAGGAGGTTCATCATGAAATGGGCAGGCATGTATCTGGTAGGTTTTGTGGTGCTGGTTGGCGGCGTTTTGGCCGCTCTGTGGAAACTTGGAATCTTGGCCGATATCGGCACAACGTGGACGATCATCGCCGTCGTGATTGCCATTGGTTGCGGCATCATGTTTGCGGTATCGAATAGCGGTACGAAAGAAAATATTCAGATCGATCGAAAATAAGCAGCACGCTGTGGCGGCAAGCTATGGCGAACAAGCATCGGCAGGTTGATCTGGCTTTGCCGCCGTCAAGGTACGGCGTGCCATGACGAGGTCGAGCTAATCTCTCACGCATTTGTCCGGAACGGTAACCCACGTACCGCACTGCTTGCGCACGGCTTTCACAAAAGCCTTGTAGAGTAACGCCTCATCACATTCCTGATCGGGTATAACTTCGGCCACAGCTTGTGCCAGTGCACGCCGCATTGGGCCGGATAGGTTCATGACGATTTCTTCCGCATTGACGTATTGCATACAAGCTCCTCGACACAATAAATTGGCGACCAGTTCGGTGTTCGCGCGCAGGGCGATGCGCCATATTCCCATGTCCTTCAGTGCATGACAAGAATGCACGGCAAGAGCCTGCACTCAATATCGTTCAAACGAAAAAATCCCGCACCCGGATGAACCTGGTGCGGGGTCTCAGCTATTGCCGGTAAAGAATCAAGCCAGCGTCAATTCCACTTCAATGTTGCCGCGTGTTGCGTTCGAGTAAGGGCAAACCTTGTGTGCCGTATCAATCAGATCCTGTGCGACCGCGCGATCTAGGCCGGGCAGGCTGACGACCAGCTTGGCAGCAATTCCGAAACCTGCTGGAATTGGACCGATGTCGATGCTGGCGTCGATCGATGCATCTGCTGGAACGGCAACTTTCTTCATGCCGGCAACATGCTTGAGCGCGCCCATGAAGCAGGCAGAATAGCCAGCTGCAAACAATTGCTCTGGGTTGGTACCCGTGCCGGCGCCGCCCATGGCTTTCGGCAGGGAAAGTTTGACGTCGAGCAGGCCGTCGTCGGTGACCGAGGCGCCGTCGCGGCCGCCGGTGGTGTGGGCTTTTGCTGTGTAGAGAACTTTGTCGAGCTTGGTAGTCATGTCAATTCCTTTATTGATGTGGATCAGGGTTGGTTGGAGTTGGCCAGGGACGGCGCATCAAAAGATCGCGAAACGCCTTGATATCCTGACCGAGGGAAAGCAGTGTCGAGGGCGTACATTGAGTCGTTTCCAGGATGCAGGCAGGAATTTCTGCAGCCTGTTTCTTCAGCGCCCGGCCGGCCGCAGTGAGTTTGATGCGAACGCGCCTTTCATCGTCCGCATCGCGCAGCCGTGTCAGCAAGCCGGCTGTTTCCAGACGCTTGAGCAGCGGTGTCAGGGTGCCGGAATCGAGGAACAGGCGTTCACCGATTTCAGAAACCATGACGCCATCACTCTCCCACAACACCAGCATGACGAGGTATTGCGGGTAGGTGACGCCCAAGGGCTCAAGCAACGGCTTGTAAAGCTTGGTCATGGCCAGCGATGCCGAATACAAGGCAAAACACAACTGGTTGTCGAGCCTGAGCGCGCTATCGGGGAAGGATTCTTTATGTACCATGGCATCAATATAGCACACAATTAAATTGCGTACAATTTAAATTATCAAAGAGATGTTAGGCACAAACTATGCCCGTGCACACATCGTCACAATCGAGTCGGACCGAAAAAACCTCGACTGCCTTGCAGAAATAACCGTCCGCCGCGATGCGGGTCAACGTGCCTTGAGCCTATCCAGGCCAAACAGCGCCGACAATTTGGCGTCCAGGGTCGCAATCGGCAACAATTTCTTCAGCAAGGGCAAGCGGAAGCTGTTTTTCCCGCCGCGAATCACTGGGTGTTTGCCTGCGAGAAGGGCGTCGACAATCGGCCGCACGAACTCTTCAGCGGGTGTTGCGCCCCGCTGCCCTGCTCTGGCGCGCGCAAGAATTCCATGTTCCACCGGCTTGTAGAGCGAATCGGCAGGCAGGCGAATGGCCGCCTCGGCGTGCGAGCCGAAACTCGATTGCACTCCACCCGGCTGAATTGTCATGACCTTGATGCCGAATGGCGCGAGTTCCATGCGCAGAACATCTGACAAGGAATGAATGGCGGCCTTGCTGGAACAATACGCGCCGGCGAATGGCGTGGCTACCAGCCCGACGATGCTGCCGAGGTTGGCCACGACGGCATCGATTCCGCTGTGCTTTTTCGCGGCACGCAGCAATCCCAATGCGGCGCCAATGACGGCCACGGGAGCGATGACGTTGGTCTCGTACTGGCGGCGCAAATCGTCGCGCGAGAGATCGACCAGCGCACCGACCTGGCTGAACCCGGCATTGTTGACCAGCACGTCGATCTGGCCGCGCTCGCTGGCGACAACAGCAAACGCTGCAGCAATACTCTCGTCATCGTTGACATCGACGGCCAGCGTGCGCATGCCCGCTTCAGCCAATTCGGTAAGGCTATCGAGCTTGCGGGCAGTGGCATAGACGACGTGGCCGCGCCGATGAAACTCTTTTGCCATGGCCGCGCCGATGCCGCTGGAACAGCCGGTGATGAATATTGTCTTTTGCATGAGTCGAATTTCCTGCTGTTAATGGTATGCAAGCGATACACGTTCCAACCTGCGGCGGTCGCTGCAATTGGAGCGAATAAAATCCCTGCGTAGGGTAGTCGAAACCTGGACGCGTGGCAGCCTGTCATTTCCTGCAGCCGATGTAGCCAAGCCACACACGGGCTTGGACGAGCGGGACATCAGTAATTGGCCGGCAGAATCTATTGTCAGGCGTTGAACAATGCCTGGCGAGCATGCTATGCGCCCGGCAATTGTGAAGCGGGTTTGACTGGGTCGGAAAACGTCGACTAAAACGTCGACTCACATGCAATCGACAACGGTTGGACCTTTCGGCCCAACCTGATGCAACATTTATTTTGCGGCGGCCGGGCCTGCATAAAAATCGATGATATTGCTGATCGCATCACGGCACACGCTGCAGAAATGTTCGCCACGGTTGAACATGATGCACTGCATCTCGGGGCGATAATAACCGGTTGCTTCGTAATTTGCGCCCTCGAATGCGCCGACGGTATGGAAATTCGGATCGAGTGAGAACAGGGCATTTTCGCGCACAAGCTCCTGACGGAACAAGGCATTCATTTCCGTCTCGGGTCGATTGGCGTCACGCAGGGCCTTGCGGTGTTTCTGAAAATCACGCGCCTCCTCTTCGAAGACCGCCTTGGGCCACGATGTCGGCAAGGGCGTGCCTTCTTTCACCCGGCTCTTCCATTTTAGGTTGGCGGGGTCCTTTAACGCCGTGACATTGGGTTCCCAGGGCTCAATTCTTGCGCCGGTCGGTTGGTATGCTACATCCGAGGTGTAGTACTCATCGGCGAGGCCGGCGAAGTGATGGCCAAATTCATGCACAAACAGATAGTTGGCCCAATCGCTGCCGGCTGCCGCAGTGCTGAATTGACCGAAGATGCCGCCACCGCCGTAGGTTTCGTTGTTGACCAGGATTTCAATGAATTCGTAGGGTGCGTATTGCGCAATCTCACGCAGAGCCCGGTTATCGAGTGCCAACACATAGCGTTCGCTGCCAAAGATGTCGTAGCGCGTGCCAAGTTGTGATGCGTGGTATTTGCCTGTCGAAGGACGCGACACACCTGATTCCTCGGTCGGCACGGCCATGGCCCAGACGTTGAAGTCCTTGGCACGCTCGCGGAATGGCGATACGTCAAACAGGTGATCACTCATGCGGCGCGCCTGCGCCAGGAACTTGGGCATGTCGGCTTTGGTGTAACCGTCGCCCAGGATCAGCAGGTCGACCTTGTCGCTCGATGGGCCATTGACGCGAATGGGAACAGGCTTGGCCGGCGCCGGACCCTGCTTGCGGATCACATCCTGGGCATCGGGATCAACGTCGACCGTCCAGGCCGGCACGAAGGCATTGTCTGCGTCGCGCTTGAGAATGCGTACGTGCACCGGATGCAGCGGCTTGGGAAAGCGTACCGATTCCTGGAAGGCCCGCGTGACATGATCGGCTTCTTCGGTGGAACTCCACTCGCCGAAGATGGTGGAAAAGCCGCGCGAGTACAACAGTTCGCCGGTCTTGGCGTCAACCACTTCGACCTTGTTGTTGCCGAGGTTGGTGTTGTCGAGTGCGCGCGCCGGATTGCCGGGCCACGACAGCGGTTCAACCACCACGCGGTCGATCGCGTAGGTTTCGGTCTTGGAGGTACCGCTGTGGATGTAGTCGACGCGCAGCGTTGCCGGCCCGGCCGGCATGACGGCATGGCCAAGGCTCGCTGTGAACATGAGAACCAGGCCCAACAGGGGCGCAAGCAGGCGGTGTTTGGGTTTGGTCACGGATTTAATCACGGTTATTGTCCTCTTATAGTTATCGGCATGTGGGGGTGATTTAATGTTCGCGGGCAGCGGTGCTCGCCGCTTTGCCCACCGTTTTGCATTTTACCAAGTCGTGCTCGCCGAAACAAACCGGCGTAGGCCGACAGACAGTTTCATTGCGCATTCTGCCGTATTTGCCGTCGCCGCAACAACAGGTAGACCGCCGGCACCACAAACATCGACAACAAGGGCGCGGTGATCATGCCGCCGACCATTGGGGCGGCAATGCGCTGCATCACTTCCGAACCGGTGCCGGAACCGATCATGATGGGCACGAGTCCGGCGATGATGACGGCCACCGTCATGGCCTTCGGCCGCACGCGCAGCACCGCGCCTTCACGAATTGCGTCGAGCAAATCGGACTCGCCGCCTTTGCCCAGTGCCAGACGATGGTCCCACGCATGCTTCAGATAAAGCAGCATGATCACACCGAACTCTGCTGAAACACCGGCCAGGGCGATGAAACCTACAGCGCCGGCGACCGAGAGGTTATGGCCAAGCAGCCACAACAGCCAGATGCCGCCGGCCAGCGCAAATGGCAGGGTCGCCATAATCAGCGCCGCTTCGTCGAAGCGCTTGAACGTGAGATACAACAGCACAAAGATGACGAACAAGGTTGCCGGCACGACGATCTTGAGCTTGGCCGTTGCACGTTCCAGGTATTCGAATTGCCCGGACCAGGATATCGAATAGCCGGGCGGCGTTTTCACTTCCGTTGCCACGGCGCGTTGCATATCCCGCACGGCGGAGCCGAGATCGCGGCCATGGATATCGACATACACCCAGCCTGACAGCCGCGCATTCTCGCTCTTGAGCATCGGGGGACCATCCGTAATACTGATAGCTGCCACGTCTCCCAGCCGGATTTGCGCGCCGCGCTCGGTCAATACCGGCAATTCGCGCAGTTTTTCCAATGAGTCGCGCAACTCACGCGGGTAGCGAACGTTGATCGGATTGCGCTGCAAGCCTTCGACCGTCTCACCGATATTGTCACCACCGACAGCGGCCGAGACGATACTTTGCACGTCGGCGATGTTCATGCCGTAGCGTGCCGCCGCCGTGCGGTCGATATGCACATCGATATAGCGCCCGCCGTTGAGGCGTTCGGCCAGCGCCGACGACACGCCCGGCACTTTCCTGACCGCCTGTTCAATCTCTCCGGTAATGCGATCAATCTCGTGCAGATCGGTCCCGGCCACCTTGACGCCGACCGGGCTCTTGATACCGGTGGCCAGCATATCAATCCGGTTGCGAATCGGCGGCACCCAAATATTGGACAAACCCGGCACCTTGACGATGCGATCCAGTTCTTCGATCAACTTGTCGGTCGTCATGCCGGGTCGCCACTGGTCACGCGGCTTGAACTGGATCGTGGTCTCGAACATTTCCAGCGGCGCGGGGTCGGTCGCCGATTCGGCGCGGCCCGCCTTGCCGAATACCGATTGCACCTCGGGCACGGTCTTGATCAGGCGGTCGGTCTGCTGCAGCAGTTGCCCGGCTTTGCCTGCGCCGATGCCGGGCAAGGCCGATGGCATGTACAGCAAGTCGCCCTCGTCGAGCGGCGGCATGAATTCGCCGCCCAATCGAGACATCGGCCATATCGTCATGAGTGCGACGAGGGCGGCGACGGCCAGTGTCATCTTGGGAAACCGCAAAACCAGATCGAGCATAGGCCGATAGACGGCAATCAGGAAACGATTAAGCGGATTTCTCTGCTCTTCGGGAATACGTCCGCGAATCAGATAGCCCATCAGTATCGGGATCAAGGTGACCGCCAGGCCCGCCGCCGCAGCCATCGCATAGGTCTTGGTAAATGCCAGCGGCGCAAACAGCTTGCCCTCCTGTGCCTCCAGCGTGAACACCGGAATAAACGACAGGACGATGATCAGCAAGGAGAAGAACAGCGCCGGCCCGACTTCAACGGCAGCATCGCCAATGATCTGCCATTGTTCGTCGCCGGCCAACGCTTGCTCAGGATGGTCATGCTTCCATGCCTCGATATGCTTGTGCGCGTTTTCGATCATCACCACCGCCGCATCAACCATGGCGCCGATGGCAATTGCAATGCCCCCCAGGGACATGATATTGGCATTGACGCCCTGGTAATACATCACGATGAATGCCGTCAGGACGCCGACCGGCAGCGTGATGATTGCCACCAGCGCCGAACGCATGTGAAACAGGAAGATGGCGCAGATCAGGGCCACCACAATGAATTCTTCGAGCAGTTTACCTTGCAGATTTGTGATGGCCCGTTTTATCAGGTTGGAACGGTCATAGGTCGGCACGATTTCGACACCAGGAGGCAAGCTCGATTTGAGCTTTTCCAGTTTGGCTTTGACGTCAGCGATGGTTTCCAGCGCATTCTTGCCCGTGCGCATGACGACAACCGCGCCGGCCACTTCGCCCTCGCCGTTCAAATCGGCAATGCCACGCCGCATTTCCGGGCCGACCTGGATGCGCGCGACATCGCCCAGCAATACAGGAACCCCACCTTCGCTGGTCGTCAGCGGTATCTTGCGGAAATCGTCGAGCGATTGCAGGTAACCGGAGGCACGCACCATGTATTCCGCCTCGCCGAGTTCGAGCACCGAGCCGCCGCTTTCCTGATTGGCTTTCTGCACCGCGTCGATGATCCTGCCGTGCGGGATATTGAAGGCGCGCATTTTGTCCGGATCAAGCTGGATCTGGTATTGGCGCACCATGCCGCCGATGCTGGCAACCTCCGACACGTTCGGCACGGTTTTCAGTTCAAACTTGAGGAACCAATCCTGATAAGCACGCAATTGCGACAAGTCCATCTTGCCACTGTGATCCGCCAAAGCGTATTCGTAAATCCAGCCGACCCCTGTGGCGTCGGGACCTAGCGCGGTCCTGGCCTGCGGAGGTAGACGCGACTGCACCTGGTTCAGGTATTCGAGCACGCGCGAGCGAGCCCAATACGGATCGGTACCGTCCTCGAACAGGATATAGACGAAGGAATCGCCAAAAAAGGAGTAACCGCGCACAGTCTTGGCGCCCGGCACGGACAGCATGGTAGTAGTCAGCGGATAGGTAACCTGGTTCTCGACGATCTGCGGCGCCTGGCCGGGATAGCTGGTGCGAATGATGACTTGCACGTCGGACAGATCGGGGATCGCATCCAGCGGCGTGCGTGCCAGCGACCAGATACCCCAAGCCACAAGGATCGCCGTCGCCAATAACACCAGAAAGCGGTTCGCGATCGACCAGCGGATCAGCCTGGCAATCATTTCGCGGCTCCTGTGTTACTGGCTGGTTTAGTATCCGGTGCTGCTTCCGCTTTCGGCACATCCGCACTCAGTGAGATTGCAACGATGGCGAACGTGCCATCCTTCACTTGCCTGATGTCGAAGCCAACCATGTCACCAACGGCAATATTGCGCGGCAGGCCAGTCGTCAGGAGCTTGAAGTCCATCGTCATCGGCGCCCAGTCAAGGCTGGCGATCCGGCCATGCGATATGGTGATGACGTCCTTGGCGATGCGCTCTACCCTGCCCTGGCCGTGATGGATCATGCCATTCATTGCCAGGGAGTTCGATTGCGCCGAAGCTGCAATCGGTTCGGTCGCATCGGCCATGCGTTCCGTGGCCCCTGATAGGGTGGCTTCAGAATCGACCAGGAACTGCCCCGAGACGACTACTTTTTGCCCGACTTCCAGTCCCTTGCGGATTTCAGTCTGTCCGTTCCATTCGCGACCGGTTTCAACTTCCGTCGGCAGGAATTTTCCGTCACCCTGCGCCAGCATGACCACGCTACGCGTACCTGTTTGAATGACTGCCTCGGACGGCACCAGCAGCACTTCCGTGCCCGCTGTTGAACTCAGGTTGAGTGTCACGAACATGCCGGGAACCAATTCGCCGCGTGGGTTAGCCAGCTCGATGCGGGCTTTGAGAGTGCGAGTTGACGCACTGACTTCCGGCAGGATGGCAGCAACCTTGCCGGTGAATACATTGCCAGGCAGCGCCGGCGTGCGCGCCGACACGCTCATGCCAGGCCGCACTTGGGAGGCAGCGTTCTCCGGCACTTCGGCATAGACCCAGACGGTGGACAAGCCGTTGATGCGGAACAGCGGTGCACCTGCCAGGACTGTCATGCCTTCCCGCGCACTTAGTTCCGCAACCACGCCGCCAGCCGGTGCAGTAACCGTGATGCGCGCATGGACCTTGCCGCTGCTCTCAACCTGGCGGATTTGTTCATCGCTCATGCCTGCCAGACGCATGCGCTGACGTGCACCGTCAACCAGCGCATCCATGCCTTTTCCCTGCATGCGCCTGGCCGACAAATATTCTTCCTGCGCCGCAATCCAGTCCGGCACATAGACTTCTGCCAATGGCTGGCCTTTCTTGACCGGGTCGAGCGACGCTCGCACGTACAAGTGCTCAACAAACCCGTTGCTGCGCGCCTGCACCAGTTCGACATCGCGCTCGTTATAGGCGACGCTACCGACCGCTGCCAGTGTTGTGTCGAGCATACCTTTCTTCGCTTCGGCAGTGCGAATACCCAAATTCTGCTGCATGCGCGGACTGATATTGACATTGCCCTGGTCGGCTTCGCCATCGCCATACACCGGCTGCAGTTGCATGTCCATGAAAGGCGACTTGCCCGGCTTGTCGAATTTCTGCGTCGGGTACATTGGATCACGCCAATAGAGCGGGCGCTTTTCCGGCGCGGCGCCTGGGGCGGATGCCGCGGCCACGGGCGCAGCCGTTTTCATCCCTTGATGCAGGCCGAATTGATAGATACCGACGCCGGCAGCAACAAGCGTTACGCCGAGAAGAACAGGCAGGTATTTCGCGTTCATTGAGAATCCTTGCTGATTTGCGGCGCCACAAAGCCTTCGTCATGGCTGGGAGAAAGGAAGTTGAGTTGCGCCCACAACCTGGCGGTATCGGCCTGCAGTTGAAGCGCCTGGATGCGTGTGTCGATTTCGCCGCGCCGCGCGTTCAGGAGGTCGACGATGCCGGCCTTGCCGCCGCGATAGGCGGCAAGTACTGCGTCGATGCGCTGCGCAGCCAATGGAATGAGCTCACGCTTATAGCGCAGACTGCGTTCCCGGTCGTTTTGCCACTCCTCGATCAAGGCACGCGTTTCGGCCACATGCTGGCGCAACATCTCGTCACGCTCGGCCTTGCTTTGCTCAACGGTGGCGAGCTTTGACGACAGCTCTCGGTCCTGACGATGCTTTTGATCCCATTGCAGCGGCAATGACACGCCGATCGATACCATATTGGAATAAGCCGGACCGCGTTGCTGGAACGCGATCTCAACGCTCCAGTCAGGCTGTTTGCTGGCCTGCGCCAGCCTGGCATCGACTTCGGCAATTGCCACCTGCTTGTTCCATACATCGATTTCGGGGTGATGTGACAGTGCATTGTCGAGACTGGCTGGATCTAGGCGGATGGTGTCGACGGACGGTTTGCCGTCGAGCGGGGCGTCTGGCGATGCACCGGTCCAGCGTGCCAGCATGGTCTGTGCGTTTCGCACGCGCCGCGAGGCCTCGCTGGCGCGGTCGTCGATGGCAGCCAGGGCGCTACGCGCTGCAAGTATGTCCGCCTGTGTACCGCGACCGCCGCGATAGGCACCCACGGCGGCTTCAACTTCCAACCGGCCCTGCGCTGCCTGTTCGGCGACGAGGATTGCCGCTTGTTCCGCATAGTAACGATCAAGCCACGCGAGTGCCGTATCCCGCTCGATATTGGCAGCGACAATTGCCTTCTGCGCCTGGGATCTGTCAGCCTCCCTCTCATAGCGTTCGCCGCGCAGGCGACGCTTGTCCGGGCGCGTCAACTCCTGTTCAATTCCGACACGGCGCATGGTCATGAAGTCTGCCGTCGCACTAAAGCGATCAGTGCCGTTGACCGGCAGATTGTCGAGGCCGAATCTGAGAATAGGGTCCGGTAACTGACTGGCCGCAACCGCCATGTCGCGCGACGCCGCAACCGCCATGTCTTGCGCAGGCAATTGGCGCGAATGGGCAAGGGCAAGTTGCTGTGCACGGGTCAAGGTGAGCGGCGCATCGCCCGCAACAGCAGCACAAGAAATGAACGCTGTCAGCGCGAATATCGCTGGCACATGCGGCGTTCGATACGACAGGACGCGCGCAACTTTGCGCGCGGCTTTGAATTGAAAGGGAAAGGCCATATTACCTCCGAACAACGATGAGCAACACCGTGCGCGCAGCGAGCGCGACGATGAACGATCAAATGGTTCGGGGATTTAAATGCGGAAGCAGCAATTGCGGATTGAAATGGGTAGCGGAACGGCAAGCGGCACCTGCATTGATCTCGGTGCAGCCTGGACATGCAGGGCAAGATCAAGCGGAGTCACGACCAAGAATAGCGCGGCGTTCAAAAACGGTGCAGCACCTGGCAATTCGGGTTTGTCGAGCGACTGTTTTTCAGCCTGATTGGTTGCATGGGCATGGCACAACGCAGGTTGTTCCATGTCCATATTCCGGCAATCTTCCATGCCTTGGTGCGCGTCTTGTGTCATGTCACCATCTGCGCCGTTGCCTCTGGCAGAAAATTGAGTTGGACAGGCGTAAGACGCCAATGCAAGCTGGCTAAACAGCATGCAGAAGACGACGGCCAAGGCCATCAAGGAGCGGAAACGAGGAAAAAACGTCATCACTTCCCAATTCTAATCTATTTTGCCAGGCGCCATTTGCGCTGAATCAATGCGCCGTCTTTTTGCTCGGTCCGGTCTATCGTCAGGCGTACCATATCCCCCGCACGCAAGCGGCGCGCAACACTAATTATTTTGAGCGCAGTAACTGGTACTGTACTTTCTCCCAGTCTTGCCAAGCCACGCTGGGTCGGCCATGATGTGCCCAACCGTTTTGACGCCAGCGTGGCACCCCCAATTTGTCCCGTGCGCCAATGGATCGTGAACGCATAGTCGTTCAACCAATACCCGCAACCAGGCCATCAATCGGTCGCCATGTTGGCGATTCGCATGCCAGTCTATGTCGGGCAATCGAAGAATGCAATTTGGGGGGAATATATGGACCGTCGACGTTTTCTGGAAATCACTGGCACGACCACTGCCGCCTTGCTCGCTGGCTGCGGTGGAGGTGGCGGCGGCGCAGGTACGCCGGCGCCCGTCGTGCCGCCGGCGCCGAACTGGAGCGGCCTGGCATCGCAGTTGCAGGGCGCACTTGTCATGCCCGGCAACGCGCAATATGACCAGGCGCGCTACGTCTTCAATTCACGTTTCGACGCAATCATGCCGCAGGCAGTCGCACGTTGCGCAAGCGCCTCCGACGTGAGTGCAGTACTGGCTTTTGCCACGACGAACAAGATACCCATCACCCCGCGTTCCGGTGGGCATAACTATGCCGGGTATTCGACCACCACGGGTATCGTGATCGATGTTGGGGCGATGAATTCCATTACAATCAACGGCACAACCGCCACCATCGGCGCCGGAGCCAGACTGGTAGACGTCTATGATCAATTGACCGCCAAGGGCGTGGCCATCCCGACGGGTAATTGCGAGAGCGTCGGGATCGCCGGCATTACCATGGGCGGCGGCATCGGATTGGTGGACCGCGCCTATGGCCTGACATGCGACAACCTGGTGTCGGCGGAAATCGTGACGGCAGACGGGACCCTGCGCACATGCGATGCGAACACCAACGCCGATCTGTTCTGGGCCTTGCGCGGTGGAGGCGGCGGAAATTTCGGCGTGGCGACCTCGTTCACGTTCAATACGCATCCGACGGCCGATCTCACGACTATCACGGCAAGTTTTCTGATCGACGATGCGGTCAAGGTAATGGCCGCATGGCAAGCGTGGAAGGAACAGATTCCCGACACTTTGTGGTCCCAGGTTATTTTCTCGTTCTGGAACCCTGACGTCCCGCCCTTTCTGTATTTCCAGGCTGTCTTCATCGGCAGCCAGTCGGATGTAACGCCCTACTGGACTAGCTTCCTGGCTGCGACACAATCGACGCCGACATCAACGTCGATCAATACCGACACCTACCGCAATACCATGCTGAGCAATTGCGGCAATTCGACCATATCGCAATGCCATGTCGCGGGCACCACGGCCGACGGCAATATACAGCGTAACGCATTTGCGGCATCGTCGGACTTTTACGACAATGTCGTTCCAGCGGCGGGAATCACGGCGCTGCAGCATGCCGTCGTGAGCGGTCACGCGGCCGGCGTGGGTGGCTTCGTGATTCTGGATATGATGGGCGGCGCAATCGACAAATTCGGTCCGAACGACACGGCGTTCGTTCATCGCGGCGCACTGTTCAGTGCCGAATACTACAACGCCTACCAGACTGGCACGCCCGACGCAACAGTCGATGCAGACGAAGCCTGGGAACACAACATGCGCACCGTGATGGCACCTTGGAGCAGCGGACGCGCCTATGTGAACTATATCGACCCGCTCATCGCCAATTGGCAAACGGCCTACTACGGCAGCAATTATCCGAAGCTGGCGCAGGTCAAGGCCAGGTATGATCCAAATGGCGTGTTCAATTTACCGCAAGGCGTGAAAGCCGGTTGAGCCATGACACGGCGTCGTCTATTTGACGCGTTGCTTCTCCAGCTTGCGCGCCAACGTGCGGCGATGCATGCCCAGGCGACGCGCAGTCTCGGAAATATTGAAATCCGTCTCGACCAGCACCTCGTGGATGCGTTCCCATTCGAGATTCTTGATTGACGTGGCGCGATTGGTCAGCTCGATTTCCGCGCTGCCGGCCACGTGGCCGAACGCAGCTTCGATGTCGTCGGTGTTCGATGGCTTCGCCAGATATTGGCAAGCACCGAGCTTGATCGCTTCGACAGCGGTGGCAATGCTGGCGAAGCCGGTGAGGACGACAATCAGCATGTCCGGGTCGTGTTCGTGCAGCATCTTGACGCAAGCCAGCCCGGAGGTGTTGCCGTGCAACTTCAGGTCGACCACCGCATAGCCGGGTTCCTGTTTCATCAATTCCCCCGCTTCGTCGTTGGTGGTGGCCAGCAGGACGCGGTAACCGCGCCGCTCAAACGACCGGCCCAGCGTCTTGGCAAAGGCGGCATCGTCTTCAACGATCAGGATCAGGCGTTCAGTTGACGTGTTCATTGACGCCTCTACCCATTTTGTTGCCAATGAAATCGGCTTCCACGTCGGCCTGTTCTTCCAGGCTGATTGCGTCGATAGGCAAGGTTATTTTCACCTCCGCCCCACCCTGCTCGCGGTTGCGCGCTGTAACAACGCCGCCGAGTTTGCGCGCTACGTTCACGACAAAGAACAGGCCCAGGCCGCTACCCGGACGGCCTTTGGTCGATTGATAGGGCTTGCCGATCTGCTCCAGCAAACCAGGGGCAAATCCAGGGCCGGAGTCCGTCACCTGCAAGGTGAGCATGCCGGCTTCGCAATTGGCTTCCAGCGCTACCCAATGCGGCGACGCCTCCAGTGCATTGTCGAGCACATTGCAAATCATTTGTTTGAGTGCCGAATCGAATACCACCGGCACATCGCGCTCGGTACGGTTTTCGTAGCCGAAACCGACAATGGTACGGGTCAGACGCCATTCCTCGATCAAGTCGTTGAGGAAGGTATTGATGGTGGTGCGTACGGAAGATTCACCGCGCGCCTCGCCGGCAGAAAGCAGGATGCCGCTGACGATATCCTTGCACCGTTGCAGTTGCCTTTGCATCTCGCCGATCTCTTCGAGCAACTCGGCGTTGCGGCTGAATTCCGGCATGCGCCTCCAATCACCAAGTATCACCGACAAGGTTGCCAGTGGCGTGCCCAGTTCATGGGCAGCGCCTGAAGCGAGCAAGCCCATGCGTACGATATGGTCTTCTTCGGCCGCCTGCTGGCGCAGGTCGGCAAGTTGCCCGTCGCGCGCGCGCAGATTACGTCCGATTCGTGTGATGAACACGACCAGCAAGGCAGCATTGAGCACGAAACAGATGAGCATGCCCTGGATGAACAGCTCATGCAGGCCGTTGACACGATCGGGCGGCAGTTCCAGCGGCTTCGCGTATTCACCCAAGGCAGGCAAACACAGGCTGGTGATGGTGACAATGGTCCAGGTCGACCAGGTTTCGAGCAATACCGCGCTCAGGATGATCTGCAACAAGTAGAGGAAGACGAAGGGGTTGGCCATACCGCCCGTCAGGTAGAGCTGGATCGTCAAGCTTGCCACGTCAACCAGCAGGGCAAAGAACAATTCTCGATTCGTTACCTGCTCGCGCTCGTGCCAGCGCAAGTGGCTGAATAGGTTGAAGCCAATCAGGCAAGCCAGTACCGACAACATTTGCGGCAACGGCAGGCGAATACCGAAGAACAGGGAAACCACTGCGATGGTGGTGATCTGGCCCATGACCGCGATCCAGCGCAGCTGAATCAGGTACAGCATGTTTTTGTGCCCGGCCTCAGCCTCGAACGTGGAGGCGACCGACCAGCGTTCTATCGGCTCGTAGCGCTTCGGCAGTAGTTCGATATTGCTGGGCATTTTCACTTGCACGCTCGGGCCGGCCATCACCACGCTTATGCCGGAGGCGGCTCTCAATCAGTCGTCTTTTCCTGTCCAACGTGCCAGCACGCCGCTGCAAGCATCAGCGCGAGCACATACCAGGTGATAGCATACACTAGATGATTATTGTGGAATGCGACCACGGTGAGGCCGCCTGTCGGCTGGGCGCCCAAATCGGCAACTGCACGCTTGGGCATGGCGTCCGCATCGATAAAATAGGGCGCGACATTGTCAAGCTTGTGCGCCGCTGCGATGGCTGCGACATCGCGCGAGTACCAGCGTCCTGTCGAAGGGTCGTTGCGGCGTAGAAACCCGCCGTGCGGCTCGGTCATGCGCAACAAGCCCGTGATGGTGACCGAGCCTGTGGGACCGGAGGCTATGGCCCTGCCCTGTTCACGCGGGATAAAGCCGCGATTGATCAGTGTGATACTGCCGTCGGTGGCGACAAGCGGGGTCATTACCCAGTAGCCGCCCCCCAATTCCGTTACGGCCTGCACCAGCGTAGCCTGATCATCTCGGAATATGCCGCTAATCTGCACGCGCCGGTATTCGTCCGACACCGCGTTGATACTTGGCCAATGCGCGATGCCGGGGGCCGGGACCGGCGTCGCATGTACCCGTTGCTCGACGCGCGCAATCAAATTGAGCTTCCATTGAAGACGAAACAACTGCCATGTGCCAAGGCCAACCAGCACTGCCACCATCAGAACACCGAAAGCAAGCACCAGCACCCGCAATATTCGGCGGGAATTGCCTCCCGCTTTGTCTTGCGGACCGCTCGTCATGGCAGGCTGCGTGGGTCGGGTGCGACGCTGGTTGCAGCGCCGGACATCATGCCCGGCATCATGTTGTGATTAAGGTGATACATGACCCACAGTGAACCGCTCAGCATGATGATCACCAACATGCCCGTAAACATCAGCGCCAGCATGGTCCAGCCCCCCTCCGACTTGGTGTTCATGTGCAGAAAATACACCATGTGCACCACCACCTGTATGGCGGCCAGAGTCAACAGCACCAATCCGGCGATGCTGGATTTCTCGAAAACCTTGCCCATGACCAGCCAGAATGGAATGGCAGTGAGCAAGACGGCAAGAGCAAAACCGGTGACATAGCTCTTGAAACTGCCGTGGTCGGCATGCGTCTCATGGTGCCCATGTGTATGGTTTGAATGTTCGTCGTTTGCGCTCATGGCAGCACTCCCATCAAATAAACAAAGGTGAATACGCCGATCCACACGACGTCGAGAAAGTGCCAGAACATCGACAGACACATCAGGCGGCGTTGGTTGGCTTCAGTGAGACCGTGGCGCCCGAGCTGGAACAACAGGGTAACCAGCCAGACGATACCGAATGTGACGTGCAAACCGTGCGTACCCACCAAAGAGAAAAAGGAGGTCAGGAAGCCGCTGCGTTGCGGACCATTGCCCTCGGCGATCAAATGCGCAAATTCCGACAACTCGAGGCCGATGAAGCAGGCACCGAGCAGGCCGGTGACTGCCAACCAGGTCATGGTGGCACGCACCCGATTGCGCTGCATCTCCAACATGGCGAAACCGTAGGTGATGGATGAAACCAAAAGGATTGCCGTGTTGAGCGCGACGACAGGCAATTCGAAGACATCGGCACCGGTTGGACCGCCGGCATAATTACGGCCGATGACGGCATAAGCGGCGAACAGACAGGCGAAGATCAGGCAATCACTCATCAGGTAAAGCCAGAAACCGAGCAGCGTGCCGTTCTCCGGGTGATGCTCGCGCACGTAGTAACGCGAACTCACATCGCCGTCGTTGGTGTTTGCGGTAACAGTACTCATGTCAGGCCAGGCTCCCCAGCAGTTGCGTGCGTTCACTTTCCGTGCGGATGACTTCGTCGGCAGGAATGTGGTAATCGCGATGGTAGTTGAAAGTGTGGACGATAACGGCAATGAGCATGACGGCAAATGCGAGCATGGCCGGCAGCCACATCTGCCAGATCAACGCAAAGCCGAATGCCGCACACAGGCCGGAGATGATGAATCCTGCGCCGGTATTTTTCGGCATGTGGATGGCGACAAAACCATCCACCGGACGGACGTAGCCGTGCCGCTTCATATCGGTCCAGGCATCAATGTCGTGCACGCGCGGCGTGAAGGCGAAGTTGTAGGCCGGTGGCGGCGACGATGTCGACCATTCGAGCGTACGGCCGCCCCAGGGGTCGCCGGTGACGTCACGCAATTGTTCGCGGCGGCGGTAGCTGACTGCGAGTTGCACGAGGAAGGAGCCGATACCAAGCGCAATCAGGCCGGCGCCGAAGGCGGCGATCACGAACCATATCTGCAATGACGGGTCGTCGAAGTGGTTCAGGCGACGTGTGACGCCCATCAGGCCGAGAACGTACAGTGGCATGAAGGCGAAATAGAAGCCGATAGTCCAGAACCAGAAACTGCACTTGCCCCAGAACGCGTCGAGTTTGTAGCCGAAAGCCTTGGGGAACCAGTAATTGATGCCGGCAAACATGCCAAACACCACCCCGCCTATGATCACATTGTGGAAGTGGGCGATCAGGAACAGGCTGTTGTGCAATACGAAGTCAGCCGGCGGCACCGCCAGCAGCACACCGGTCATGCCGCCGATGACAAAGGTGACCATGAAGCCCAGGGTCCAAAGCATCGGCACTTCGAAACGGATACGGCCGCGATACATGGTGAACAACCAGTTGAACAGCTTGGCGCCGGTCGGGATCGAAATGATCATGGTGGTAATGCCGAAGAACGAATTGACGCTGGCGCCCGAACCCATGGTGAAGAAGTGATGCAGCCAAACCAGATACGACAGAATGGTGATTACCACCGAAGCGTACACCATCGAGGTGTAACCGAACAGACGCTTGCTGCTGAAGGTGGAAACCACTTCGGAGAATACGCCGAATGCCGGCAGCACGAGAATATACACTTCCGGGTGACCCCAGATCCAGATCAGGTTCACGTACATCATGGCGCTGCCGCCCAGATCGCTGGTGAAGAAGTTGGTGCCGAAGGTGCGATCCAACGCCAGCATGCCCAGCACGGCAGTCAATACGGGAAACGCGGCAACGATCAACACGTTAGTGCACAGCGCTGTCCACGTGAACACCGGCATCTTCATCATGTTCATGCCCGGCGCGCGCATCTTGACGATGGTGGCGATCAAGTTGATCCCCGACAGCAGCGTGCCCACGCCGGCAATCTGCAGCGACCAGATGTAGTAGTCGACGCCGACATCCGGGCTGGCAAGAATGCCCGACAATGGCGGATAGGCAAGCCAGCCGGTGCGGGCAAACTCGCCGATGAACAGCGACACCATCACCAGACCGCTGCCGAAGGCGGTCATCCAGAAACTGAAGTTATTGAGAAAGGGGAACGCCACGTCGCGCGCACCGATCTGTAGCGGCACGACATAGTTCATCAAGCCGGTCACTAGTGGCATGGCGACGAAGAAAATCATGATCACGCCGTGCGCGGTGAATATCTGGTCGTAGTGATGCGGCGGCAGGAAGCCGGCAGAGTCGCCGAACGCCATCGCTTGCTGGGCGCGCATCATGAGGGCATCGGCAAAGCCGCGTAACAGCATGATGAGGCCGAGCACAATGTACATGATACCGATGCGCTTATGGTCAATGCTGGTGATCCAGTCGCGCCACAACACGCCCCAGAGGCGGAAATAGGTCAACAGCCCGAGCACCGCCACGCCGCCCAATGCCACGCCGGCAAAGGTCATAAGCAGGATAGGTTCATGGTAGGGAATGGCGTCCCAAGAGAGACGCCCTAGAATCAGTTTGGCGAAATCAATATGTTCTGGCATGTTACTTTCCAATCAAGCCGCCATGCCAAAACGATTGGCATGATGGATAAAAACGATCCCGGCAAAACGTCGATATGTAGCTGGCCTCATAGCGTCATCGCCGCGTCCGGGCAAAGTCGCCAGAGTTTCCGGTTGCGGGCAGGCTTTGCAATATTTCGGGCCGCATCGCGATGGCAGGTAATGTGGAGGTTCGCGCAGAGTCAGTGCCGGCGTCGGCAACGCGATCACCTGACTTGCAGATGCGCGCGTTCTGTTCAAGCGCCATGGCAGCGTCCATGCAGATCGTGCCGTTTGCTACGCAGCGGTTGACAATGGCGTGGTACAGGCTTGAGTCGACATTCGCATAGCGGCGCGCCGGCTCTCGCTGCGAAGGTTTTTCCAGGGCCAGGTAGCCTTCCCGGTCAAGCGCACCCTGCCCGGCCTTGGCCGCGACCACCCATTTGGCAAAATCTTCCGACGTCATTGCGTGAAATTTGAATCGCATGTCGGAGAAGCCGGCGCCGCTGTAGTTGGCAGAAAATCCGTCGAACTCGCCGGTGCGATTGATCACGGCATTTAACGAAGTCTGCATGCCCGGCATGGCATAGATCTGCCCAGCCAGTGCCGGAATGTAAAACGAATTCATTACCGTTGAAGCGGTGATCTTGAAGTGCACCGGCACATTGACCGGTGCCGCCAGTTCGTTGACGGTGGCAATACCCTGCTCAGGGTAGATGAACAGCCACTTCCAGTCCAGCGCCACCACCTCGACTTCCATCGGCCTGGTGCCGGCTGGGAGAGCGTGCGTGGCATCGATACGCGACAGCGGCCGATAAGGATCCAGAGTATGGGTATTGATCCAGGTCAGCAAGCCAAGCGCAATAATGATCAGCAGCGGCGCACCCCAGATCAACAGTTCGAGTTGTGTCGAGTGGTCCCAGTCCGGCTCATAGCTTGCTGCGGTATTATTCTGACGATAGCGCCAGGCGAAAAGCAGCGTCAATGCGATCACGGGCAAAATGATCAACAGCATCAAGACAGTTGACACGACAATCAAATGCCCCTGTTGTGCGGCGATGTCCCCAGAGGGGTTCATCACGACCGTATTGCAACCAGACAGCAGGCCTGCTGCCGCGAGCCCGGCGGGCAGGCGCAAACCATAATGCTTTTTCGAGGAAATCATGTTCGGCGGATTCCAGTGAAACTAACTTGTGATAATGTACTAGCACAGCGCCTGATTTCACATTGGACGTTTTGTCCACCCCCGACTGGCCGGCCGCTGGAGTATTATTCAAATATAAATATCGCGCAGCGATAGCATCGAGACATAAGAGGTAAAGATGACAACCCATGCAGGCACTGCTTTGACAGCTTCATTGGCCAATTCGGGAAGAAATTCCGGCAAGCAAGCAGGCCGAAATAATCACGACGACCACACGTCAATTGAACCGGCTGAGATCGCCATCGGCGTGGTCATCGGCCGGGCTTCGGAATATTTCGATTTCTTCGTCTACGCCATCGCTTCGGTACTGGTCTTTCCCGCAGTTTTCTTTCCATTTGAGCAACGTCTGGAAGGCACACTCTACGCGTTCGCCATTTTCTCCTTCGCCTTCCTGGCGCGGCCGATTGGCACGGTGCTGTTCATGGCGATTCAGCAACGCTTTGGAAGGGAATTCAAATTAACGCTGGCACTGCTGGTGTTAGGCGTGTCTACCGCCGGCATTGCTTTCCTGCCGACCTATTCCCACCTGGGCTTCGCCTCGATCGTGCTGCTTTCCCTGCTCCGCATCGGCCAGGGCATCGCACTGGGCGGCTCCTGGGATGGCTTGCCGTCCTTGCTTGCGCTGAATGCACCGAAGAATCGCCGTGGCTGGTATGCCATGCTTGGGCAATTGGGAGCGCCGGTTGGTTTTTTCATCGTCGCCGGTCTGTTCGCCTACCTGCTGTCCAATCTCAGTTCGGAAGATTTCCTGGACTGGGGCTGGCGCTATCCTTTCTACTGTGCCTTCGCAATTAACGTGGTGGCACTGTTTGCCCGCCTGCGTCTGGTGTCGACCAACGAATACGCCAAATTGCTTGACGAACGTGAACTGGAGCCGACCAACGTCGTTGAGATGACCGGCTCGCAGCGGCGCAACATTCTTATCGGTGCGCTGGCCGCACTCGCCAGCTATGCCTTGTTTCACCTCGTGACTGTCTTCCCGCTATCCTGGATACACTTGTACTCTGCTCGCTCGATCAGTGGTTTTCTCATCATTCAGATGGGTGGCGCAGTTCTGATGGCCGGCGGCGTCATTGCTTCGGGCCTGATTGCCGACCGCTTCGGCCGTCGCAGAACGCTGGGCTTTCTCGCAGCCATGATCGCTGTCTTGAGCGGATTCGTTCCAACCTTGATGGAAGGCGGTGTATTGGGCGAGAATCTGTTCATCCTGATCGGATTCATCCTGCTCGGCCTCTCTTACGGCCAGGCAGCCGGTGCGGTAACGGCGAATTTTCCTGCCAAATATCGCTACACAGGAGCGGCGCTGACGTCGGACCTTTCGTGGCTGGTTGGCGCAGGCTTCGCACCGCTAGTGGCACTCGGGCTCTCTGCGCATTTCGGCCTGGCATATGTGAGCCTGTATCTGCTTTCCGGCGCAGTATGTTCGCTGGCGGCATTGAGCCTGAATCGGGCGCTCGAAATACAGAACTGATCCAACAAAAGCAACATCGGTCGGCGCTGGTTTGCGCCGACAGTAGGCCACTGGCTCGCTCTGATTCAATTGGTTCCCCTTCACCTTGCCCACACAATGAAAGGCGCGCAAGCAAGGCTCAATGAATCAACTCCTACTTAAAAGCTGCCAAACGAAATCCGGAATCCGAGCCCTTGCATGGGCCGGCCTTCTGCTCCTATCGGTGCCCTGCACTGCGCCCCTTGCTGCGGAGCCGGATATGGTCTTGGATATGGTCTTTATCGCCTCGGCCGAAGAATCGATGCCATTGGCGCAAATCGACGGCGATGTGCTTGCGCATGGAATTGTGAAGGATTTGGGCGAAGCAATTGCCAAGGCCTTGCACCGCAAGGCTAGCTTCATCGTCTTACCGCGCAAAAGGTCCGAATCCGTATTACAGAAAGGAAGCGCCGATGGCGTCTGCTATGCACGACCGGAATGGACTGACATCAAATTGAACTGGAGCGACCCGCTATTGCCCAATCGCAATCTCCTGGTCGCCGCTGCAGGTGCGGAATTGCCGAAATCGCTGGCGGCGTTCGAAGGAAAAACCATCGGCACAGTGTTGGGCTACCGCTACCCCGAGCTCGACGCCGAACTTCACGGCCGCTACCGGCGCGAAGATGCGCCAAACATGATCTCGAACATCGAAAAGCTGCGCCTGGGTCATGTGCGCTACGCGGTGGTGGACGGTGCGATTTTCGCGTATGAACAAAAACTGGATGAGCGGCTTAGACAATTACCGGCACTGACCGTCAACAGCTTCAACGCGCGTTGCGGGTTTTCGCCGGCAAGCAAGATTCCCTTTGCCGAAGTCAACGACGCAATCCGCAATCTGGTTAAAGACGGCACAATCAAGCATATTCTCGATCGTTACCGCTAGACCTTATCCGTTCGGCTCCCCGTTGTTGGCAGGAGGCGGAAAATGAGCAATTGCCAGCGTTCTCAGTCCCAGGTCTGTCAACTCAGATTTGCTCGCCACCGCGAACAAGTCGTAATACGGACTTCCACGCCGTATGCTGCCTATGCTGAGAAAGCCGGCTTCCTGGATTGTTCCTGCCAGCGCCCGTTGAGTAAAGCCGCAACGGTGCGCCATATACAGATTGCCCTGCATCATCGACACACGATGGCCATAGAGAATGTCGATTGGCGCGATCGGCCCGGCCGGCGAGTCATAGGCTGGTTCGGTCAATTTGTCATCCGCGATCAGAGCGCATACCGACTGAAGATCCGGGCATGTCACGACTAAAAAGCCATCGGGTTTCAGGACGCGCAGAAATTCCCCCAATGCGCGCGACACTTCATGCGGATAGATGTGTTCGATATTGTGGCTGGAGAAAATGGCATCGATCGAGCCGGTAGCAACACCCGACATATCGAGCATGGTGCCGACAATGTCGGGGCTAGCGTTCACGTCGATGTCGAAGCGGACCTCATTCCATTCGGGCGAATTGAAACCTTTTGTCGTACGGTCTTTGCGCTTTGGGCCGCAACCCACGTGAAGAAATGTTTTCATGATGTCAGATTTGAAGCGAACGGACGTGCGAGAACACATGTTCAGATCGCTTATTGTCGCATAATGCGGCAAACCGCAATTGCTCGATTGACTTCAACATGTGAACATTTCCGCGCTTTCAGTCGGGCCGACCTTGCCAATTTCGCCCTCACCTATGACTGTCACGAGAACGCCTGGCGCGGCGTCGCAAAACCATGAGGGATGTAAGCTGTTCCGCTAACGTCTTACGGGGCGAATCGCCCATGTTTGCATGGTCAATGAAGCGCGTGTGCAACGTTTGACCGCGCTAGCGGAACAAGTGCAATGGAGAGAGGATTGAGCGCCGAGCCGCAAGCAGGAAGTGATGGCGCAGGTACTGTGGTTGACAGGCAGAAGCCTGGGTTTCATCCCACAATTTTCATCCCACAACATTACGCGCCATATCCTGTTCGATCACGACAGGGTAGCCATACCGGCGCTGCCCAAATAGCATTCGCCGGAAAAGCGTTCGAGACGGCCCCTGTCGAGCACGGTGATTGAGCCGCGGCGGCAGCGCACCATTCCTTTTTTGCGCAACTTACCGATCGACTCTGTGATGCTCTCGCGGCGTACGCCCAGCATGCCGGCAATCATTTCCTGGGTTGTTTTCAACTCATTGGTCGACAAACGATCCAAGCGCTCGAGCAACCAACAAGAAAGCCTTTGCTCAATCGTCCAGAGCCTACCGCTCATCGAGCTCTGAAGCACATGAGAGAGAAAAGACCATGTGTAACGCATTAGCAATGGCTGGAGGGATTCGCCTTCACGGCAAATTTCCTCGAGCACGGAGGCCTTGACGCGGTAGGCTCCACCGGCGAATTGAACGATAGCGGTTCCCAGGGCGCCCTTGTCACAGAACGCGGAGGTGCCAACCACACCCTCTCGTCCAATTGCGCCCATTTCAATGGCGGCACCATCTGCAGTTCGCAGCAGCATGGCAATGATCGCAGTAGTAGGAAAATAGACATGCGTGAAATCCTGGCCTGCCTGGCATACTTCCCGTCCACTTTCGAGATAGACGAACTCAAGATGATCGCTTAGTAGCATCATTTCTTTCTCTGGCAGAGCGGCCAGAATGCTGTTGCAGACGAAAGCCGAACTGACACCATGGCGATCACTTGCATATCCCATGCCGACTATCGGTTGCGACAGCGCGTGATTAGGGGTTGAGGCAAATACTCGCATTGCATCTCCTTTATTTCGGGTTTGAACATTGACGCGCTACCGATATTCGGTGGCGCGTCTGGTTCCGTTCAACTCATTTCAATTTCAAAAATGATCATCAAAAAGATAAATACATTTCTGGAACCTGGTGCGTCTTTTTGAGTTGACTAGCAATTCGATCGGAGCAACATCTTTCGTCGAATGTCGCAGCGCCCTTCGCTCCCTTGTCCATCAACAATATTCGTTCGATTTACTCAGCCCTTTTTATCCAACAATCAGACAGGTTCAGTGGTATTGACATCAAGGTAAGAGAAAATGTTCCGCAAATATTGCCGCATGAATAGCGAACTAGAAGTTACCGCGATCCGGGATAGACACAAAAAGAGGCGCGAGACGCGATTCATGCGACACAAAATTAACGCCGATGGCGCAGATTGGCGCGTAAAAACATTACCATCGCGGGAATGCATTCGCACCGAATGAACAATACGAATCATTCCAGAAGTTGCACAGCCATGATCTTCATTCGTCATTGCGCTATCCATTTAGATTCAATGCAGCATCCTTGCCGCAAAGACCCATCGCAGAAGCAGCCCAGACAGCCCGATCAACAGCCATCCGGCAATATCGAAATTCAATGAAGTGAGTATATGTTGAAAAAAATATATCCCTTGTAGGAAATCAAGTCGATGATGTGTAGGAAAATTAATTGCGGCAACTCATCATGTTCGTGAGGAGCCACTTGCGGTCACTCTTTCGATGGATCGGATTTTTCTTCGATGGCGTCGAGCACAGCCTGTGGATGGGTTGCTCTCTTGAGCTTCTCGGCTTCCGGGTCAAGGCGATCATCGATCGTCGGCAAATCGCGCCGCAGCTCTTCCATCAAACCGATCAACTTGGCGACCTTCACCTCCGTCAGCATAATCAATTGCAATTGCAATTGATCACGACGCCTGTCTTGCTGAGCTTTTCGATTTTGTTTGATCAGAACGAGGACCATCGTTACGAAAGAAGCCACGCCGATTACGCCTTGCAACCAAGGGAACGGCGGCGCATCGAACGCCGTAATCCCAACCCTGCCGGCGAATAAATTGACAACTATCCAGGCGGCGACAAAAAGCGCGATCAATGCAACGAACAATGGTTGTTCCAGCGAATGACCCAGGGCATCCAATAATTTTTGCAGAGGATGCATTTGATGGGCCTCACGCGCATCCAGCGCGACAATGGCCTCCACATTTTCCATCAACCGGTCCGGTATATCGCCAGCACCGTGCAATCCATCCTGTGGAGGCTGCATTTTTTGGGAATTTGCCATGTCACGCTCCTCTCTTCGCCGAATGAGAACCGTTCATTCGTACAACTATCCTTCGTAAGATAAAGAACCTTGATCATGGTTCGCCACCATGGCCGACTTATCGTTTAGGGACAAGATGCCGCACCTTTGGCACCCCCACTCTGCCGCACTTCATCAGCGATGCTTGTGCACGATAGCTGCTGTTGCCGCCATGCCTGTCGGAAAATTTAACCTTGGACTGCGGGAACGATTGATGCGCCCTTAAAGTCTATCTGCGTGCAGTCATCAACACAATTCAAGCAGCAGGCTTCGCCAATGTGTTGCCAGTTGTTATTAACCTTCACATGACTAACTGTTTTCATGAAAAATTTCCACTGCCAGAAATGCGGACACCAAGTCTTCTTCGAAAGCGTTGTGTGCGTCCATTGCGGAGCGAAACTTGGCTACCTTCCAGAGGAAAACGTCATCGGGAGCTTTGAGGACGCAGGAAATGGCACATGGCGCAGATTGGGCCGGGAAGAACAGCAGGTCAAGCCGTGTGCTAACTATCTCGATCATGGCGTCTGCAACTGGATGGTGAGCGGCGATGACGCAAACAGGTTGTGCAAATCTTGCCGCTTGACGTCGGTTGTCCCGTCCTTGTCGGACAACAGGAACCTCGATTATTGGCGCGACCTTGAAACCGCGAAGCGTCGATTGCTGTATTCGTTGATGAGCCTGAACCTTCATCCCTTCGCTACCGAGACCGACAGCAGGCCAGCCATGTCATTCCGGTTTTTGGATCCGGAGTTGGCCACGGGAAAGGTAGTAACCGGGCACGACCAAGGCGTTATTACGTTAAGCCTGCAAGAAGCCGATCCAGTCGAGCGCGAACGCTTTCGCCAAGATCTCGGGGAATACTATCGAACTTTGCTCGGCCATTTCCGCCACGAAAGCGGCCACTATTATTTCGAACGTTTGATCGCCGATGGGCCATGGCTGGAAGAATTTCGAGCGCATTTCGGTGACGAACGCGCAGACTACGCGGAACGCCTGGCCCACTACTATCAAGATGGCAAAAATAGCGAGTGGGAAGCCAATTTCATCAGTTGCTATGCCAGTTCCCACCCCTGGGAAGATTGGGCGGAAACGTGGGCCCATTACCTGCATATGATCGATACACTGGAAGCCGCACGGGTATGTGGCGTGTCGCTGGCGCCTTCCCACCCGCGAGAACCGGAGCTGCATGCCGCTCAGTTGGTTCCGCCAAAAGACGATTCCTTCAAGAACCTCTTCGACGACTGGTTTGCGCTGACCTATGTGATCAATAACCTGAATCGCAGCATGGGAATGCCGGACGCCTATCCTTTTGCAATTTCGGGGCCTGCACAAGAAAAACTTCGCTTTGTGCACCGCGTGTTACAGGCCCTTGGATCAGCCTCTTCAAGTTCAACGGACGCCGCCTGCACAAGTGGCAATTCAGTGGCGGTCAATGAACCGCGTCAGGCACCCGTCACCACTTAGATCCAAAAACTGCTTCAAATACCTTTCCGGGATCCGCATACCATGACGGCGCTGACGAGTGAGAATGTTAGCGCCGCCGTTGCGTAGCCAGGCACTTCAAATCGAGTCGATGATTCTTCGGGGGTTTCATGGTAGCCGCTTTTTTTCGGCACCATATCGCCTTCCCGCCGTGCCTCCGACATACCGATCAAGACGGCCTGCTTTTGACTTCGCACCTTGCTCCCCGAGGCTCCGCTTTTCAACGTGCCGTCTTTCCATTCTTCCAAGGTCTGCTTGATTTTCTTTCTCGCCGCATTGTCATATTGGGTCTTCATGATTCGCCTTTCCAAAAAATGAATTTGCCGGGTGCAATCGAGAAAATCAGCCACGCCAACATGGCACGCAGAAAGCACGCGAAACGCGTCAAAAGGGATCTCGACAAACACGCAAGTGTTTACCTTCAGTTGCGATGCAAGTTCACGCGTTGTCGGAAATAGCTTCGCTAGTCCTCACCCGCACTACATTCAAAATGCGTGTGATATCGCACATACCGCCAAATAATTCCGACATATTCTGCAAGTGTCAACATTGCGTCTGATATCCGAAATTACCCGCAAGCAAGCTGAAGCATTGCGCGAACCAAGTTTTCGGTTCGCACCGCTCACCTCTAATCCAATAAGAAAGAATCCATATCATGCTAGAAACAATTGCCATCATACTCATCGTTCTTTGGCTGCTCGGCCTTGTGACGTCATACACCATTGGCGGCTTCATTCATGTACTGCTGGTGCTGGCCATCATCGTCATCCTGATAAGAGTCATTCGAGGACGAGGGCCGCTTTAGACAGTACATAGGCGCCGTGGATTGCAGGGAACCACGCTGCCTGAGCGCTCGCGCGAATCGGTCACTTTTTCTCGCGCGGACGCATAGCGAAAACGACGGAGTTGCTGCGCCGTCACTTTAACAATGGGATACGCGGAGGTGGGAAAAAACGATATTGGAAGGAGTCACTTTGAGCCACAGCCGAATTTTCTGGGCGAAAGTTTAGCGCCGCAATACAGGTTTGGTGGCGTCAATATGCCGTGTAAGATTTTTCCTCCAAAATCCCGCTTTGCAACAATTCGTTGATCCTACGTTTGAGTGCCGCACGTTGGTCGTTATTGATATACACGCCGCGCGCCAATGCAACAAATCCGGGTCCAAAGTCCTTCAGACGTTCGTGGTCGCGAATGTCATCCTCGATCTGCCAAATCGTCTCATTCACCTTTTGCAGCGCAAGCTGCAGCTCCTTCAGCTCGGGATTGCGTTGAAATTCCACGGGCAGGGCCGCTGTCAATATTTGATACTCATACTCGATGTTGTGTAATTTTCCCGCATCAGTAATGCGCGCGAGCTTGATGGCGAGGATCGTGATTTTATCGACCAGTTCGCCCGGAGCAATTTCCACTTGCATGATTTTCATCCTTAAATTTTTGCATCAATGATGGTTCTGATTTCTTCCGCCATGGCGGCAAACAAGCCTGACCAATCGCCGCGCGTACTCTGGCGAAACAGGCGTAGCGACGGATACCAAGGCGTGTCGCTGCGGTCGAGCATCCACACCCAATGCGGAATCATCTGCAGCGCTATCCAGGCTGGCCGACCCAGTGCCCCGGCGAGATGGCCGATCGAGGTATCGACGGTAATGATCAAATCGAGATTCATCATCACTGCCGCTGTGTCGACAAAGGCGTCGGAACCGGAATCGAAGTCGTCGCCCAGCGTTTCGACAATCATGTCGGCAGGAAGAGATTGTAGCTGATCGAGCCCATGGGTCTTTTGCAGACTGATAAGCCGCACTCCGGGAATCCTTGCCAACGGCGCGAAACTCGCCAGTGGAGCCGACCGTCCCTTTTCGGCTGTTGCATTGGGGTTGCCCTGCCAGGCAATGCCGATCTTGAATCCGTGCGATCCCAATTTAGTACGCCAAGACTCGCTAATACTGTCTTCGGCCGATAGATAGGCGGAATTAGCGGGGATTGTCTCGACGACCGTCGAGAAAATGCTTGGCAGACTCATGAGCGGGCAATAAGCGTCGAAGGCTGGCGCAGGCTCGCCGGGTGCAATCAATGCTGACACGCCTTGCAAGCAGGAAAACAGGCGATGCAGATATTGCGGCACTTCGAGGATGACGCGCCCGCCCGCCGCCGCGACCAATGCTGCATACCGGCTGAACTGGATCGTGTCGCCGACGCCCTGCTCGGCATACAGCAATACCGTGCGGCCGGCAATCTCGGCATCTGCCAGCATTGGCTTTTCGCATTCGCGTTTCACGAACTTCTTGCTGCCGCCGCGCCAACGCCATTCGTAACTTTTGAACCCCTGAACCAGATCACCGAGCAACAAACGCGGATAGGAAGAGTTGTAATGCGCTTGCGCAAAATCCGGGCGGATCGCAAGGGCGCGGTCGTATGCCGCCACCGATTCACGCAATTTTCCCAATACGCACAGCGCAATGCCGAGATTGTAATGGGCGTCGAAAAAATTAGGGTCAAGCGCCAGCGCAGCGCGATAGGAATCGATTGCCTCATGCAGCAGATCCTGGACCATATACGCCGTCCCAAGATTGCAATGTGCCTCCACGTTTGCCGCGTCAATGGTCAACGCGGCGCGGTAGCACGCGATTGCGTCGTCGTATTGCTCGCGTTCCTTCAACACGTTACCCAGGTTGACGTGTGCTTCGCACAGACCGGGGTTGCCGTTTATCGCTGCATGATAGGCGTCCATGGCGGCGTCGACTCGTCCAGTTGCATACAACACCAGGCCAAGGTTGTTTTGCGCCTCCGCCAAATGCGGATTGATCGCAATTGCCTGCCGATATGCGGCTTCGGCCGCGTCGACACGTCCCTGTTGCTTGAGAATATTGCCGATACGCGACCAGGCTTCGGCCAAATCGGGCTTAAGTGAAAGCGCGGCCCGATACGCAACCAAGGCGGCGTCAAGCTCGTTCAAAAGCCAAAGGGCC